>DYKD01000002.1:406-23186 GCA_020722765.1 Brevinema andersonii | reverse complement strand
AAGAGGACAACATGAAAACATCAGTGGCATTACTTTTTCTGTTTTTTTCTACTTCAACATTCGCATCTTTTTCCATAAACCTGGATACATCAGCTTCTCCTGATGGATGGGTCAGTTCAGGTGTCATGGCAGACATAGACATTTCATCCAATACCGCAATATCTCTTTCAGGAGATGTATACGCTTCTTCCAGCACATCCTTAGGAAAATCGTTCAGTGCAGATATGGACAAGAAACTTCCTTATGGCTGGTCTTTCGGAGCAGGGCTTTCATTCATGCCTGAACTGGACAATTACAGCCAGTTCAAATTTGATGCGAATACAGGTAAAAAATTCGGCAACATCTGGGCTGTCATACCCGAACTTGACATGGCAGGCATCAAGCATACAACATCCTTTTTTTCAATCCAACGACAGAGGTTTTTGAATATATACCTCAACCAAATATCTTTCACTCCCTCATTGGCCTTGAAATACAAGCAGTCATCAAGAATCGATCTTTCCTTCTCAATAAACCGTTATTCTGTTCAGACACCTTCTGGTTCAATCGGTGTTAATGAACTGAGCAAAGACTATGACACGACGACACTGAAAGTGCTTATCACTACTCTCAGATTGTCTGGATATGACTCCCTTTTTGTTGATAATGCCTGGACTGCTTCTTATACCCAAGACCTTTCCTCTTTTTTGACAGCCTCCCTGTATGCTTCTGGGAACTCATACCTTTTTCCTGAAAACGGAAAGACGATCCGGGACAACTCGCTCTCCTGCTGTCTTACGTTCTATTTCCTGGAACGCTTCTCAACGGATCTGGAAGCATCCTATGACTGGGACTCTCTTTCAAACAAGAACTGGACAGGCAGGATTTCCATAACTATGGATTTTCCATGACCCTTCGGCTGGAATTTTTCAATAGCAGCAATACTCCTGATGATTGACACAAAAAAAAACAACACTGAAACAACAATCAAAGAGAGGGATCTCTGTCTTGTATGTAACAGGTCCAAAGAGACCTGTTTCTGTTCTTTTGCAAAACCATTTGATACGAAAACAAGATTTGTCCTTCTCATGCACCCTAAGGAATTCAAGCGGCAGAAGACTGGAACAGGCAGATTGACAAAGCTTTCATTGAAAAACTCAGAAATCCTGATGGGAATAGATTTTAATGAAGACAAAAGAGTTATCAAAATGATTTCGGATGAGAGATATTTCCCCATGGTTCTTTTCCCAGGACAGAACTCAGTTAACCTGTCTAGTGAAAACTCCCTGACTCTTCCTGAAGGAAAAACATTGCTTGTATTTGTACTCGATGCGACTTGGCGATTGGCCCGTAAAATTATGTGGGTCAGCACAATTCTCCACAAGCTTCCCAAAATCAGTTTCACGCCTGATGAAAAATCACGCTTTAAAATCAAAAAACAGCCAATGGACTATTGTGTTTCAACCATCGAAGCAGTATATTATCTTCTTGATGTTTTGGAAAAGAAAGGATTTGAAAAGTTAGAAAGGAGACATGACGCCTTGCTGGATGCGATTGATTCGCTTGTAAAATTCCAGGAAAGTTATATCAGCAAATCAACAGAACCGACGCGTCACTACAAGGCAAAGTTCTTTTTGAAGAAACAGGGATTGTGAATCCAATCATGGCAAAACACTTATTTTTGGATTTTTAAAGACCATCATTTGATAAATCATCAACATTATAGTTAAAAACTTTGAATTTTCTTGCCTTTTCAGCAGAAAATCGCTTAATTTTATATTATCTTTATCATGAGGTACGAAATGATAGCAGTTGAAATGGCAGAGGCAAAAAACGACTTTGAAAACATCATCATCAAGGTCAAAGCTGGCGAAGAAGTCATTATTGAACATTCCGGTCTTGAAGTAGCAAGAATTATTCCTTCTCACAGACAGAAGACTATGCGCACATTAGGATCGGCAAAGGATAAAATCAAGGTTCATGATGACTTTAATGCCCCTTTACCTCCGGAAATTCTCAATGGTTTTAACTCATGAGATTCATGCTTGATACGCATGTCTTCTTGTGGATGATTTCAGCTCTAGAAAAACTTTCTCAGACTGCCAAAGATATCATCCAGAATCCTGACAACACCCTTTTCATCTCTGCTATAAGTGGATGGGAAATAGTCATAAAACACAAATTAGGAAAACTGGAACTTCCTGATAATGCAGGAAAATATCTTTTAGAACAGATGAGAATGAATGGTATAAAAGACATTCCCGTCCTCATGGAGCATTCCTTAAAAGTTCTTGATCTTCCCGATATTCATAAAGACCCATTTGACAGGATGATCATATCCCAATCTTCAGTGGAACAGATACCTGTCATTAGTGGAGATCAATCAATAGCACAATACAATATCAATGTAATTTGGTGATATTCCTATTCCTCGTCTTCTTTATGTTTTGGAAAAGAGGGGTTTTGAGAAGCTGGAAAGGAAACATGACTCTCTGCTGGAAGCGATCGATTCGCTTGTAAAATTCCAGGAAAGTTATATCAGCAAATCCACAGAACCGACGCGTCACTACAAGGCAAAGTTCTTTTTAAAAAAGAAACTGATCGAGAAAGAATAGGATAGCTTCTAAGAGAGGGTAGACGAGGATCGTTGGCTTTCGGAAGGGTCATCGTTTTTTTACAGCGGGGCATGACCCGTTGTAGAGGCACGTCCCTTCCGAAAGCCAACAGCCGAGGCGTAGGGAGAGGCTTCTCCCACAAGAATCCTTAAACACATTCGTTGATTATTGCTGTTGCGGTCTTGTACTTTTGCTTTTCTTCTGATAAGTCTCGACTGCCAGATTATGCTCTTTCAAGGTCCTGGAGAATTGGTGCGAGCCGTCGTTTTTTGATACGAAATAAAGGTAATCCGTATCTGCAGGATGAAGAACAGCCTTGAAAGCCGCGCTTCCAGGATTACAGACAGGTGTAGGAGGCAAGCCATGATTGATGTATGTATTATAAGGTGAATCGACTTTCAAGTCAGCATAAGTGAGATGCTGTCCATCAAACTTTCCCACAGCATAAGCGACTGTCGGGCAGGCTCCCAGCAACATCTGTTTCTTCAGTCTCCTGAGATAGACCTGTGCGACAATAGGCCGTTCGTCTGGTTTTCTGGTCTCCTTTTCAACAAGCGAAGCGATGGTGAGCATATCATAGAAGGATTTTCCGGATTTCCTGGTCTCTTCCTTGTATCTTGAAACCATGGAATTGGAAAACTGATGAATCATGATAAGGACCATTTTTTCAACAGATGTATTTTTTGCAAACTGGTATGTACTTGGGAAGAGAAAGCCTTCCAGACTCTGGCTATCAATGAAACTGAATCGTTTTCTTAAATTATTGTTTTTCAGCGCGTATTCGGAGAAGACTTTGCCTGATGAGACAAGACCTTTGGATTCCAGAAGTCTTCCAATCTGGCGGATCTCATATCCTTCTGGAATTGTCACACGAATGGTGTAAACTTTTCCCTTGGCGATGAAATCAAGGATTTCAGAGGTTGCCATGTTGTCGCTAAGATAATAAAGACCTTTTTGAAGTTTTCTTGAAGAACCTGAAATTTTGGTGGAGAGGATAAAAAACCTGGCATCACGGATGAGACCTTCTGTCTTTAACCTGTGTGCCACACGAATTGCTGATTCCCCACTGGAAATTTCAAATTCTGTGGCCCCTTTACCGATGCGGGTAGGAGCGTTCAACCAGATGAACGCTCCGATTATCAGGACAAGCATCAAAAAACATATCCTGACAAATATCCGCATATCTGAAACTCCTGAAGAGCTTACTTGCCTGCAGCCTGATCTTTCTTCCTCTTCTCAATGACTTCTTCAGCAATGGAGAAAGGAACTGTCTCATAATGCTTGAACTGCATGGAATAATTCGCACGGCCTTGACTCATGGAACGAAGTGTCGTGGAATATCCGAACATGTTGCTGAGCGGAGTTTCTGTATTGACGATCTTGACATTGCCTCTGTCACCCATGCTTATGATCTTGCCTCTGCGTGAGGAGATGTCTCCAGTCACATCACCAAGGAAGTCTGCAGGAGTCGTGACATCAACCTGCATGATCGGTTCAAGAAGGGAGGGATTCGCCTGTGTGAACGCTTTTTTGAAAGCTTCACGTGCTGCAAGCTTGAATGCGATTTCCGAAGAGTCAACCGCATGGAAAGAACCGTCATAGACTGTAACTTTCACATCTACGACAGGAAAGCCTGCCAAAGCTCCTTTTTCAAGAGCCTCGACAACACCTTTCTCAACTGCAGGAATGTATTCCTTAGGAATGGCACCCGCGCGGATGCCATTGACAAATTCAAAACCTTCACCAGGATTTCTGGGTTCAAGCTTAAGCGCAACATGACCATACTGTCCATGTCCACCTGTCTGTTTGACATGCTTATATTCAGCGGATGCGGCTTTTGAAATCGTTTCCCTGAAAGCGACCTGCGGTGCTGAAACTTCAGCTTCCGCACCATGTTCACGTTTCAACCGGTCAATGATGATTTCAAGATGAAGCTCTCCCATCCCAGAAATGACCATCTCATTTGTCTCTGGATCTGTCCGGACTGTGAAAGTAGGATCCTCTTCTGCAAGTTTCAAGAGACCTTTTGTAAGCTTGTCCTGATCGCCTTTTGTCTTTGGTTTGACTGAAATGGAAATGACTGGAGCAGGAAAATCCATGGATTCAAGGACAATAGGATGATCCTCGTCACAAAGCGTATGGCCAGTGAATGTCTCAGAAAGACCGATAGCAGCAGCAATGTCTCCTGCATAGATTTCATCAATATTATTCTGTTTGTTGGCATGCATCTGGACAAGACGACCAAGTCGCTCTTTCTTGTTTGTATTCGCATTATAGACATAAGAGCCTGAAGTGATTTTTCCGGAATAGACACGGAAATACGTCAGCTTGCCCATATGCTTGTCAGACATGACCTTAAATGCCAGAGCAGTAAAGGGAGCCGCATCATCACAAGCTCTTGTTTCTTTTTCATTTGAACGAGGGTTGGAACCTTCAACAGGCGGATTATCCAAAGGATTCGGGAGATACTCAACAATAGCATCGAGAAGATTCTGTATTCCCTTATTCTTGAGAGCTGTCCCACAAAGCACTGGAACAAGCTTGTTTGCAATGACACCCTTTCTCAGGATGGCCTTCAAAGTCTCATTCGGAACAACTTCGCCGTTCAGATATTTTTCCATGGCTGCATCATCAAACTCAACAATCTTTTCTACCATATAATCATGGGCCTTCTTCGCTTCATCCATCAATTCAGCAGGAATATCCTTGATCTCATATTCCTTGCCTTGTCCATTTTCAATAAAAAAATAAGCTTTCATTGAAAAAAGGTCGATGACTCCTTTGAAATTCGATTCAGCACCGATCGGGTTCTGGAGTGGAATGGCTGAAGCTCCAAGCTTCTCCTTGATTTCTTTCACGACATTATGGAAATCAGCACCAATCCGGTCCATCTTATTTACAAAAGCGATCTTAGGAACTTCATACTTGTCAGACTGTCTCCATACTGTTTCAGACTGGGGTTCAACACCAGATACAGCACAGAACACAGCAACAGCACCGTCGAGGACGCGCAATGAACGTTCGACTTCCACTGTGAAATCTACATGCCCCGGAGTATCAATGATATTGATCCGGTTCTTGTTCCAGAAACAGGTAGTAGCAGCAGCCGTAATTGTGATTCCACGTTCCTGCTCCTGTTCCATCCAGTCCATTGTTGCTTCACCATCATGGACTTCACCAATTTTATAATTGACACCCGTGTAGAAAAGAACACGTTCAGTCAATGTTGTCTTTCCTGCATCAATGTGTGCCATAATACCGATATTTCGATAAAGGCTGAGAGGGACTTGTCTAGGCATTGAAAATCTCCTGTTAACGGTTTAAAAATTGAGTGCATAATATATCAGAATGCTCCCAGATTGTCAAATTTATGCAATTACCAGACTCTCAATATTTTCACAATCACAATCTTTTTTTGATGTTTTGTCCCAATCAACACTATAATAGGCTTTAGGACTGGACAATGACATGATTATTTTTTTTATTTTCTTAAGATTAATGTCAAGTTTAGCCGATAATTAAGTAGAAATCCAATAGGAGTGTACACTCATGAGCGAGAACAAAGTATCCTTCTTCGAAGATCAAATCGAAGATGAAGCTATAGCACTCAGTGATTCGGAGCTAGACAATATCCTTGGTGGTGAATCTTCCGAGATTGAAACAGCTACAGAAGCCATGAACATGGATGATTCCAGCATGATACGTGAAGAGCCTGACGTCATTGTCATTGAAAAAAAAGACCTGACTGACTTTTCTAAACAGACAGATGACGGCATGCTACCTGCTGAAGCGTTACTTGACGAGGAACCTGTGCCTGAGATGGTTGCAGATGAACCTGTTGATGTAGCCGAATCGTTAGAGGAAATCCCGGCCATGACTACTTTGGATGGTGAAGAGACCTTGCCTTTAAACGAGGAACTTCCATTGGAAGAAGTCACAGGAGACCAGCCTTCAGAAGTTTCAGAACTTGAAGCCATGCCTGACATCGAAGCTCCTGAAGTATTAGCTGAAGTTATAGAACCTGCCACTTTTGAAACATCTCTTGTAGAAGAACCTATAGAAATGCCAGTTGAAGAATCAGCAACGGAACCTTCAGAAACACCAATCTTAGAAGCGCAAGAGGAAACAATTCTTGACACCCCTGAATATCCTGCAGAAGAGCCAGTTCCAGAACTTGTGGAAGAGGCATCTGCGGATTCAACATTCTCTGCTGCTGAAGAACCCTTATCAGAACCCTTTGAAATAACAGAACCCGAAAGTATTGAAGAGTTTGTTGCTGACGGATCCTTGGAAATCAATGAAACGTCCATGGAAGATGCCCTTCCAAATTTGGAGATGCCTGTTTCTGAAAAACCAGAAGCATTGCAGGTTGAAGAGGTTCCTCAAGAGACTCCTGCATTTGAAGAGATGAAGCCCGTCTCCTTTACTGAAGAGGAACCTCTCACAACAGCGGATGATCTTGTACTTTCAGAAAACTCAGGAATGCCTGAAGAGCTGGTCATAGAAGAAACACCTGAAATCACATTGGAAGATTCTCCTTCAGAATCAGAACCGATGGCAACGGGAGAACCGCAGGAAATCGATTTCAGTGAACCTGACTCAACTCTTTCAGAGGAAAGCAGTCCAACTGAAGAAGTGACTGAAGAGCTGACCATCTTCTCAGGAGAAGAGAATCCAAAACAGAAAGTGGAAGAAAACGGGTCTTTTTTTGAAGAAGCCGATGAGGACGAATCCATCACTCTTAGCACAGATGAGCTAAGCAACATCCTCACAGATGTAGAAGTTGAAGAAAAAAACGGAATCACTCCAGAACCACCTGAAACAGACGGTTTTGATGAGGTTTCTGGTGCAACAACATCATCTGACATTGAAGAGACCATGAGTGCGATGGAAGGAAGCTCCCTGTCACGTGAGAACCTGAAGGAAGTGCTCGTCTATATAGACAACCTGTTGGACAAGCTTCCAGAAGATGAAATCCAGAAATTCGCACGGTCAAAATACTATGACCTTTATAACCGGCTTTTTGAAGAACTGGGAATCGTGTAGGAGGAAAAGATGGGACTGCTGAACAAGGCCAGAAAAATCCGGGACAACCTCATCTACAATATCATGGAAAGCTATATCGAAGTTGAAGAAAACGTCCAAGACTCCTCTGACGAGACTCCAAAGGACAGTGATAGTTTCTGATCACACTTTCAGGATTGCTTGAGAGAAACCTCGCCTACTTCCAGGAAAAACACCCTGCCTTATATGACAGACTAAGAAAAACAACACCCATCGAACTTGAAAAAACCCGCAAGGGAACTTCGTATACTGCAAAAATCGACAATATCTACATACACAGCTCGTTTGACCCCGTCGCAGAATCAAAACGGAAAATCCTGGCTTTTGCACCAAGCCTGAAAGATTCCCTTATGTTTATAGGCCTAGGTCTGGGGTATGACCTCATGGCTTTTGACGATCTTCATGATGTTGATATCATCATTCTGGAAAACAGGCTTGATGTCCTCAGGTCCTCCCTGAACATTGTGGATTATGAACGCATCGGGAAAAACAACAGGTTCTATTTCATAACAGAACCGGATACGCAGGCAGTATCAAAAATCCCCTTGAAACAGGGGCTTCTCCGCATCGACAACAAACCTCTTGTCAATACTGACAAGACAGGTTTCTATGAAAAAGTGATGGCTCTGCTTGCTGAAAGGCTCAAACGCGAAGTGGCAGACCTGAACACTACAGGATACTTTTCAAAAATATGGCTGCGCAATTCTGTATCCAACATATTGAGACTGAGGGATTCATTTTCACTCACAAAAATCCATGGGAAGTTCTCCTCTTTTCCTGCTGCTGTCGTTTCCTCTGGTCCCACTCTTGAACAGACGATTTCCCAGCTCATCCCGTACACGGATAAATGCGTCATCATTGCAACGGCTTCTGCTGCCAGAAGGCTTGCCAAAGAGCATATTGAACCGCATTTCATTCTTTCCACTGACGGAGGATACTACAGCTCCTGGCAATTAAGAAACTTGAATTTCCAGAACTCCCTACTTGTTACGGATTTAAGTGTCCATAAGGGAACACATGAACAACATAAAGGAAACAGAGCTTTTTTCTCATCAGGCCTTTCCTACCTTGATTATTTTCTTCCTGAAAAATCGAAAAGTATGCCAGAACTCCCTATGCAGGGAACTGTCGCAGCTACTGCTATCATGTTCGCCTCATATATCGGTTGTCTGGAAGTGTTCCTCTTCGGTCAGGACGTTGGATTCCCTTTTAACATGACACATTGCAGGGGAACAATCGCTTCTACATACAGATCCCAGCGTACATACAGGATGAATAGCCTTGAGAGCATGGACATGAAAGAGATTATTGAAGGCCGTTGTGAACTGGACAGGGATTATGAAGGCAGAAGACTGCTGTCAGATTTCAAACTCAAGCTTTACAAGGAATGGTTCTCATCTGTGCGGATGAGGCTGTATCAGACTTCTCCGAAAGCCGCTTTTATCCCATCCATTCCGACTGGGAAGTTGAAGGAGAGTATTCCAAAAACAGGTTCTGTTAGAGCAGCTCTCAATTCAGTGCAAAGCAAAGAGCCCGTACATTTTAACAGGGAAAAAGCAACAGAAGAAGTGGAAAATTTTTTGGAAATGACTGAAAAAAGCGGGGATATCAACAGTCTTTTTTCAGCACTGCCTCCTGATCTTGCAAAGGGAGTGAAAGATTATGCTTCCTTTGAAATGTTCAGGTTGAACAGGGGATTGACCGAGGAAGACAATGTACGCCAGAAAATCAAGGAATACTTCCAGACATGCCTGAAAGCATGGAAAAACAGATAGGGTAAGAGGGAAAAATGCGGATAACAACTGATATGAGAAGACCGAAGCGAAATTTATTTTTCTTATCCCTGCGCGCTCTTTATTTCTTCTTCGTTATTTAAAACAGGTAAAAGATTATATTTTTTACTAACTTCAATTGATTCTATCATTATTTTTTTAAGAGCTTCTTTAGTTTCCATATGTTCATACTTTTTATTTATTGTCTCTTTCCATTCCCAAACTTCAATTTGCGCATTTGAATTTTCATTCATTTTCATATATAGCCTCCATTGGAGTGCATATTCTTAAATTATGAGTATATCCTTGACTTAAATTTGAGGATACCACTTTTCTTTCTTTATCAATATTTGCCATATGTTTATAATTCCAGCTAAGCAAAACATCAATTTGATAAAAGGTAGCAATAGCTATATGAAGCGCATCTACTTTGCTTTTCTTTGGTAGAATTCCTTGATTTATATAACTATCAGCTAAAAAATCTATTTCCTCAATAGAATCAGTGAAATTTAATACATTTATTGAGTAGTCCGTTATTACTGAAAGTAGTTTATTTCTTCTATTTTCATCTGGAGTAGCGGAAATCTCATCAATTACAACAGGAGAAATAAATACATCAAAAACTTTTGTCTTAACAAAAAAGTTAAAAAAAATGTTCGTAATTTGCATTCGTTCAGGAGTATCATCATGAAATAGATGATTTATAACACTTGAATCAAGATAAACTTTGGTTTTTTTCATTATAATTAAAACTCCAATATTGTAAATATAACTATTAGTAGTTCTAAAGTCCAATCTTTATCTTCTCTTCGCGCGAGGGTAGTTCCACTTTGTTCGCTCCAGCTTTCTCATAACAGCTGATATCCGCATTTTGCGGAAAGAAGATTGGGGCAGGATATTTCCTCTCAAATAGGTGAAGACATGGTTACCGAATGTCTCAAAACCATGGCTCTTAATCTTTTGACATTATTCTAAAATTTGATTAGATTCTAAGACTCCCATGCCAAAGAGGTTCTCATGAAACTTGACCCAAATTATGATCCAGATAAGATTGAAAGCAAAAACTACGATTTCTGGTTGAAAAACGGCTTTTTCAAGGCGTCTTCAGATTCGAAAAAGACTCCCTACACTATTGTCATCCCTCCTCCGAATGTGACTGGTGTCCTTCACATGGGACATGGACTCAACAATACGATCCAAGACATCATCATCAGATGGAAACGGATGCAAGGATTTGAAGCGAACTGGATTCCAGGTACTGACCATGCGGGAATTGCCACGCAGAATGTCGTAGAGAAAAAGCTCAAAAAGGAACTTCACATGTCCAGGCACCAGCTGGGCCGCGATAAGATGATTGAAGAGATATGGAAGTGGAAAGAGCAGAACGGGTCAACCATCATCCAACAGCTCAAGAAACTCGGCTCTTCCTGCGATTGGGACCGTGAGCGGTTCACAATGGATGAGGGACTTTCAGATGCTGTCAAGGAAGTGTTCGTATCCCTCCATGAAAAAGGGTTGATCTACCGTGGGAAATATATCATCAACTGGTGTCCCCGATGTGGAACAGCTCTGGCTGATGAAGAGGCTGAACACAAGGATACTGAAGGCGCTCTTTATCACATCAAGTATCCTGTAAAAGGTGAGAACGATTTTGTGATTGTAGCTACAACACGTCCAGAAACCATGCTGGGAGATACGGCTGTTGCCATCAACCCGAAAGACCAGCGATACACACGCCTTCATGGTAAGACCCTTATCCTGCCACTTGTAGGACGCGAGATTCCTGTCATACTTGATGAAATGGTAGATATGGAATTTGGAACCGGATGTGTGAAAGTGACTCCTGCACATGATCCCAATGACTTTGAAATGGGACGGAAACACAATCTCGAATTCATAAATATCCTGACACCTGACGCAAAAATGAACGAGAATGTCCCTGAGCAATATCAGAAGATGGACAGGTTCGATTGCAGGAAACAACTGATTGAGGATCTGGAAAAACAAGGAATGTTCCTGAAAAAGGAAAAGCACCTTCATGCTGTAGGCCATTGTTACAGGTGCGATACCGTGGTGGAACCTTATCTTTCTGAACAGTGGTTCGTAAAGATGAAGCCACTGGCTGAACCCGCTTTGAAGGCTGTGGAAGATGGAACCATCACTCTTTATCCTGAACGTTGGAGAAAAGTGTATCTCAACTGGATGAACAACATCCGTGACTGGTGCATCTCACGCCAAATCTGGTGGGGACACCGCATCCCCGTATGGTATTGCGAATGCGGGGAGGTGATTGTCAGCAGGACCACTCCCACCAAGTGCGGAACGTGCGGGTCTTCACAGCTCCGTCAGGACGAGGATGTATTGGATACGTGGTTTTCATCATGGCTGTGGCCCTTCTCAACTCTTGGCTGGCCTGAAAAAGGAAAAGACCTTTCATTTTTCTACCCAACCCAGACCCTTGTCACAGATGCGGGTATCATATTTTTTTGGGTCGCTCGCATGATCATGGCTGGATATGCATTCATGGGCAAGGCCCCTTTCAAGGACGTCTATATTCATGGAACCATCATGGATTCCCAAGGCCGTAAGATGAGCAAGTCTCTTGGAAACGGAATAGATCCGCTTGATGTAATCAAAAGCCATGGCGCTGATGCGTTGCGTTACACGATCACAAGCATAACAGCACCAGGCCAGAACGTTTTTCTTTCCATGGATAAGTTCACGACGGGAAAATATTTTGCTAACAAGATCTGGAACGCTTCAAAATATATCCTTCAGAATTTTGAGACCCTGGCGCCTTCCCGCATTGACAGGTTTGATCTTGCAGGATTGAATATCGCTGACAGGTGGATCCTTGCGAATGTCGAGGAACTCAAAACCAAAGTGACCCGGGATTTTGAGAAATTCAAGTTCAACGACGCCGCTTTGGCACTTTATGATTTCATCTGGCACAGGTTCTGTGATTGGTACTTGGAAATTTCCAAGGTCGACCTTTATTCCCAGGACAAGGTGAAACAGGAGAAAGGCATCAGCATACTACTCTATGTCCTGAAGGAATCCTTGAAACTCCTGCATCCCATAATGCCTTTTATAACAGAAGAGATCTGGCAGGCGCTCCCTGAACCTACAAAATCGATCATGATTGAAAAATGGCCTGAACAGAAAAAGGAATTCCTGTTTGAAAAGGAAAAGACGGATTTCGAGTTCATCAAGAACATTATCTATTCTGTGCGCAACATACGTGGCGAAACAGGAATCGAGCCCTCAAAAAAGATCCATATCATTGTGAAATGTACGGACAAGGAAAAGGATTCTCTCATCGTTCAGAATGTCGATTATATAAAGTTCCTTGCGGCAGTGGAAAAGATTGATCATGGGAATGATATGGCAAAACCTGAACAGTCCTATTCCTATGCTGTAGATACGTCAACAGAAGTGATCATCCCGATAAAAGGCAATATTGATGTGGAAAAAGAGAAGGCACGCCTGGAAAAAGAAATCACAAAACTTTCAAAAGATCTTGAGAAACTCGTCACCAAGCTGTCGAATCCGAACTTTACAGACAGGGCTCCTCCTGAAGTCGTAACAGAAACACGTAACGAGAAATCTGAAATCGAACAGAAGATGGCGATTTACAAGAAGAACCTGGAGGGATTGACAGTATGAGTTTACAAAGCCGCTTTTTTACAATTCTGGTTTTTGTGATCGGTTGTATAGCTGTTCCCCTGATGTTGCTTGCTTTTTTCTTCACTCTCCGCGCATTGGATCCTGTTTTCTGGACAAAAGGCATCACAGCAGGCGGGTTTGTTGCAGGATACATAGAGGACCATCTGCCAAACCAGAAAAAAGTCCCTGTGGCGCTGAAACGCAATCTCATGCTTGCAAAAAACAGCATCGAGGAGTCCCTGCAGAAGCATATTGAGCCACAGATCGAGCAGCAACTTGGAATCCTGAAACTTCATGTGCAGGGAGAGGCGGCTTTTCCCTCTTTACGGTTCGATCTTGTCAGGTTGAAAAAAGACCTGGGGGATGACCTCCGTGAAGCGCAAAGACGGCAAAGTTTCACAGACAAATCAGTTGTCAATTTTGCATTTATGGCTCTAGGTTTTGTCCCAGACACCGTCTCACTCCACGATTATTTGAAAATACAGGACATAAAAGATTATGTTGCCAAAAACCAGGCGTGGCTCTCTTTCACTCTCAAGTATCCCTATTTTTTCCCTTTGATTGTTGTTATCTTTCTTCTTCTGTTCGTGTTGACAACCTTAAACATCAGGAACGGCCTTCTCTATTTTTCCAGGCTTATGATTTTTTCTGGATTCGGGTTGGCCATCCTCTGCGCTTTAGGGATGGGTGTTGTCGCCCTGTTTGATCCTTTCATCAAACCTTGGCTTCTGCAGAATTCGGTTTTCTATTATGATCTTACTCTGAAGCTTTCCAATTCTACTGTTGCAGGATTGACAAAATATCTGTTGGGCACTCTCTGTATCCAAGGATTCCTTGCTGCAGGAAGTGGAATTGTCATTGGAATCATTTTTTTTACGAAGAAGAAAAAGGCTGTCATCGTCTCGGCGTGAGGGCTTATTCGCTGATATATATTGAATACTTTAGTTTTCTGATAAAACCCAGCCGTTGCGATAAGGTTGTATTTTTGGGTCAGCTGTATTCTGCATACTTATTGATGATGTCCATCAGATTTTCTCTGGTTACACATTCATATTGGCTGCCCGGATAAGCCTCTTTCCAGATTTTAGGAGGGCGCCCTTTGTTGTGTGTGTATTCTATTTCATAAGCGACAATCTGCCCATTTCGTTCTGTCACAAAATCGATCTCTTTCTTATCAGTTGTTCGCCAGAAATAATATTTTAGTCAGTCAACTGACTAAAAACAATATATTTTAGTCAAGTTTTTTTAAGAATAAAGTTTGGATGATTCTTTGTGCAGCGAGAACTTCTCACTGGTTTTCCCAAAGGTTGTGACGTTCCTGTTTTACTGTTTCCGTATGCAGGAAATCATCATAACTCATCAGCTTGTCCAGTATCCTATCAGGTCCGAATTCAATAATGCGATTCGATACTGATGACATAAGCTCATGGTCATGTGATGTGAACAGGACATTTCCCTTGAAATCATTTATGCCTTCATTCAAAGAAGATATGGATTCAAGGTCAAGATGATTTGTAGGATCATCAAATATCAGGACATTGGCATTTGCCAGCATCATGCGGGACAGCATGCAGCGGACCTTCTCTCCACCTGAAAGGACATTCACCTTCTTCAGCGGTTCATCGCCTGAAAACAGCATCCTTCCCAGAAAACTTCTTATGAACTCTTCCTGTTTGTCCGCAGAATACTGGCGTAGCCAGTCAACCATGTTTAGGTCTGTGTCAAAATAGGAAGTGTTGTCCTTTGGAAAATAGGTCTTTGTAATCGTGGTTCCCCATTTGATGACTCCTGTATCAGGTTTCAATTCACCTGCGAGCACCTGGAAAAAAGCCGTCACTGCAAGTTTGTTCTTGCTCACAAATGCGATTTTCTCGTCTGGTCGTACATTGAATGTGACGTTCTTGAACATTGTGACGCCATCCTGTGTCAGTGAAAGATTGTCCACTGCAAGGATGATGTCTCCCGCTTCCCGTTCTGCCTTGAATGCCACGTAAGGATATTTACGGCTGGAAGGCTTGATGTCTTCCAGAGTGATCTTGTCCAGCTGGAGCTGCCGTGAAGTGGCTTGCCTGGATTTCGAGGCGTTCGCAGAAAACCTTGCTATGAATTCCTTCAAATCCGCAATCTTGGATTCCATCTTCTTGTTCTGTTCCTGCTTTTGCCTATAAGCGAGCTGGCTGGCTTCTTTCCAGAAACTGTAATTGCCTGTGAAAAGAGTGATCTTGCCGAAATCAATATCTGCAACATGGGTGCAGACCCTGTCCAGAAAATGTCTGTCATGGGAAACGACTATGACAGTATTCTTGAAATTGAAAAGGAATTCTTCGAGCCATTCAATGCTTTCAATATCAAGGTTGTTTGTAGGTTCGTCAAGAAGCAGTATGTCTGGATTTCCAAAAAGCGCTTGGGCCAGGAGGACACGCACTTTCTGTGATCCGTCAAGCTCTTTCATTTTCAAACTGTGAAGTTTGTCCGTGATGCCCAGTCCGTTAAGAAGCTTTCCTGCATCTGAAGGAGCGTCGTAACCGTTCATGTGACCAATCATCTCTTCCAGTTCTGCTGAGCGCATCCCGTCTGCGTCGTTGAAATCAGGTTTAGCATAAAGCTCATCACGTTCTTTCAGGATGTCATGGAGCTTTTTGTGCCCCATGATGACTGTTTCAAGAACTTCCATATTGTCAAACTGGAAATGGTCCTGTTTCAAAACTGCGATGCGTTCTCCGGAAGAGACACTCACCTGTCCGCGCGTTGGTTCTATTTCCCCTGAAAGGATCTTGAGGAATGTCGATTTTCCGGATCCGTTGGCACCGATGAGACCGTAGCAGTTACCAGGCGCGAACTTGACATTGACCTCGTCGAAAAGCACGCGTTTGCCGAATTGGAGGGATACATTTTCAGTTGTAATCATCGTATTATCCTAAATGGAGTGGATTTTTGCCTCTGAAGTGTAAGTCAGGACAGGGAAGAATATAATATAATAATGACGGGAAGTCAAAAAACTTGACATTCCAACATATTTTAATTATAATTAACAAATAATAAAAATATTTGGAAGTTTTAACCATGATTAAAACATATATTCCCCGCCCAGCCTATCTTCAAAAAATACGGCCCTTTATTGGCAAGGAGATGATTAAAGTCCTTACGGGACACCGCAGGGCCGGGAAAAGCTATATCCTTTTTCAAGTCATGGATCATATCAAGAAAATCTCTCCTAAACGGAAAATCATCCATATTGACATGGAGAGCGAAATCAACCAGACCATCCACGATCCCCCGTCCCTCCTTGCCTACATACGGTCACAAACGGGAGGAAAAGGAACAGCAGCTATTTTTATTGATGAGGTCCAAGAAATCATCGATTTTTCAAAAGCCCTGCGCACACTTCTTTCGGCCGGTCACGACATCTACTGTACAGGGAGCAATTCTAAATTGATGTCCGCAGACATCGCAGGAATCCTTTCAGGCAGAACCATTGAAATTCCCATCCGTGGACTTTCTTATCCAGAATTTTTAACTTTTCACAAATTGGCAGACAGCGATGAAACCCTCTCGCTTTTCTTGAAATTTGGGGGACTGCCTTACTTGATCCATCTTGATCTCGAGGAAGAGACGGCTTTCGAATATCTGAAAAACATCTATAATACGATCCTTCTTAAAGATGTCGTTGCCCGGAATAATCTCCGTGACGTCCATTTCCTCAACCAGCTTTTTGATTATCTTGTTGACACGACCGGGCAACTTGTTTCAGCTAAAAATATCAGCACTTATCTCATATCGCAAAAAATATCGACCAATGTCAATACTGTCCTTCATTACCTCTCTGCGTTAACTTCTTCTTTTCTGATAGATAAAGTCAGACGTTATGACATTCACGGGCGTAAACTTTTTGAAATCAATGATAAATTTTATTTCCAGGATCTTGGCATACGCAACGCCCTTCATGGCCTCAAGCAGTTGGATATCGGCAAAATCATGGAGAACGCAGTTTATAACAGTCTTAAGCTCCGGGGGTTTAAGGTCAATATCGGCCAATTAGGTAACAAAAAGATCGATTTCTGCGCTGAGAAAAATGGAGACATCGTTTATATCCAGGTTGCCTACTTGATTTCTGATAATAAAACCCATGCCAGGGAATTTGGCAATCTGCTTGCTATCAAAGATAATTACAGGAAAATAATTGTTTCTCTCGATCCTGTAATAGGAAAAGGAGAAAAGGGAATTGAACACCTCAGTTTGCGACAGTTCTTGCTTGAGGAAACAAAATCATGATCCTGTTACGCCTATCAAAAATCAAACACTGTTACTATACACTTCTCTGCTCAATTTTTTTGTCAAGTTTGGATAGGCTCGGATTCAGCATCAGAAAAACACGTGGAATACTGTTAGAAATCCCTCTTTTTCCGTTTTCTTTCACCTGACCACAAACTCTATCCTTCTATTCAATCTCTTTCCATCAGTTGTAGTGTTGTCAGAAATCGGTTCTTTTTCGCCCATTCCTAGTGAGGACAGCCGGTCTTCCTTGATCTCATTCTTGACAAGGAACTGTTTTACCCTGTCAGCCCTCCGCTGTGAAAGTTCCAGGTTATAAGTCTCCTCACCTTCACTGTCCGTATGTCCGAGGATTTCCAGCCTGACCCCCGGGTTTTTCTGGAGGAACTGTTTCACATTGAGTATGACCGGTATGGCTGAAGGTTTGAGGTCTGCGCGGTCAAAATCAAAATAGATGTTGTCAAGTGAGAATGATTTTTCCTTTGAGACACGGTCCATAGAAATGGCTACGTCAGGTGATTCCTTATCCACCATGACAGTCTTATACATCATGTTTGAAGCTGTCAGATCAAGCCTCACAGGAAACCCTTTTTCAGGAATCGGTATTGAAAAATGGCCATCTGTTGCCAGCACCTTTTTCCCTGAATCTGGAATATAGATTTCCGCATTCACAGGGTTGCCATTCTCGTCTGTTATCTTTCCAGAGAGCATTTTTCTATTCTTCGTTGATGCGATCAGCATATCAGGTTGATGTTCACCGACTGCGAACAGGACCGAGTTTTTTGGAAAGAAGATGTTGCCGTCTGCAATGGCCATCTGATGTCCACCCGCCACGTTTTTTTCATCCTTCAGAAAGATTGTTTTCCTGTAATCCGTCAGATCAATCTTGAAAATGCTTCCTGATGCGTATTCAAGGACGAACATGTTCTCACCAACAATGGAAAATGGCAGGCGACCAGGTCTGAAGCTGACAGTTTCAACAGTATCTCCTGTCTGAGGATCGACGATTACGATGAACCCTCCTTCTGCAGCAAAGTGGAGATTGCCATTTGCAAAGACACATTCAGACGCGATGTTGTCGTTCAACTCTTTTGCCCAATTCTGTTTTCCAGAAGAGAGGGAGAGCGAGTACAGGATGTTTTTGGAAGAGACAAACACATCTTTGTTGTAGATGACAGGAGTGAAGATGTTGGAATCCGGGCAGATTTCGTTTTCCCAGAGCAGGCGGCCATTTCTCAGATCCAGTGCTGCTACAGTATATTTCTTTTCAGCATAATGGCGTGATTGGACAACAACTATGTTGTCAAAGGCTGTTGCAGAACCACCGAAAATATTGATATTGTTGTTGTTCCAGACCAGTTTTCCCGTCTCAAGTTCCCTGCATATCATCGTTTTTCTTGTGCCGTATATGATCTTGTCATTGACAATGATCGGATAGATATAAATGTTGTTCGGTTGCTCGTCACGTGCCCAGAGAAGCTCCCCGCTTCTGATGCTCAGATCCCGAATGACCGAGCCTGATGGAACGATGACATGATCACCTTTTACAACAATACTGCGTATGAGAGGTGCGGATGTCTGATGCTTCCAGAGGAGAGTCCCCTTATGCATGTCCAGACAATAAACGTTGTGATCCAATGATGAGAGAAGGATCTTGTCCTGTACAGGAACCGGGTAATAGATGTTTGCAGGAGCATTGAAAGTCCAATTGATGTTCCCTTCTGAAGGCACGATCTCATCATTGTTCGCAGTCAGGTATTGGTTCCCATGCACAGAGGGCCAATCTGCAGATGTCGCCATGATCATGGCAGGAACAAGGAGCGTGAGAAGAAAAAGGGTCTTATTCATGGTTATTCTCTTTTATTCTATATATCGGTAAAAAGGACAAAACTGACAAGTTCCCTTCGCAAAAATCCAAACATGAGAAAATCGTTATTTTTTTAGCCCGTCACATGTTTTATAGAATGTTTGCCAGTTAAATGAGCGCATTATACTTGCCAGTACACTTGACATTCCTGGTAAATGATATTACGATTATGTAGGAGGTTCAATAAAATGCCACAGATTTCCCTTTACATAGATGCGCCAACACTCAAAAAAGTAGAAGCTGCTGCGTCCCGCCAACATGTTTCTATTTCGAAATGGGTGGCTGAACAGATTCGTGCCCGTGTAGAACCGATTTATCCTTCGGATTTTTCAGAGTTATTCGGTTCGATTTCTGACCCTTCATTCAAAAGATGATTAATCCGAACGATTTGTTGATTGCTTCTATTGTCAGATTTTCCAATGGAATTATTGTCACAAATAATGTAAAAATTTTTTTTATTTGTTGTCTTGAACCGGATCGTAAAATATGGCTCATAGAAGGGAAGGTCAAACATCTTATTTGGCACCTTTTTCTCTTTTGATTTTCCTTGTTTAATGCTGTATATTTACCTCTCCATAACCAATCTTATTCAAAGGTGAACATTATGATGAAAGATATCAGACGATCCCACATGTGCGGTGAAGTCTCTGTTGCGGATCTTGCCAAAACCGTCACTCTCAATGGGTGGGTCCATTCCTGGCGTGACCACGGTGGGGTCATTTTCATGGATCTACGAGATTATACAGGTCTTGTCCAGGTCGTATTCGATCCGGAAGTGGATAAGGATTCCCATGCTTTGGCAGATACTATCCGTTCGGAATTCGTCATCGGCGTGCGTGGTGAAGTGAAGCGCAGAGATCCGGAATCCATAAATCCAAAAATCAAGACTGGCGAGATTGAAGTCAAAGTGAAGGCTGTCGAAATCCTCAACAAATCCCATACGCCTCCCTTTGAACTTTCTGACGACACTGCCAACGTCGGTGAAGAGCACCGTTTGAAATACAGGTACGTCGATCTGCGAAGACCGTCCATACAGAAGCATATCATCAACAGGCACAAGCTTGTCCAGAGCGCACGCAAGTTCCTGGATGCGAACAGGTTCTTTGAAATAGAGACGCCCATCCTCAACAAGAGCACTCCTGAAGGTGCGCGTGATTATCTTGTTCCTTCACGTATCAATGCAGGAAAGTTTTTCGCTCTTCCCCAGTCTCCACAGCTTTTCAAACAAATCCTCATGATTGCGGGTTTTGACAGATACTATCAGGTTGCAAAATGTTTCCGTGACGAAGACCTCCGCAAGGACAGGCAGCCGGAATTCACCCAGCTCGACCTTGAATTCTCTTTTGTAACAGAAGATGATATCATGGACCTGATGGAAAAGCTCTGGGCACAGGTGCTCAAGGATAACTATGGACTAGACGTAAAACTTCCGGTGAAGCGCATCACTTTTGATGAGGCCATCAGCAAATATGGCACAGATAGTCCGGACCTTCGTTACGAAATGGAGCTCAAGGATATTTCAGACATAGGCCTGAAATCGGATTTCCAGGTTTTCAAGAATGTGATTGAGAAGGGCGGCATCTGCTGGGCTGTGAATGCCAAGGGTGGAGCGAAATTCTCACGTAAGGATCTGGATGAAGACCTCAAGGCCTTTGTAGGAATTTATGGAGCCAAGGGACTCGCCTGGGCCAAGGTTGTTGGTGGAAAACTTGAATCTGTCATAGCGAAATTTTTCAACGAAGACCTCCAGAAAGAAATGATCAAACGTCTCGGTGCTGAAGATGGCGACTGCATCATGTTCGTAGCTGACAAGAAAAAAGTTGTCCATGAAGCTCTTGCAAATCTCCGTGAAAAATTGGCAGAAATGCTCGGTCTTATCAAGGAAGATGATATGTCTTTTGTCTGGATATATGACTTTCCCCTATTCCAGTGGGATGAGGAAGGAAAGAGATGGGCTGCAGTGCATCATCCTTTCACATCTCCCAAACCTGAAGATATTGAACCGCTCCTCTCTGATAAAATCGCGGATGCTGACATGGGAAATCTCAAGTCTGCCAGTTATGACCTTGTCTTGAACGGAATTGAATTAGGTGGTGGAAGTATCCGTATCCATAATTCTGATTTGCAGATGAAAATACTCAACATCCTTAAGATTGGTGAAGCTGAAGCAAAGGAAAAGTTCGGATTCCTTCTGGAAGCGTTGCAATATGGCGCTCCCCCCCATGGTGGAATCGCTTTCGGTATTGACCGTGTCATGATGTTGATGGAAAAGACTGCCTCCATCCGTGATGTCATTGCCTTCCCAAAGACACAGAAAGCGCTCTGCCTCATGAGTGATGCACCTGGCGATGTCTCCAAACGCCAATTGGACGATCTGCATATCAAAGTGCTGGAAGTGTAGACACTTCTCTCGAATTGAAATGACCATTTGAAAATGCTCTTGGATTTGTCCTTGGGCATTTTTTTTAAAGTCAAGAAATTTAAATACTAGACAAATATTTTTTATCTTCAATATAAGTGTACGTAATATAAATAAGTGTACTAGTATTTTTTTGTTGTACCAGTTTGTTAGGAAGTGAAAAGTTACAGTTTGATAGAGATACAAGGTCAGAAAAATTTGACTTTTTTAATCTGTCACATTATCCTATTTCATCTTCTTTTAGGATAAAACATGGATAATAACAGGTTTTTAGAGGCGTTCAACAAGTCAGAAGCTTTGCTGACAGGACATTTCAAACTTACCTCAGGTTTTCACAGCAACCAGTATCTCCAATGCGCAAAGGTTCTCCAGTATCCTGAATTTGCCATGATGTTCGGGGAAGAGCTGATTAAAAAAATTCCGAATATCAAGGGAATCACATGTGTCATTGGACCTGCAATCGGTGGGATCACTTTTGCATACGAGGTCGGCCGTCAGCTTGGCAAGAAAACTTTCTTTGGTGAACGAGAAAACGGAGTAATGACTTTCCGCAGGGGATTTTCTGTGTCTCCATCGGATAAGGTTCTTGTTGTAGAGGATGTCATAACAACAGGCGGATCTGTGAAAGAGATTGTGGAACTTGTGAAGCAGAATGGCGCTGCAGTCATAGCTATAGGTTCAATAGTAGACCGTTCCAACGGCAAAGCGGATTTCAACGGCATCCCATATTATTCGCTTCTAACACTTGATGTTGTAAAATATGACCCCAAAGATTGCCCTCTCTGTAAAGAAGGAATTCCACTGTATCAACCAGGAAGCAGACACATCAGTAAATAGTGGATGGTTGATGGTGAATGGTGGATAGACGATAGTAGATAGTCGATAGAGGATTGAAGATAGAATTTTTTACGGAGGATCAGATGCCCAAGATTAAACGCGCGCTTGTGAGTGTGAGTGACAAGACAAAAATCCTCTAAATATATATAAAAGGAAGGGCTGAAGCATGTCAGAACAAAATACCACAGGAAATATAAGAGCACCAAACAAGGATTTAGAAAAACTGAGGATTCATTTTCCTCATTGCTTTGACAAAGAGGGAAATTTTCAAATAGAAAAATTCAAAAAC
>DYKD01000002.1:0-328 GCA_020722765.1 Brevinema andersonii | reverse complement strand
TTTGGCAAGCGACCCCGCAACGACTTTACTAAAAGCAGATGAAACACACAACGCTAAACCCGAAAATGCCAACTCTGAAAACTTACTCATAAAAGGCGATAATTTAGAAGTACTTAAACATCTCTCAAATGCCTACTATGAAAAAGTCAAGATGATCTATATCGACCCCCCTTACAACACTGGCAGTGATGAGTTTGTATATGAAGACGACAGAAAATTTACGATAAAAGAATTGCAACAGCTCATCGGTGTGGACGCCGAAAAAGCGAAACGGATTTTAGACTTTACCCAAAGCAAAAGCAACAGCCACAGTGCTTGGCTTACCTTT
>DYKD01000037.1:27142-30723 GCA_020722765.1 Brevinema andersonii | reverse complement strand
TTAAAATCTTATAATCCTTCTGACTTAAATCGGATATATATTCAAGATACAAAAGAGCGGATTCCCATAATAAGGACACGATTGAAATCTTATATTGATGTCAAAGATGAGATGATTGTTCATTGGGATGATCTTGGGGCATTTTGCATTCCCTTTGAATATTAAACTGTAGATATATGTGAAGTGCTGCTTTTCTTAAACAAGCGGAGGGCCGTTTCAGCCGATTGAGGAACCAATACGGAGGCCGAGCGAATAGCGAGGACCCCGAATCAGATGAGCATCACGGCTGAAACGACCGTAGCGTGGTCAGCGAGCACATCTTGTGTGCGCTGACCGAAATAAAACAGAGAAACGTAAAACAATGTCATGAACTTGACAGAATCCGATCTTTTCTGATAATGAGCTTGATGAAAAATCAGTTACTCGAAATTTGCGGATAACTGCTGGAGACGGAAAAATTTGTGAAATAAACCATTACGATTGGAGTGTAATTTTTTCTGAGGGATACCCTTTTCCAGGATTTCGAAGGCATTGCTGTGGATTTGGAGAAGAGGTATAGGGTAAGAGAATCATTATTGTTGCCCCTACCCGTGACGGATGATGTATCTGAAAAGCGGCAGACTCCTCTTTATATCAGGTTATTTGAACAGTGTAGCCAGATGGTTTTGAGTAGAAAAAAAAGATAACTTCGGGGAAAAATCATTCTTTTTTTCGTATATAAGAACAGAAGCAGAGGAGGTAAATATGAGAAGTGATAATGAGACTCGAAACAGCAATATAGCAGAAGGGTGTGCTCCCAGCGTGCTTATGTTCCTTTTTCTCTTTATCATGCTCCTTACAATATTTATCTGAAATAGGGAATCAAGGAAAATCGTGATTTTATTTCGTATATAATGGTAGTAAGAGAAATTAGGAGGACGTAGAATGTTTACCATCGGAGCCTACGAACCCACGATAACGATCAAGATCTTCGGAATCTCCCTCTGACTGAAGGTGAAGGTCAAGGCAAACCAGACTACAAGATAATCAATCAGGTGCGATGAGGAGAAGTTCACAAAGAAGGACATGCGGGCACTGATCGAGACCGAGACAGAACCCGCAATCAAGCTGACCTACATGTGGATTTTCGGTATCAAGGAACAAGTTGAACAAGCAAAGGTTTTAGAGGCACACAGATAGGTGGAAAAGAAAAAAGCAAGAATATGGAGGATCTATGACTTTCTGGCAGGGTGCAACTCTCTTCAGTCCAGCCTGGTTTGTTGGTTCTCTCCTTTTTGGAGGGAGCTATATCTCAAAATTGTTTAGAGAAAAGGTGGCACCAGTCTCTTCTTATGTTCTTCTTTCAGTTGATAGTGTAGTTACAATAGGCATTCTTTCAATACTTCTATTTATGGTTTAGGGGGATAATATGGGTCTTTTTTTCAGAAAAGGTTTCCATATTGGACCATTCCGCATAAATTTCTCAAAATCTGGAATAGGAATCTCGTTAGGTGTTCCTGGTCTGCGTGTCGGTTCAGGACCTCAAGGATCTTATGTCCGTGCTGAAAAGTTCGGGTTTGGATTCAGGAAAAACCTGAAAAATAAGTTTTCTGTGAAAAAGGATGGGACCTAGCTCTTCCTCTGCATGCTGTAATCCAACAGCTGCGTGAGGAGGTTTTTAAACCTCTCGCTTGTCTTCAATGACTTTATGATTTCGAGAGCCCGTGTTCCAAGTTCCTGCAACATGTCAGATATGATCAGGTCAATGGCATATTTGCGGATCATGTTGCGGACGATTTCCACATCTTTTTTTGTCACTTTCGGATTATGGAATATGGAGAAGAGCTTTTGCTTATCTTCGCCCTTCGATTTTGCCATCAGGTAATGGAAATAGAGGCTCTTCTTTCCTTCTTTGATATCAGAACCGATAGGTTTCCCAAGCTCCTTCTCGTCTCCAAAAAGTCCAAGTTCATCGTCTTTAAGCTGGAAAATCAGTCCAAGCACTTCTCCGTAACGTTCCAATTTGGCAATCTCATTCTTGTTAGCGCCTGCCAGCAAGGCGCCTGTCATCAGGGGAAGCGAAAAAGTGTATCGTGCTGTCTTATACATATAGACATTGATAATGACTTCTTCTTTTGTCTTTTCGTTGGACATTCCTGAGAAGAGATCCTGCATCTGGCCAAGACCGACAAGTGTCAGCTCTTTTCCCCAGAGTCTGGCAACAGCAGTACGGAGTTCTGCAGGACAGGAGAGTCCTGCAATGATTTCATAGGCAAGGAAGTATCCGATATCGCCAGCACAGATTCCCATCCCCTCTCCAAGATGACGTGCATCCTTGATGTGACGTTTCGCAGAAAGTTGGACATATTGATAGAAGAATGATGGCTCTCCCCGTCGGATGGTGTCGCGATCCATGATGTCGTCATGGATAAGGAGGGAAGATTGGACAAGTTCCATAGCTGATGCTGTGGCAATCACATCCTTGCCTGCTTTTTCACCATAGGCTTCATACCCTAGGAATATGAGACCACCACGGAGCATCTTTCCCATCTCTGTGAAATGGCCAAGACGTTCCATCACCTGCGGACCCCATTCGTTCACATCTGTGGTCTCTCTTGCCTTGTGTGATAGGAATGACCGGAGATAGGTTGTCATGCTCTTCTTGCAGGAAGCAAAATAGGCTTTCATTTTTTTATCCTTTGATAGTGAGGATGTTCAACAATACAGTTTTCAATATGAAGAGGCGTGATGGTTTTACTTTTTTTCGGAAGACGATAAATGGATCTTTCCTGATCTGGTCTGCAGTCCAGTTGTACATGTCCGATGCTGTCTTGATGGCAATAAGATACTTCTTAGGGATATAAGAAAATCCCTCTTCAGCTATCTTCTGCCAGGACTGGTATTTTTTCAGTTGTTCCCTGATGAAGGTTCGGAATTGTGTAGGCTTGTTTTGTGCTTCAGTCATGCTCAAGGTGTGGAGTCCGAATTTTTTCATGTCAGTCTGGGGAAAGTAGTTCCTGTCGAATCCGATATCCTCACCGATATCGCGTATGAAATTGATGTACTGCATGGCACGACCGAGATGGCATGCGTGAAACTCTGCTGTTTTGGGCAAATCCATGATGCGTGACATCATGAGACCGATCACTTCCGCTGAGCCGAAAATATATTTCAAGGTCTGGGTCAGGGTGTCATAGCTTTTTTTTGTCAGATCCATCTGCATGGAATCAAGAAAGGCCTTGGTCCACTTCTTATCGAATTTTTTCCGTTCTTCCAGCTCCCTGAAGATATTTATGACAGGATGATCCCCTTTTCCTTTCTCATAATCTTTCCTGAAAGAGAGGAAACCTGCTTTATCTTGGGGAATCGTGTCAACGAAATTGTCTGCAGTGCGGACAAAGCCATAGAGGGCATAGACAGCATCCCGGACTTCCTGCGGAAAGAAGAGCGAGCTATTGAAATATGTCCTGCTGCCTTTGCTGAAAATCTCCTTCAGGAGTTTCCGGTCATTTCTGTTCATATCGTATCCTGTTGGCCAGGAGTTCGGACGAGATGATCACCATGGGCATGCCGATTCCTGGATGCGTGTAGTGACCAGTGTG
>DYKD01000037.1:0-27042 GCA_020722765.1 Brevinema andersonii | reverse complement strand
TGGTCTGAAGACTGCCGTCTGGAAAAGAGGAATCAGTGTTTTTCTGTTGTACATGTCGATTTCTCTCCTGTTTTCGATTTTAATATCTGGATCACATCTTGTATGAGATGTTCGGGTGTTGAGGCCCCAGAAGCAATGAAGACGGAAGCCTCTTTTGGCAGTTTCAAATTTCGAGCTGCTTCCAGAGAGTCTATCAGATAGGTGCAAGGATTATTGGCAAAGGCAATATGAAACAAGTGCATTGTGTTAGCACTTTTTTTGGAGCCAATGATGATATTGCAGTCATAGAGTTTGGATTTTTCCTCGATTTCACTTTGCCTGGTTTTGGTAGGTTCGCAAATGGTATCGTGAAATAGGACATCTGGGACTAGTTTCTTTATCTCTTCAACAATCAGGTAAGCTTTGTTTGGTTGGCACGTGGATTGAACGACTATGCCCGCTTTTTCTATTCCTTTAAAAAGTTCAGGAGTCACTTCTTCCACTTCTTTTATGACGATACTTTTTTTTACCTGTCCTTGAATCCCGCGGACCTCATCATGTCCTTCCTTTCCTAACACTATGGGTGTGTAACCTTGCTTTTCCAACTGTCTTATTTTCACATGGATATTACGGACCATGGGGCAAGTAGTATCCACATATTCGATTTTCCTTTTCCTTAGCTCTTCATACATAGATATGGGAGTGCCGTGACTTTGAAGGATGACAATTCCATTTGGTGTCACTTCATCAAGAGAGGCAATTATTTGGAGTCCACGTTTGTTGAGTTTATCAATGACATGTTCGTTATGGACCACTTCGCCAAGCATGTAATATTTCTTGCTATCATTTTTAGAGAGAAGCTCGTCAACTATAGCGAGGGTTTTTTTTACGCCAAAGCAGTAGCTTAATGTATCAGAAAGGATGATACGCATTTTGCCCCTTAGACTATATCGTATTTTTGGGGGGCAGAGAGGAATCCAAAGGAGATGCCATCATTTTTTTTCCGAATTCTGGTGATGATCTTCATGCCAACTCCAAAGTAGACCATGCATGACTCGTTTGTGAACAATCCAAGCGACAAATTCCATTCCAACGGCTGCTCCTAGCATAAGGATAATGTTGATGATAAGAACGGGTGTATCCATAAGTCAATCCTTCCTTGATAGTAGGAAGAGAATTTAGCACCTAATACATTCTTTTTCAAATTCATAAAATATTTATCCCGATTTGATGCGAGTGTTGGTCTTGTGTTAAGGGAGAAGTTTGCCTATATTTGACTTTTGTCAAACAAGGACTTAATTTGTTTTATGGATAAAATAGAGATCAAAAAAATAGCAGGATTTGTTTCCAGAAAAATCAGAATCAAACCTGTGATAGGAATCATATTAGGATCTGGGTTGGGTGGACTGACCAGTCTTCTGGAAAAACCTGTTGTGCTTCCGTACTCTTCCATTCCTGGTTTTCCAAAATCAAGAGTCAAGGGGCATGCGAACGCTCTTCATGCAGGGGTTTTTTCTGGAGTGCCTATACTTCTTTTCAGCGGCAGGTTTCATTTTTACGAAGGATTTCCAATGGAACAGGTGACCACGACGGTCAGGCTCGCCAATGCATTGGGAATCCAGAATCTTCTTGTGACGAATGCTGCAGGTGGAATCAACAGGTCTTTTGGGCTGCCATCCATCATGATTATCAAGGATCATATCAACCTGATGGGAACAAATCCACTTATAGCGCAGAAGGAAGTTGAATTTTCTGATATGACAGATGCCTATGACAGGAATTTTATTGGGCTTTTCAAGAGATGTGCGAAGGATGAGCGTATCAAAGTCAGGGAAGGTGTTTATGCTGCCATGACAGGACCCAGTTATGAGACTCCAGCGGAAATCCGGATGCTTGAAAAAATGGGAGCTGATGCAGTAGGGATGAGCACAGTTCCAGAAGTGATCATGGCAAGAAGGCTGGGACTGAGAGTGGCAGGACTGTCAGTCATAACAAACAGGGCTGCGGGAATAACAGGAAAGCCTTTGAATCATTCTGAAGTAATGGAATCATCACATCTGATTTCAGAGAGGATGATCAGGTTGGTTGGATCATTTGTGAGGGAACTGGAAAATGCGTAGACGGATCCGGATAAAAACAAGGAAAGCGAATGGGGAAGTGGGGCAGTCTGAAAACCAGGACATGGAATGGAAATTGCAATGGCTGGATGAACATTTAAAATGGATATGTGGTTTTGCAAATGCCCAAGGCGGAAAACTTTATATTGGTGTGGATGACAGAGGTCGTGTTGTAGGTTTGGAAAATGCAGAAAAACTCATAGAAGATCTTCCTAATAAAATAAAGGATATTCTTGGGATAATGCCAGAAATAAGGGTTTTGAGTAAAAAAAACAGGAAATATGTTGAGATAAAAATCATTCCCTGTTCTGTTCCTGTCTCCTTGAAAGGTAGATATTACATTAGAAGTGGCAGCACGCTTCAAGAACTTAAAGGTAATTCATTGAATGATTTTTTGTTGAAGAAAGCTGGAAAGACGTGGGATGCTGTCATTGAAGACAGGTGTCTTGTCAAGGATATTGACAAGGAGAGCTTGCGTCTGTTTCTTAAAGATATGGAAAAAAGCGGTAGGATTTCTGATGTTTCTGGATTAAATGTTGTAGAGATCCTGGAAAAACTCAGGTTGATGGAGAAGGGAAAAATCAAACGTGCAGCCATTCTCCTTTTTGCAAAAGATCCTAACCGGTTTATCCCAAATGTCATGGTAAAGATTGGGAGATTTGGAAAGGATGATACTGAACTTAAGTTTCAAGAGATTGTGGAAGGCAATCTTGTCCAATTGCTCAGGAATGTTCCAGAAATGTTGAATAACAAGTTTTTCATTAGAAAAATCGATTTCAAAGGACTTCAAAGGATTGAGAAGGGAGAGTATCCTGTGACTGCTCTGAGAGAGATGCTGATTAACTCATTGGTGCATAGGCGATATTCTGGTTCGATGGTGTTTCTTAAGATATATGATTCTGCGATTTCCATTTGGAACGAAGGAAATCTTCCTGATGGATTGGTTGTTGATGCTTTGAAAAGAAATCATATATCAAGACCTAGAAATCCACTGATTGCAGACGCTTGTTTTAAAGCTGGGTATATTGATTGCTGGGGGCTAGGCACGCTTAAAATATATAGTTCGTGTGTTAAGGCAGGTTTGCCAGAACCAAAAATCACAGAATTAGATGGCGGTGTTCAAGTAATCTTGTATAAAAGAACAGATATGAGTGGCGGAGTAAATGGCGGTGTAAATGGCGGTGTAAATGGCGGTGTAAATGAGGGAGTAAATGAGGGAGTAAATGAGGGAGTAAATGAGGGAGTAAATGAGGGAGTAAATGAGGTCTTGGCTTTTATCAGGAAGAATCCGATTTCTCGTGTTCCAGTAATTGCAAAAGAAGTTGGAATCCCTGGAAAATCTGTTGAACGATATATCAAAGAACTACGCAACAAGAATCTGGTTCGTTTTAAGGGCGCTCCCAAGACTGGCGGTTATGAGATTGTCCAAATCCCAGTCAAGAGAGCTGTCATTAACAAAAGAAGAAGGCATTAAGAATGGGTCATACCATCCATTTCAGGGAATGCATAGTTTTTGATCTTGAGACTACTGGGTTTGATTTCCAGAATGACCGTATTATCGAGGTCTGCGCTATACATATAAACGATGATCTCAATCCTGTAAGGGAATTCTATTCGCTTGTCAAGATAGAAAGGGATCTTCCGGAAAAGATAACAGCATTGACAGGGATAACAAAAAAAGACCTTGATGAGAAAGGCTGTGACAGGGAAGATGTCCTGCGCAGATTCAAGGTGTTTTTAGGGAATCATACTTTGGTCGGACATAGTATTGATGTTTTTGATGTGCCTTTCCTACGGGTAGAGTTTGGACGTTATGGGATGGACATAACAAACCCAACGTTGGATACGTTGACAAAATCCAGGGAATTTTTCAAGTTTCCCAGATATACTTTGAGTGCTATGGCTGATAACTTGAACCTTTATTGTTCGAAGCTCCATAATGCCCGTGCTGATGTTAACCTCAATATCGAAGTTTTTAAAAGACTTTTAAAAGCGGATGGTTGATCATGAAAATCAAGACGAAACTTTCCAAATATGCCACGAGGGTCACTTTCGGTTTTAACAATGTGGATCTAGTTCGGACATCTGCAGGCCTTTTCCGTGTGGGCAGCATGCCTGCCGTATCCAAATTCTTACGCAAGCTGAAAATCGATTATGATCATATCGTCGTGTTGCCTCCAGAAGCGACTCCTGCTGGTGACAATCATACAGGTGAAGAATTCGTCCTCTGGAATGAGATCAGGTCTGTTCATCCCCGTGTGAGGAATTATTTTGGCAGATTAAAGGATCTGGCGAACATAAAGCGCAGGCTTTCCCATTCTGTGAATTATGTTTTTAATGCTGAACGGGAAAAACTTATCGAGGCTCCCAATACTTCGGCTTTGATGAGGCTCAAACCTTTCAACCTTGTCGGTGTTGCCTCCCTCCAGAAAGTGGAGATTGTTTACAAGGATGGCAATCTGGAAATTTATGATGACCACCAGCTTGTTTATGACCTCCGATCGGCTTCCCCGCATGTGAATGTCCATTATGCTGTGGAAAGGCTTTTTGAACGTATCCCCCGTGTCATCAGACATGAAGAAAACCTTTCTGTCCTTGTCTGTGGAAATGGAGACGGTTACAGGTATGTCACCTCGAATTTTATTGTCTCTTTTGGGAACAGGAAAATATGGGTGGATGTTCCAGCGGCTCCTGCGTTGGTCCTGGCCAAGTACAATATCCATATTGATGACATTACAGATTATCTGATTACACATAACCATGAGGATCACATAGAAGGTCTTTCCGCAGTAATCAGAAGGGCTGCATCCACAAAGAACAGGATCAACTTGATTACTTCTGTTCCCATTTTCAATGCTTTGCGTGAACAATTCAACTATATGTTTCACAGGCATTTCGACAGATATGTCAACTTCATTCATCTCGCTTCGGACAGCTCCTTGCCGTATTTCAAAGGCGTTATTCACAGCAGGCGGAACCATCATAATTCAAAGTTTGGAACTTTGGGTCTCAAGTTTGAATACATGGGGGAGAGCCTTGGAATTTCCGGAGATACGATTTATGATGAAGCTTTGGTCAAGAAATTGGGAAGGCCGAACCTGTCAGCAAAGTGGTTTAAAAAATGCGGGCTAGTGTTTCATAATGTTGATTTTGTGGACAAGTCTTCAGCCCAAAGCTATTACAAGGAAGTCCTGAAGCTCAAAGAACAGATTGATGGGAAGCTTTTGGTCTATCATACACATGTCAGGAAATCCTATTTGCAGTTGGCAAAAGAAGGGTCGGTTTATACGCTTCTGAAGAATCGTGTCAAGGTGAAGAAAAAACGGTTTTTTTATCTGCCATAGCGTGTGTTGATATAGACACCGTAGACCCATCCTTCAACACCGTCTGGAAGGCGGATCTTGTACCAGAAATCATACATGTTTGAAATAGCATACCGTTCTGCGCTTCGTTCTACTATTTTGACCAGTGTTCCCATCTTGAGTTTTTTTATCATCTGGCTTTTGGTCATGGGTTCTTTTCGGAGTTTGACTTCGTCGATCCTTATTTCGCCTATGGAAGAGGCCGCTGCTGAACCGGGAAATTCCCTTATGACTTTTTTGTATAGTGACATGGACTGGTCATAGAACGTGTTGATCTGGGCGTCCGAGTAACCAAGCTGGCCTTTAAGGATGAGTGCTTGCTCATAGACATTGAAATAAAGGTCTGCAATCCGGCCGATGAGGTTTGGAAGATACTGGCTTCCTGGATAATTGCTGATGTATGTCTGGTAAAGGCTGATGAGCCGGAGATCCTCGTTGAATCTGAACAGGGGATCAGTGGCATACTGGGAAAGCCGTAACAGGCTTTTCAACTTGATGTATTCGATATAGACGCTTGACGGATTGAGTTTCATCAGTTGTCTGAGGGCATCACGCCTGTAGTTGACAGTGTAGTAGAATCCGTCTTCCTGTATGTCCATCTGTATCTTGAGTTTTTTCTTGTATGTTGCAATCTGTTTTTTTATGGAATTGACATTGAGGTGGTTTATGCTTTTCTGGAGTTTGTCCCTGATCTCTTCTCCTGATTCGTTCATGAAATAAAGCATCTCTTCCAATAAGGCCTGGTTTTTTTTGTTTGCGGGATTTTCATAGATGCGATTTGCAAGTTCCAATGTTTTTTCAAAATCCTTGAAGCTGAAGAAATCCCTGCATTGGTCTACAAGAGTGATGTCGTCATTTGCGTAAACAGGGACAGAAAGAAGTAAAAAGATGAGGAAGGACAGAAGAGTTTTGCAAGATTTAGAAAATGACCATAGCGAGTTCAATGCTGACCCCCACAAAAAAATGTAATAGGATTCCGTAAAAGATGGATCCTGTCCTGAGGGCGAGCATTCCCAAAAGGATCTCTGCGAGGATGGATGAGAAAAGCTCGCCATTCGGTTTGTCGAAGTGGATGATGATGGAGGGAATAGCCTGGATAAGTATGGCAGGAGCAGAGCCGAATTTTTCTTTCAAACCGAAAAGCAGGAATCCCCTGTAAAAGAATTCGAATGTGAAATAATAGATGAAGAGGAGGATGGAGCTAGCAACGAAGAGCCCCATGCTTCCTTTCACAGCAGGAATCGCTGGATAGATGTCGCTGAAAAGGGGAGGTGTTTTTCCAGGGATCGCTGCTGTAATCATCATGACTAGGGAAATCGGGATGAGGAGGATGAATACGGTCCTGAAACCAAAAGCCTGATCACCTTTCTGCATGCCATAGGCAGAAAGAGGTTCTTTGAAACCAGATTTGATGATAAGGAACGGGACGAGACCGAGAAGGAAGAATATTGTGATGTAATGATAAGCAGCACGGGCAAAGCTTTGGACTGTTTCATCAGTGAACAGGTGTGCCAGGTAGATGTCAAAGGCGGCAGGAGTGCCAAATCGCATGTATAGGGGTAAAAGGACGCATGCTGAAAAGAGTATGATGTTCTCTTTTGATATGTGTTTTTTAAGCATTTCCATAGGGAAGAATATACTATGAGGAGTGTTGAATGTCAAAATCAGGGGATTGCATGCAATGAATATCTGGAAATGAGCCTTGACTAAATGTACTTTTAAATGTATATTTAAGTGTACTTGAATGATAGGAGGTTGGTTATGGCTTTTACGGTCAAGAACGATTCAACAATCATGGGAGTGACTGAGTTCAGAAGCAATATTCCAGCGCTTCTTAATGGCAAGCATGAGGAAGAGATCATCGTTGTTAATAGGGATAAGCCTTTGGGTGTCCTTATGGATTTTGATAAGTATCAGAAAATCCAGGATCTGCTCGAAATCGCTGAAGATTATATCCTTTCTGAGATGGTCAAAGAAGGAAAACAGAAAAAAGGCAAGTATTTGACTCAGTTGCAGATGGAAAATAAATATGGTCTATGAGATCGTTTATTCCCCCTATGCCCAGAAGCAGTTAGAAAGTCTGGACCACAGCGATCAGGTCATTATTCTTAAGACGATTAAAAAGAGGTTGCTTATTGAACCAGAGAAGAATGGAAAACCATTGCGGGGTGAACTGAAAGGATATCTGAAGTTGAAATTCAGCAAGTATAGGGTGGTCTATACTGTCCATAAAGAGATCATAACAGTTGAAGTCGTCGCTTGCGGTCTGCGAAAGGATATATACGAGAAATTTATATCTAAACTGAAAAGATAGGATTGTTCATAGATGCTTCAATGCTACAGCCTATTAACGAAAAGCTATTTCTATTCCACCTTGTGCAGGTAGATGGCATTTGTCCCAATGTTCTTTTCAGCCAGTCCTGAAAGCATGATGATGGTCTGCCCTGCGTCTGCAAGCCCCAGTTCCAACACCAGATTGTTTGCATGCCGTACATATTCATTGAAGCGGAGTTCCTCGTCAAGCACTTGAGGATAGACACCCCACATCAGGCATAATCTTCTTGCTGTTTTCACAGAACGGGAAAGGGCTAGAAGGGGAGCTGCTGGCCTGTCTGATGAGGCTACCCTCGCAGTCTGGCCTGAACGTGTGAGTGCCACGATAGAACGTACTTTCAACTCCCGTGATATGAGCGCTGCAGCGGACGAGATGGCATCAGTCTGAGGATCCCTGCGTTTCTGTGCGTGTTCATGTTCAGGTCTGAAACCAGCTTCATCAAACTGGCGTAATTCAATTTCGCGCAGTATGGAATCCATCATGGCAACGGTTTCTACAGGATATTTTCCTACAGCCGTCTCAGCTGAGAGCATCACTGCATCAGCTCCGGAAAAACAGGCAAAAGCCACATCTGTCACTTCAGCTCTTGTAGGACGTGGGTTTTCAATCATGCTTTCAAGCATCTGCGTAGCCACGATGACAGGTTTGCTGCTTGCATTCGCAAGAGCGATCAGTTCTTTCTGTATGAGTGGAACTTTCTGTTGAGGGACTTCCACGCCAAGGTCTCCCCGTGCCACCATGATTCCATCAGCAGCCTCCAGTATGGATTCTATGTTTTCCAGCGCTTCAGGTTTTTCGATCTTTGCTATGATTGGAATCTCACTGGCATTCATAGCAAGGTGTGTCTTGAGATCCAGGATGTCCTGCGCTGTTCGTACAAAGGAGAGAGCAATGAAATCCGCTTCACCTTTGATCATGGCCAAAGCGTCATTCTTGTCTTTTTCTGTGAGTGCGGCAACGTTCATTTTTGTTCCAGGTAAATTCATGCCTTTTTTGTTTTTCAACAAGCCGCCATTGATGACCAGTGCTTCTATGATGTTTCCATTCACTGCAGTCACTTCCAATTCGATATTTCCGTCATCAAGAAGGATGCTTTCACCCTGTTTCACATCTTTGGCGATTCCCTTATACTGAGAAGGGATGAGGGAGTCAGTCCCTTCCACATCATCATCAGTGATCCTGACTGTTGTTCCCGCCTTTAGCGTGACAGCGCCATCCTTGAAAAGCCCCACCCTTATTTTAGGACCGCAAAGGTCACCGAGAATGGCGACAAGCTTTCCTGCTTTTTCTGATATTTTGCGTATCTGTTTCATTGTTCCGATGTGGTCTTCTGCTTTTCCGTGCGAGAAGTTCACACGGAAGACATTGACTCCTTTCTGGATGAGTGTGAGAATCATTTCGTCTGTGCAGGAGGCTGGTCCCACAGTGGCAACGATTTTTGTACGTCTCATCCTGAGGTATGGATTATCATGGTTCGTTTTCATCTCATCTCCTAAATACGATTTTTCCTTAAGCTAGTGGATGCAATCAACAACCGAATCTGATTCACCCCAATGCTAAGAAGCATTTTTTCCTTCCCTCTTCTCCAGCGGGACATGACCCGCTGGAGGGTGTGGGTCGAGCTGGGGTGGTTCAGATACATATAAGTTGGGCACTTGAATTCCTTATGATGAGACGGGATTTGAGTGTGATGGATTCGGGTTTTGAGGGATTCAGTATGTTGGTCATCAGCATGTCAGCGGCCAGTTGTCCCATTTTATAACGGGGTTGTGCCATTGTTGTGAGTGTGGGAGTGACCAGTGAAGCGAGTTGAATATCGTCATAACCAATGACGGACATCTCTTCAGGAATCCGCATGCCAGACTCCTGTGCGGCTTTCATGAATCCTATAGCCATCAGATCGTTGCAGGCGAACAGGGCAGAAGGCTTTTTCTGCAGTGCGGATATTTTTTTGAAAGCCTCCATGCCACCATTGATCTGGAAATCCTCATGAAAAAGCAACTCAGGATCAAATGGGATGTCCGAGTCTGCAAGGGCTTTCTTGTAGCCTTGAATACGTTGCTGGTTTGTGGGAACAGCTTCAGGACCTGAAAGGCAGGCAATACGTTTGTGACCCAGGTTGCAAAGATGTTTGACAGCATCATATCCGCCAGAAAGATTGTCCATCAGGACAAGTGAAGCAGGAAAGTCTGGTAGAACCCTGTCCACTATGACAAGTGGTTTCTTGAGCTGTCGCAACCTGAAGCTTTCATTCATGTCTGTTTCTGATGGTACAAGTGCGATTCCATCCACATTCCTGTTAACGAGGGCTTCCAGATATTTTGTTTCTTTATCTGTATTTCTGTCGGAATTGCAGAGGAATATATTGTAACCTTGTTTGAAAAAAGCATCTTCCATGCCACGGAGAATGTCTGCAAAATAGGGATTCGTATTGTCAGGAATGATGATGCCGATTGTATAAGTCTTGTTCTGTCGTAAGCCCCGAGCCAGGGATGAAGGTTGGTAGTCAAGTTCCAGTGCTGCGGAACGCACACGTTTTTTTACTTCTTCTGAAATGGGTCTTGTATTGTTGAGGACGTAAGAGACTGTAGCTGTGGAAACGCCGGCTTTGGCAGCGACTTCCTTTATGTTTGCCATGGGGAAGACTCCGTATTAACTGAAATATCTGTATAAAGAATGTGTGCTGAATACATGTCTTTGTCTGACCCTTCCCGTCCAGAAAGGACGTCCTTACAGAGGGGTAAGCAAGTGAATGATTCAGTCTGAACTGTCAGATCATAATGCGACAGGGACAGCTTGTCAAGTATTGCGTTCCTGGATCAGGCTTGCCTGGCCCATTTTTTCAAGGCTCCAAAAACACCTTGCACAACAAGGTTCATCTTGTCAAAGTTCAAGGTTTCAATCTTGTCATTCATGGTGTGATAGTTGAGGTTCCTTTGTTGTGCGGTGTCTGTTACCATAAAAGCTGTGAAGCCATGTTTCCAGTAGCTTGTGTGGTCAGAAAAAGCTGTCTGTGAATCAAAGCTCCTGTCTACAAGCGCGACGGCGGGAATGGATGATGAAGCCTTTATTTTTTGGACGAAGTCTTCAACAGGTCCTGCCTGGCTGAATTTTCCTGTGACTGCAATGAAGTCGCCACGCATGGGAACCTTGTCTCTTAGACCTTCAGGAAGGTATCTCCTGATCTGGGATGCTGGTGTGTCCGAGAAATAACCGATCATCTTCAGGCAGACCATTACAGCCACTTTTCGTTTGTCTTTTTTGAGTGCATCTGCATGGATGTAGCTTCCTGATCCTGTTGTTCCGTGGTAAGGAGGTTCTCCGTTGCAGTAGGCTACAAATTCAATGCGGTCTTCAATCAGGGGATTCTCTTTCATGAATAAACGTGCAGTCTCGAGAAGACCGGCTATACCGCTGGCATTGTCGTCAGCACCAGGTGAGACCTTTTCAGGATCCTGGCCTTCTGAATCATAATGAGCACCAAGGATGATTGTCCTTTCACCTTCAGGATTGAAGACTGCGATTATGTTGTGGTAGGTCTTCCCATCAGAAAGAACATTTTGTTTTGAAGGCTCGAAGCCGTAGGATTTGAACTGGTTGAAGATGTAATCCTCGACAAGGATACAGTTTTCAAATGAGCGGGCATTCCTGGGATATATGTCGACAAGTGATTTGACATGGTTTTTGAGGTTGTCTGTCAGGTTTTCCATAGGGTCTCCTGCTAGTTTTTATGTGGGCAGTTCAAAATATAATATTGAAAACCTGGAAAATCCATGAAAAAGGATAAGGATTATAGGACATGATAATCAGTCTGTCTGAAGCCACTTGATTGGCATTGCATACCATGGCATATCTGGCATGCCAAAGGTGTAAAGCGTGAACGTGAAAGTGATTGCTTGGAAGATAGTCATTTTTAGACTGTGTTACAAAGGGTGGAGTTTTACTTGTGAAACTAGAAAACAAGGTCGGAAATTCTAACTAACATAAGACAAAATATAGAGTTAAAAATATTCGAGTAATTTTTATACATGACTTTAGTTTTTTTGTTAAGTTATTTATTATTATAAATCATTTTATACATTATTTATTTAGGCATGTTTCTTGCATTAATATTACAGATGATTAGAATTATTAGGATTTATATATTATCTTCTCTACAAATGAATAAACTGCTTCTTTTTTTCATGTTTTTGCTACTCTCATTTGCTTCTATAAATAGTCTTTCAGCATCCACTTTAGTAGGGTCTGTTTCTAACAGACCCAACCCTTTTGGACCTCTTCCTGCCTTTACTACAAACATCTTTTGGGTAAACCAGACAACGAGCCATGATTATGTGGACATCATCTATCAAGGGACTGTAATAAAGAGGCGACTTCGTAATCAACTTCTTCCTGGAACTTCAGGAACAGTCCAGATCCGTGATCCATGGAATGGACAAGATGATAAAGGTGCTAACCTTCCTTCTGGAACCTATGATGTGAATGTGAAGATGTCCCGCACTGCCACTTATGAGAGGAAAATTCCCGCAAATGACAGGAGCACTTATCAGGAATTCCAGTCCCCAACTGATATCGCCTGTGATAAATTTGGAAATGTCTATGTGCTTGATATAGGTCTGGGGACTGTGCAGAAGTTTTCTTCTGATGGAGCTTTTATCTGGAAGTGGACTATTCCTGCAGGCGCAGGACTCTCTTTTCCCACTCCTATTACAGGCGGAATTGCCGTATGCACAAATCTTTATGTCTATGTTTCTGGACAAGCATCTACGGGACGAGGACGTATTTGCAAAATGGACCAGAATGGGGCATTGATTGGCAGTTATAATGCCCCAGCAGCGAATAATGATAATTTGGGGAAAATGGGTTATACAAAGGAGTATGACAGAATTTTTACAGCAGCAAGTGCGGGAGGGGATAATGCCTTAGGTGTGAATTGTTCTACAATGGCTATATGGGATAATAATACGGGTGGTAATCTTGGTGCACGCGATTTTTCAATTTTAAACGTTGGCACACGTGATTGGATATATTATGTATTCAATAATGATCTTTATAGATGGTATATGACTGCTGGGGGAGCAGACAGTTTTCCTGACACTACTGATACTCCGCAGGTTTTTGCAAATGGGTTATTGACGGATACTGTTTCAATCACTCATAGAAGCAACAAATATCTTTACGTTGTTGGAAATGGGGCTACAGGCAACAGAATCAGGGCTGTTTCCACAAATGGAACATTCATTGCAAACATAGGAAGTTTTGGACATGGTGATACGAATTTTTGGGCTCCTTCGGGCATTGCTTGGGATGAGGTCAATGATTATCTATGGGTTTCAGATACATCCAACCAGCGGCTTGTTTGTTACAAATGTCAAAAATGCGAGGATGCTGGAGACTTGTCTTTTGTCAAGAAGGTTGAGACATCTCCTTATCTTTTTAACAACCCTATTGGTCTCACTATCGATGATTCGGGAAACCTTTTTGTTGTGGATAATATCCAATGTAATGTGAAGAAGTTCGATCAGTTTGGAAATTTCCTTATGAAATTCGGTGGAAAAGGTACTGGTGCAGGATATTTCTGGAATCCTCAAGGCATAGCTGTTGATAATGAAGGATATATCTATGTTTCAGATCTTGGAACAGCTGATGGCAATGATGCGCAGGATCAAATTGAAAAGTATGATTCTGATGGAAACTTTGTCCTATCTTGGGATCATCCGGATGGAAGAGGTCTAAATTCTTTTGTAAGGAACAGTTCGAACTTCATCATAGCTATAGGTCAAACAGACGGAGCGGGACGAGATTGTGCCATTAGAGTGTATACTTCCACAGGAACAGTCATACAATCTTTTAGGAATTCATACGATGACACGGATTATGGAGATGTGGATATTGACTTTACAGGACGGTTTTATTGTTTAGATTCTAGTGGGGGAGCTTATCTGGATACATATATAGATACATCAGCAGGAAGTACCTCTCCTACTTATGTGAATTTGGGCGGACAACGTTTTGGTTTAAGTATTGACGCTTTCGGTTCGATTTGGGTGCCCAATAGATCTGCCAATACTATTGAAACGAGACAGCCGTTTGTATTTGGCTCACCAGCTACGACCCTATTCAGTTTTGGTACTGGTGGTGCTGGAAATGGTCAGTTCAACGCTCCCACCGTGTGTGCAATCCGTGTGCGAAGTCTTCCTGGCAACTGGGCAGATTTCTGGATTAATGATACAGGAAATGATCGACTCCAGAAATTCATCATTAACTGGGGTAGTGAGGGGACAGTCCAGACAACCATTGCCAATGCGGGGAGACCAATTGTAACAGCAGCTTATCCTGACACAAGCCTCTCTACAAACGCAAATTACTATGTTCCTGAAGCCCAGTATTATGTACGGCAAGGAAAGTCCACATTCAAAGTCCTCTTTTCTCAAAACATGAATACAAATCTCAAGCCAACTGTAGAATATATAACTGCTGACAGTAGTGTCTATACAATTAGCCGTTCTTCCTACATCAATAATATCTGGATTGGAACAGCTTGGATCCCAACGGGTAAGGATGGTTCCGTGAGTATCCGTGTCCAAAACGCATTTAACTCAGCAGGGAGTAATATAAATCCGAATCCGACAATATTGGCAAACGCCTTTATTATTGATACAACACCTCCTGTAGTCAATTTGATAAATCCGACTTATGGTTTTGTGACAGCTATGACCAGTATCCAGGTCAATGGGACAACTGATCCAGGAATCAGGATTGATGTTTACAATTATCAGGCTTCCTCGGGAACAACAATTATTTCTTCTGCTACTAACCAATATTCTGATGAAACTGGTTATTTCATGGTTTCAAGCCTGAAAATGAGAACTCCTAAAGATTCCTCTAATTTTATAACGGCGAGGGCGCTGGATAAGGCTGGCAACTGGGGAAGTTCTGTTGATCCACGACGATTAGTCCGTTGTATTGTCGCTGTCGGTTTCGCTTATGTTCTGCCCAGCACAAACAGGAGATTGGGAGATGTAGGACTAGGAAATCATCCTCCCTTTCAATTGGTCTGGCAGGCAAACGCAGCTTTCACTTTTGGCACTGTCACCTTTGATGTTCCTTCTGGTTGGTCTGCGCCTTCAACAAACAGTGCCTCGCCAGGTTATGTCCGTTTGTTCGATTCCAGTGGTATCACTTTCACAACATCTAAAACACTGTGGACAGGGGTTGTCCCTGGAAGGTTAAAAGTGAATTTTGATGCTGCCAATTTGGGAGGATATTTCAAAATAGGATATGGAACCAAGGTACAGACCATGGTTTCGAACAGTTATTCAACGGCAATTGGTCTGAATGAGTTTGTGGCAAGAGCGACGAATAATGGGACAAGCTGTACGAATATCTGGTATCCTCCCCAGAAAGTGGGTGAATATACCGGGCAATCCCTTTATGTCAATGTTAAAGGAAAACCGATGAGGCTTTTTGCCTCCAATTTGATGCCAAGCCAGACTTATAAGGGGGCATTCAATGTACCTGCCATGAGATTGTCATTTGTCAATAGTAATTCTTATCATACTAACCAGATCAATACATTGAGGTTTTCCGTTTTAAATGCAACCGGTGTTTTGGTTGATGCAGATACCAGGATTTCATCTGTTTCCCTTTTCACAGAAGGCGTTCTCTACGCAAATGCTTCTGCCCTGAATTCACCTTATGTCACTTTTGATTTGTCAGTAGCCCCGTTGTTGGTTTCGCCAGGAAAAACAAACAGTTTAGAAGTGAAATTGAATATCGCTTCCGATACGGTTGCCACAGATGTACGTATTCGTCTGGCTTCCAGTGATGATGTTTCTGCTGTCAATTATAAGAACTTTTCTGCTGTCTCCATAGATGTTGTTGGCGCTTTCCCGTTCAATAGCACTTATGCGAAAATAAACACTTATCTTACAGCAACACGGATGTTCACTTCCTTGTCCAACAGATCTCCAGGATGGGTAGAAGCCAAGACCGTTGGTTCAGTCCCTTTGAAGTTCTACCTTGCCAATACGAACACAAATGTGAATAACATCGAGATAACCAAAATCTATTTCAATGTTTCAAATCAAGGTGGGGCGGGAATAGTGCCAAATACGGTCATCACGCAAGCAAGTATAGGGAAATGGAATTCCGGAGTGACCTATTCATCCAAAGCTTTTGTGGAAAGTTCCGGTTTTCAGATGGCTTTTGATACGATTGGGCTCTATATCCCTCCACAGTCTTCAGTGACTCTGCAGTTGAAAGTGAGTATCAAATCCAATACCTCTGTTTCCAATTTCAGGCTTGTCTTGGGCGGAACCACAAATGTCAAGGCGCGGGATAGTATCCAATACACGCCTGTAACCAACTTCCAATATCCCGGGTTTACGTTCCCCATGTCAACAAGAAACATCGAGGTCGTGAGATACTTCCATGTTCAGCATGACACTTCTGCGCTCGTCAATACAGGAGAGCCTGTTGTATTCAAGGCGTTGAATGTGAATAGGAATCCAGTGACCAACTACACAGGGATCGTGACCGTGGACGCTGTTGTCGGTACGGCAGCGACTATCGGATGGGCAACAACTCCCTCTGCTGACGGTATTTTAGTAGATCTTGGTCCGGCATCTGGTGCGGCGTATTATAGCTTTGCCAATACGGATCGGGGTGTGGTTACCCTTCTTGTCACAGATGCCACCGTGGAAACCATTGATATCATGATGAGAAGCGATTGGAGAGACGCACGCAGCAATGGTCTTGCAGTTCTCTCGATTGCACCGAATGTGAGTTTGAGCAAGAGAGCCCATGTCACAAATCATCCTTCTTTCATTGCGATAGGCGGTTCATCAACAAATGTTGTCCCGGGCTCCATGATAACCTATACCATTTTCCTTACAAATGATTCACCTACAGGTGTTTCAAATCTTCTCTTACAGGATCGTTTGAAGACCAATCTCATTCTCGTTCCCGATTCGATATATCTGAACGGAGTTCTCCAGACAGAAGCCTGGGATGGGGTTGACACGACAGATTATGGTGTTCTCATGACAAATACCATCACAAGCACATTGAAGCTGTTGCCAGGAAATTCTGCACGCAAGTTGATATACAGGGTTTATGTGAAATAAAGCCCGCTCTTTTTTTAAAAAAAATTGAAATAATAAGTATTGTGATATATAATATCACTACATTTACAGGAGGTTGTCATGACTAAAATAATTAGGCTTTTTTTTGTACTGATGATAGGGGTTGCATTCAACGCTTTTGCTGCTTTTGAGGATGTTGCTACAGACGAAAAAGTAACGCCCCCACCACCTCCCCCTAAGACTACTACTACTGTAAAAACACAAACCCCCGCGCCTGCACCCGTAGCTCCAACTCCTGCTCCAGCAGTTCCAGCACCACTGGATTTGAACACTCTCAAGTTCACACGGGAAATCGGCGGTTGGAGATACAAGAATTGGGATGCGAACATGGCAGAAGTGAGCCAGACGATCAAGGTTGCCATGACTGCAGTGAAGCCATTGATTGACAAACTTCCTGCTGATGCCAAAATCCAGGTCATCGGACACACGGATGGTGTTGGTCCTGAATATCCTGAAGGGGACAAGCCTGGCAATATTGCCATAGGCGAAAAACGAGCCAACGCAGTTGTCGATTATATTGTACAAAACTACAATATTTCACGTGATCGGTTTGTTGTCAGCAGCAAGGGCTCCTCAGAATTGAAAATCAGTTCAGACAAGACTTCTGCAGCTAACAGGCGTGTCATCATCAAGTTTGAACCTTAACTCCGTCAGGATATAATAAGCATGCAGATGAATCCGGTGAGGATTCTGTTGCTGGCTGTTCTTTTTCAACCTTTGAATCTGTTCTGCCAGCAGACAAAAATCGGGAATGAGTATATCACTGTCAATTATGAGCCTACAACCGGACGTTTTGCCATTGTGACAGTCAAGGGTGATCCTGCTTTCCCTTCTGATGACAATCATTCCATTACGGGCGGTCTGCTGGGGACTTTCGCTCTTCTCAAGATTGATGACCAGTATTATAAGTTTGGTGATACTTCAGGAAAAATGATCTCACGCACAGTGGAAGCGGATCGTTCTGAACATGTCTGGCAGATCAAGAATATAGAAGTCAGGCAGGAATTGAGACTGACTCACTCTCCTTACACTGTCTATCCTTACAATGTCAATATCAAGTACTGGATAAGAAACCAGGATTCTGCGTCACACAAGATCGGTATCAAGATCCTGATGGATACTTTTTTAGGGTTGGATGATTCCCATCCTTTTTATGTTCCAGAGATGCAGCCAGTTGAAAGGGAATTGGAATTGAATGCAGCACAGGTTCCGGATATGGTCTGTTCATGGGACAACGTGAGTGCGCCAGCTTCCCGCATTGTCATGAATTACGCAGGCAAGACGGTCTGCAAACCTGATTTTCTTATGTTCGCTAACAAGAAGCGTCTTTCCAGTGTGATGTGGGAACTTGTTCCAGAATCAGGCAAAGGGTACAGGTCAAGTCCTGTTGAACCTGCGGATACTGCGGTCAGTATGAGGTGGGAGCCTATCGTATTCAAACCTGGCAAGGAGAACGGCATTGCTTTTGATTATGGGCTTGGAAATGCAGGATTGAATGCGAGAATTCCACCCATAGAAGTTCTGTCTCTAGCTCCACAACGGATTGCCATTGATGATGAGTTCTGGATTCTCGGACAGGCTTTTAACAGTGACAATCAAAGATCCATTAAGAATGTGAAGTTCATTCTTGAACTGCCACCTGAGTTGAAACTTGTGAGTGGTGTTGCAGAGGCTGTTGTGACATCCGTTTTGGCTCCCCTGAAAAGCCATCTTTTCTACTGGCGTATAAAAGCTTCCAAAACAGGGTCGTTCAATTATAAGTTCAAGGTCACAGGACTTCATAACAACCAGCCTGCTATAAGCATGACTCCCAATAAAATCGTTGTGGAATAGTTCTAGAATAGTTTGATTTCAATGTACTTCTTCATTATATTCACGCCATTCTGATTTATACAAGGATATCCCATGAAAAGCAATAATGCAGGATTCCAGAAACCTTCCCCATCTGTTGAGAAGCGGGTTGAGAGCATTCTTCAAAAATTGACATTGGAGGAGAAGATTGATCTTCTGGGTGGGGAAGAGAAAGGGACAAAAGAGATTCCTGGAAAATTCCCAAAAATAAGATTTGCAGATGGTCCTGTTGGCGTGCATTGGTGGTGTGACAAGTCCACTGCCTATCCTGCGCTCATCCAGCTTGCAGCCACATGGGACAGGAATCTTTCTTACAGGATGGGGGAGGCATTGGGATATGACTGCCTTGCACGTGGTGTCCATGTGTTGCTTGCACCAGGTGTCAATATTTACAGGTCTGCGTTCTGTGGTAGGAATTTTGAATACCTTGGGGAAGACCCGAAGCTCTCTTCAGAGATGGTTGTTCCCTACATAAAAGGGTTACAGGATCAGGGGGTTGCTGCGACTGTCAAACACTATGCTCTGAATTTCCAGGAATATGACAGGCATCATGTGAGTTCAGATTGTGACGAAAGGACAATGAGGGAAATCTATCTTCCTGCGTTTGAAGCGGCTGTCAAGGAAGCTGGTGCAGGCGCACTTATGACTTCCTATAACCTTGTGAACGGTCGGCATGCGTCTGAACATGACTGGCTCATCAATGATGTGCTGAAAGGTGAATGGGCATTTGACGGGCTTGTCATGTCTGACTGGGTTTCTGTTTATAGTGATGTGGGACCTGTCCAGGCAGGTCTTGATCTTGAGATGCCTTTTGGAACATTCATGAACAGGGAAAAACTTTTGCCAGCATTGAAAAAGGGGCTGGTCACAAAAGAGATGATTGATGACAAGGTTCGAAGGCTCATCCGCCTCGCTGTATGTTTTGGCTGGCTTGACAGGGATCAGAAGCGGCAGGAGATTCCATTGGACAATCCTGAAACAGTGAAGGTCGCTTTGGACATAGCACGTGAGGGAACAGTGTTGTTGAAAAATGAGGGCCGTATGCTTCCTCTTTCATCAAGTGCCAAAAAGAGAATTGCTGTTGTGGGATATCATGCCGGTCATCCCGTGATCTGTGGCGGGGGAAGCGCTTACACAGATCCCTATCACAATGTGACCTTGATGGAAGGCTTAAAGGCTCTGGCAGGGGACAATCTGGAGTTTGTCTATGCGCATGGGACGAATCCCGAACGCAACGAGGACGCTTTTTTACAGAGCGAATTTACAACTGTAGATGGGAAACCTGGTGTCACTGCTGAATATTTCAAGAATGGCGATCTTACGGCTTCTCCTGATGCGGTATGTGTGGAAGAACGAATCAATCATCCATGGTCTTTTAATGTGCCTGTTGAAGGATTCCCTTTGGAAGGCTTTGCTGCGCGTTGGTCAGGATTCATCACACCTAAACATGATGGGCTGCATAACCTTTATCTGAAAGCGATCAATGGGACTTATAGGCTTACAGTAGGAGAGAATGTCTTTTCAAGTGAGGATAAGAAGGAAGGTTTTGGTGTGGAGACCGTTGAATTGAAAACGGGGGTTCCCGTTCGGTTTGAACTGGAATTCAAGGTCACAGCTTCCTGGAAAATGATAAAGTTCGGATGGGAATATGAGGGTTCGATACATGAAGAGTATAAGAAAGCCGTTGATCTTGCCAGAGGCGCTGACGCGGTGATATTGAGCCTAGGGTTTACAAAAGAGACTGAAGGGGAAGGGCGCGACAGGGATTTCAGCCTTCCATCTTCAGAAAAGATTTTTATGGAAGAGATATTGGGGTTAGGAAAAGATGTCATTGCTGTTGTTTATGCAGGAGGAAATATTGAGATGGCTTCCTGGATCAGCAAGGTAAGAGCTCTCATCTATGCATGGTATCCAGGGCAGGAAGGTGGAACAGCACTGGCAGAGATCATCTTTGGGAAGATCAATCCTTCAGGAAAGCTCCCTGCCACGTTCGAGGTGAAACCAGAAGACAGGTCCTCTTTTGATAATTATCACGACAGCGACAAGGACAAGCGCGTCCAGATCAGGGACGGTATCTTCTGTGGTTATAGGCATGTGGATAAGACCAATATCCTTCCGCTTTTCCCATTCGGATTTGGACTATCCTATACACAGTTCAGATATGAGAATTTAAAACTTTCTTCTAATAAAATGAAAGAAAAAGATTCAATCAAAGTCATATTTGAGCTGATCAATGCAGGAGAGCGGGAAGGATCGGAAGTCTGCCAGCTTTACATAAGTGACGTGGAGACTGTGCTACCTCGTCCTGTAAAAGAGTTGAAAGGATTTGAGAAAGTATTCCTCAAGCCTGGAGAAAGAAAGAGGGTAGAGATGAAGATTGATATTTCCATGCTGAGATATTTCAATCCGGACAGGAAAAAATGGATGGCTGATGCTGGGGAATTCAAGGTCAGAGTAGGAGCGTCATCTTTGGATATCAGGTTGGAAGGTTCTTTCTGGCTGGTTTGAGCTTTCCTGTTTTTTTTCAGTTTCCTGGTTGGGTTGTCCTGATTGTTGGGAAGAGATAGGTTGTGTGTGTTGTCGTTCTGGTTTTCTGTGATGAAAAGGTCTCGTGTGAGGATTTCTTCGATTCTGGATGGTTTTCTGTTTCTGCTTGTCATGTTTCTGTTCGTCAGCTTCAATCTGTGCAAGATTCAATGTATTCCAATAGTCATATTCCTTTTGCAGATTGCCGGTAAGTTCCCTGTCCATGTCCAGGAAAGTGATGGAATCCCTATGCATGGGACTGCGCAGGAAGATCCGTAGGAATTTGCCCCACTTCCGTCCGCCTGGAGTCCTCCTGTATACTGCCTGGCGTGCTGCGATTTCAACAGCACCGTGCCATACCCATCTTGGAACTCGCAAAGCTATGGCCAGTTTCCTGAAATTGATGTTGATCTGTTCGAATGTCTGATGGAATCCTTTTTCTCCAAAAGGACCTATGACAGTCTGGAAAAGGTCGAAGCAAAGACAGGCGATCAAAAGCTCTTCTGAGAAGCGCGCGCCTTCCCTGATCCTCTTGTCCATGATTTCCAGACGTTGCAGGAGAAGAGCATGTGCTTTCTCTGCTGCGAATTCAGGAATCCAGTATTTAAGGCACTCATATTTCTGCAATTGTCTGAATGTTCCGGCTGAGTGGCCACACTTCAGTATTTTCCGTAGCTCTTCAAGCATCCTGCTTGGGTTTGCAGCCGCGATGAGTCCTGCATTTGAGAGTGCTGCTTTCATGTCAGCTCTTGAAAGTTCAAAACCGAGAATGGCTGCAAACCTGGCTGCCCTGATGATACGGACAGGGTCTTCCTTGAAACTTTTATCGGGTTCATTGATGGATCGAAGTCTCTTTTTTTTCAGGTCAGAAAGCCCACCTGTATAATCAAGGATAGAGTGATCCTTGAAATCATAGTAAAGAGCGTTCACTGTGAAATCTCTGCGGAAAGCGTCCTGGTCGATTGTACCAAAAACATTATTAGCAAGGAAGCGGTCTTTGGGTTCAACTGGTTCGTTGGTCTCTTCAGGAGGATCTGAAAGGCCTCTGTATGTTGCGACTTCAACAAGCATTCCACGTCCAGTAGGGACATGAGCCAATCTGAACCTTCGGCCAATCAGTCTGCATCCGTAAAACAGGCTTTTCACCTGGCCAGGCCGGGCATCTGTCACAATGTCGAAATCTTTTGGTTTTCTGTCAAGGAGAAGATCCCGCACGCATCCGCCAACAAGACGGGCATCAAAGCGTCTGCTACGCAACCTGTAAAGTATATCTATGACACCTTTGTCAATCTTACTCAATGGGATTTGATGTTTTTTTTGCGGAAGAATGATGGGGTTGCCCTTTGAAGGTTTCGTTTGCCATTCAAATATGGAGAATATGTTATGAATCAGAGACATATGACAATTTGGCAAGAAAAAAACGGTTTTTCAAGAAAAAAACATCAGTTTGTAGTTTAGTCATCTTATGGGAAGTTATTAATGGTCGTGTTTTTGGTTTGAAGGATATGAGTGTAAAGTTTTTTAGTTCATGGTATTTTTAGAAAACAGTGTGAATGTGGATCGGTATTCTTGGCAATGTCAAATTTCAAGCGATGGTTTGGGAGAGATGAATAACCAATGATTCCCAGCAGTAAAAAATATGAACAGCTTGAAAAACTGATTATCCAACATATCAAGGCGGGCAAGTACAAAAATCTGAAACTTCCAACTGTGCGTGATATCATTACTGGGTATAATGTAAGTTATTCAACAGTCCTTAGGGCCTTGATCAATCTTGAGAATGACGGTTGGATTTATAGGGTGCAGGAGTAAGGGTGTTTATATACGTGAAAAAGGAGGGTCGTCACCTGTTCCAGGAATGATCAGCCTTATTGCATTGGTTCTACATTATGCACCTACCCATGATGCTTTTATTTTCAGTATCCTGAAATCCGTTGCAACAACAGCGAAAAACAGTGATTTTCATGATTGTTTCCCTGTCAAAAGAGAATCCTGATGATGAAATGAGAACCGTCCCCATTTTTTTAACCTGTAATTATACTTATAATGCATAATGATTCACAGGTAGGTGTCAATGTTTCAGGCTTTGTGAGGAAACTTTTTTTGATTCTTGCCTTTTCAAATACTTGCCTTTTTGGACAAACTGCTATAATTTAATGGAACTAATTCATAGTAAGGAGACGACAATGGCAAAGAAGAAGGCGAAAGCCAAGGCTGCTCCAAAAGCGAAAGCTGCGGGCAAAGTCCAAAAACATGTATTTTTCTTTGGTAACGGAAAAGCTGAAGCTACCGGTGCCAACCTGGTCAAAGAAGTTCTCGGTGGAAAAGGTGTAGGCTTGATGGAAATGACTTCCATCGGTCTTCCTGTTCCTGGTGGTTTCACGATCAGCATCGATACTTGCGAAGAGTATTATAAGCTCGGACGAAAACTTCCCAAGACACTTGAGAAAGAAGTGACGGATGCTCTCACAAAACTTGAGAAATCCGTTGGCAAGAAGCTGGGGGATGAGAATGATCCGCTCCTCGTTTCAGTCCGTTCTGGCGCTGCACGCTCCATGCCAGGTATGTTGGAGACAATCCTCAACCTCGGTTTGAACGATAAGTCAGTTGAAGGTCTTGCCAAGAAGACAAACAATCCACGTTTTGCTTACGATTCCTATCGCCGGTTCATCCAGATGTTCAGCACAACCGCCATGGGTCTTTCCAAGGAACCAATGGAAGAGATGCTGACACACATGAAGAAAGAGAATGGTTATAAGAATGATACGGATATTCCCGCAGAGAAATTGAAGGATCTTTGTATCCAGTTCAAGGCTTTCTATAAGAAGAATAAGGGAGAAGATTTCCCACAGGATCCTATGCAGCAACTCTGGGGCGCCATCATGGCAGTCTTCAGCAGTTGGGAAGCGGAAAAAGCTGTCACGTACCGCCGCGTAGAAAAAATCACTGACCTTAAGGGAACAGCTGTGAATGTCGTACAGATGGTCTATGGGAACAAGGGTGATACCTCTGGAACAGGCGTCTGTTTCACACGCGATCCCAACTCTGGTTCTAACGAATTTTATGGAGATTGTCTCATCAATGCTCAGGGTGAAGACGTTGTTGCGGGTATCCGCACACCAATGAAGCTGATCGAACTTAAGAAGCTCCTTCCCAAAGCATACAATCAGCTCTGCGATGTCCGTAAGACTCTTGAGAAATATTATAAAGAGATGCAGGATCTTGAATTTACAATAGAAGAAGAGAAGCTCTACATGCTCCAGTGCAGAACTGGGAAGAGACTTCCTTCCGCAGCTTTCAAGATAGCTGTTGATATGGTCAAAGAGAAGCTGATCACAAAAGAAGAGGCAGTGTCCCGTATCACTCCTGAACAGATTGAAGGGGTCTTCTATCCCGTTATCGACGTCGCAAAAGTTGGCGCATCCAAGTTAAAAGAGTTGCTGATTGGAAAAGGCATTGACGCTGTTCCGGGTTCAGCATGCGGTAAGGTTGTTTTCACAGCTGCGGAATGTGAAGAGATGGCAGCCAAAGGTGAGAAAGTCATCCTCGTCAGAAAAGAGACATCTCCTGAAGACGTTGGTGGGATGCACGCTGCACAGGGTATCCTCACAGCAACAGGTGGAAAAACGTCCCACGCTGCAGTTGTAGCCCGCGGTTGGGGCAAGTGCTGTATCGTAGGAGCTGAAATTCTCAATATCGATTATGATGCCAAGCAGATGACAGTCAATGGAAAGACGATCAAGCAGGGTGAAGAGATTACACTCAATGGCTCAACAGGCGAATTTTTTTACACGGCTCTCCCTCTCAAGAAACCAGAACAGACTGAAGAGTTCCGTACACTTCTCAAATGGTGTGACGAGATCAGGGTTCTCAATATCCGTACAAATGCAGATACGCCTGCGGATGCTGAGATGGCTGTCAAACTTGGTGCAGAAGGGATTGGTCTTTGCAGGACTGAACACATGTTCTTCGAAACTGAGGAACGCCGTCTTGCTATCCAGGAGATGATTGTTGCCGATGATTTGGAAACACGCAAGAAAGCTCTTGCCAGATTGCTGCCTTTCCAGAGGGATGATTTCACAGGTCTCTTCACAGCTATGAACGGCAAACCTGTAACAATCCGCCTCATAGATCCTCCACTCCATGAATTCACACCAAAAGATGATGCTGGTGTCAACAAACTGGCTCAGATAACAGGTTTGAGTGCAGATCAGATCCGCCATCGTTGTGAACAGTTGCACGAAGCTAACCCGATGCTTGGTCATCGCGGTTGCCGTCTCTCAATCACTTATCCTGAGATTCTTGACATGCAGGTTACAGCGATCATTGAAGCTGCCATCAACTGCGTAAAGAAAGGAATCAAGGTCTTTCCAGAAATCATGCATCCTTTGATCATGGATAAGAAGGAACTTAAGCTCCTTGAAGTCCAGACAAGAAATATAGCTGATGCACTTATCAAGAAAGCTGGAATCAAGCTTGATTATATGGTAGGAACCATGATTGAAATTCCTCGCGCTGCTCTTCTTGCTAATGAGATCGCAGAAGTGGCTGAATTCTTCTCATTCGGAACGAATGACCTCACTCAGATGACACTCGGTCTTTCACGTGATGACGCTGGACGTTTTCTTCCTATCTATGTCATGAACGAGAAGGAAGGCGGAAAGGCAATTTTCAAGGATGACCCATTCCAGAGCCTTGATCAGAATGGTGTCGGTCAGCTCGTGAAAATCGGAATTGAAAAAGGCCGCTCTGTCAAACCTAAGCTGAAAGTCGGTATCTGCGGTGAACATGGCGGAGAAGCGAAGAGCGTCAAGTTCTGTCATTCAGTTGGCATGAACTACGTTTCCTGCTCACCTTACCGCGTTCCAATCGCACGGTTGGCTGCGGCACAGGCTGTAATCGAAGATAAGGCAAAGAAGAAGAAAAAATAGCCCTTGTTTTCAGAAAAATTCTGTCGATAATCATATTGGGACACGGAAACGTGTCCCAATTTTTTTATATAGGTAACATTGATCGGAGGTTTGATATCCATGGCTGAACAGGAAATACCCGTAACCAAGGAACAGTACAAGCAGGTAGAAGCCGAGATTGAAAGGTTGAAGGAAGATTCCAAGAGGCTTTCTGTGGAAATCGCACGTGCCCGTGACTTGGGAGACCTTTCGGAAAATGCGGAATACCACGCTGCCAGGGAACAGAAGGGGATGATTGACGGGAAAATTGGTAACCTGAAAGGGAAGCTTTCTTCGTATAAGATTGTTGATGATTCCGAGTTGAGTTCTGACTCGATTCAATTCGGATGTCTCGTAAAACTTCATGATGTGAAATTTGATGAGGATATAGAGTGCAGGATTGTTGGTGAGCAGAGCAACAGCATGAGCGAGATTTCTACGACATCACCAGTGGGAAGGGCACTGCTGGGTAAGAAAGTCGGCGACGTGGTGTCTGTAGATACGCCAAAAGGTGTAGTGAAATTCAAGGTGCTGGGAATCAGCCTGTAAATTGTAATCAATCTATCTTTTCAATGACTTCCTATTCAGGATTATCCAGATTTTTTTCGGGGAGGTGATCCTCCCCAACTCGGCTAGCGCGGCTGTGCTGGTGAGTACATGCGGGGTCTCAGCTCGCAAGCTCGGTGAGCCTCCGTAAAAACATATTTCATCAGCCGCGCTGATCCTCGTTTCCCTCCACTTTATACCCCATTCCTTAACTATTTCAAGTAAATTTAT
>DYKD01000121.1 GCA_020722765.1 Brevinema andersonii | reverse complement strand
ATTTACGGAGGAATAATAATACCTGAAAAAAGCATGAAAAACAATCTTTCAATCAAAAATTTTACCAGGATTCAGGATATTGTTTGGATCGAAACTTTTCTTTATTGACTTCATCAGTTCCACTTGCTTCTCGCCAATCGCGAAACGCAAAAATTCTTTCTTTACTATGCCTATACCGTGTTCTCCAGAGATCACTCCTCCATGACTCTTAGCATCCTCGTATAGTTCTCTTCGCACCTGTGGATACTTGTTTTCCCATCTCTCTTGTTCTGAGATAGAAAGTTTACCTTCCTTTATCCCTGCTTTCATAAGATGGGTATGAACATTACCATCGGCTGCATGGCCATATGTAGGTAACCACATTTGATATTTGTCTGAAATTTCGTGTACTTTATCCACATGGTTAGCAATTTCTGTCCGTGGGATTGTTATATCCAATATTTCAATAGTTTGTGGCTTTAAGGCTTCATAAATCTGGCTACGAATGTCGAGTACTTCTTGCTGTTTTCCTTTACTATCAGCGATAAAAACATCGGCAGCTTTATTCTCAAGGCATATTTCTCCAATGGATTCAGAGAATTTCATTATTTCTTCTTCACCTGAACCATCAACTACGATCATTAAATATGCTTTGCCTTCCCGGCATGGCCATTTTTTGCCAAGGAGGTTTTCGGTTACGGTTATCGGCTCTCGTTCGATAAACTCGATGGCCATGGGGATTATCTTGCTGCGAATTATTGCAGGAACTGTTTTTATGGCATCATGTAAACTATCATATGGTGCGATTAAAGTGAACATTGCTTGCCGAGGGGCAAGGAAACTTATTGTTGCCCTGGTAATAATACCCAGGGTTCCCTCTGAGCCAATTAAGAGATGTAGCAAATTGTAACCTGTGCTGTTTTTCATTATTTTCCCGCCAATGCTTATAACTTCTCCTTGTGGCAGGACAACTTCTAATCCTCTGACGAAGTTTCTTATCACACCGTATTTTACTGCCCTTACGCCACCGGCGTTGGTAGCAATGAGCCCACCAATAGTAGCACTTTCATCACCTGGATGAGGTGGGAAAAAGAATCCTGTTTTTTCTAATTCTCTGTAGAAATCCATCAATGTCACACCGGGACCAACTACCGCCATTAAGTTTTCTTTATCTATTTCAAAAATTCTATTCATATTTTCAAAAGACAAAACTATACCTCCAAAAACAGGCACGCAGCCACCACATAGACCGGTTGCACCTCCACGTGGTGTTACCGGGATTTTTTCTTTATTTGCAATCTTTAGAATTTCAGCAATTTCTTCTGTCTCCTTAGGTTTTACAACTATCTGCGGAAGTCTCCTTATGTTTGGGAGTGCAAATTCATCGTGTGAATAGTCCTGCATTTTTTCTTCTTCGCAAATCAGATTGTTTTCTCCCACAATTCCTTTCAATTCCTCAATAGTTTGTTTGTCTATCTCTTTATACATTTTATCTCTTTTTTTTAATCTTCAGGAGTAACTGACACGCATTCAATATCCAGACACTGAGCAAGTCTCTTTATTTTGTGGGATATATGGCCGATGCCCAGCGCAAAATGGTGCGTGGGTCCTTCCATTGTCCAGCGTTCGAGGAAAGTACGCACATCGGGCTTGAACTTAGCGCGGGTGTTGGTATTGCCTGTGGCCGGGATTGGACCGGGCAAGGATTCCCCCTCCGCTACTACCATCTTGAATCTACCATCAAATGTCTGGGTTAAACCCAGTATAGTAATCGGCCCGACTTTCAGTTTATACTCTACTGAAGGACCACTACCGCGCTTTCCATGGTAAAGACTAAGTGCCCTTAATACCGGTTTCCCCTCAGCAACAGCAAGGTGATGAGGACCGTCGTGGCCGACAAGGACAAAGTCATCCTTAAAATCAATGGGGTGAAACTCAGCGAAAGAACCACCTGCCTCAAACCTATCCATAATCAGCATCGCAACGCAATTCTTTAAATCCAGTTCTCCGGCAATCGGTACACCCCTACTGGTAAGAATGGAATTCCCAATAATCATCGCCGCATGGATACGTTCAAATTCGTTGTTATCCAGCCCTCTGTAGTAGTAGGCAAGACCGGTTAGATGGAAATCATCCACCAGTTTATCCATCCCACAAGCAACCTTTGCCGGCCATAACAGGTGCTCGGGTTTAACCTTTGTTGCCACCGGATCGTACCCCGGCTCGGGGAACTCAAAGATATTCCGAATTACCGCAATCTTTGCCTTTATTTCTTTTTCAGTAACTGCATCAATGCGCTTTTTTAAATCATCCATTTCAATATGCTCAATGTGCATCCCGAAATGTGCATCAAACATCGTCGGGTCAGAATTCATATCAAGCATTCCCTCGTAGCCATGTCCCATATAGCCAATGCGTGCGTTTTTCAATTCATGCAAAACAGTGGCAATTTCACACCACTCAAATACCCGGTTCCAGGCACGCCCATCTTTATAAAGCATCCCTACAATACAGTCTGCAGGTTTTTGATTTGCACGCGCCATAGCTCCCGAAATTTCCGGCAGGCTGACAATATTATCATTTTCCAACTGCAGGGATATAGTAGCTTTTTCGTATTCTATTCCAGCAGAGGGTTGCATACAGACCAATACTACCGGAACACCTGAGCGTTGAATAACCGGAAGGACATTAGCGCTGGGGGTATAGGTTGCAACAAAGCAGATTAGCAGGTCCAACTGCTTATCGGCAAAAAAATTTCCTACTTCAAAAGCGCGATGGGAGTTATCGCACAATCCCTCAGATGCTATAATTGTAGCACGAGCATTTTCTTTGAGTTGTTTTACGAAATAATTGCTGTGGTTAATCAACTTCTCTTTAAGTCCGGGAAACTGAGGCCAGTATATATCATGACCTATGCTAAAAACTCCCACGTGTCCACTCTTAGATAGTTTGCGCTTAATAAATTGCTTCATTTCCATTTGTTTCTCCTTACCAGGAAATCAATAACTCTCCTGAAATATTCTTTGCTATCAGGTGCTGGCCATATCCATTATCTTGCTGACTAAATTCTATAAACTTACCCTTACAGAGCATCTTGACCTTTGCCTCTGTTCCCGGTTCATGATAAAAACGCAGCGTTGCATTTTTAAGACCATTTAATAAGAGACGCTTTAATAAGAGACGCTGATGGATACCTACCTCCTCGCCAGAATATTTTTTCCTGCAGGAAATTACACTGTCCTCTTCCTGCTCAATGAAGACACGGCATTCCCGATGCCATGCCCGGGGCATATAGTAGGTAGACCTGCCATTTACGAGGCGTGTTTCCAGCCCTTTAAAGAGTGGCGCTCCCTGGGGGAAATGCAGAGACAGGGTTACGGTTGTGTCCGGTGCGAAACCGGAGAAGAAAAAACCGTTCCTGTGCCGCGCTATGGTAATTATAGGATTTCGCTGGTCTGGGCTCTGTTTTTCAACCTGAATCTCATAACCAAATTCAGCTAAGATGAAACGCATCAACAGTTCCCCGTGAAAAATCTCTGCAGGATTGAGCATTATGGGATGTTGACCGTAGGGAGGGTTATAGAGAATGAAGGAGTTGACTCCACGCACCCATGCAAATTTGCCACCTTTCCAGGTTGGCATACCGCGGCTTATAGCCACGATACGTTTCTCCTCGCCATTGCTCGCTGTTGCTACAATTTTAGAATACGCATCCTGTTTCTTCTGAAGCACTGCACTCAGGCCCCCGCCTGAAAGAAGTTCATTATGCTTAATTTTTCTCGGATATGCCTGTGCGGTGAGTTTATCTATTTCTAAGTTTAGCAAGAGTTCCAAATCACCTGAAATAGGTGCTGCCTTCTGCAGGTTGAGTGATTCAAGGATAGATTCATCTGCATGTTCAATAGGACCGTAGAAAAGGATACGCCCACCACTTTGCAAATATTTCAGAAGCACCGGACAAATTTTGCTGCCGGCTTCAGGAAGAGGTGTAACTAATATTGATTCCCGGAAATACTCGGGATTCAATGTCACAATCGAGGCGAAATTACCTGTACTAACCACTGTATTCAGAGGAAAGCCATTGTTAATCGCTCCCCGTATGAACCAGTCGCCAAAGAAAACCTCCTTGATACGGTCTGGCTTATTGAATGTCATCTCGTGATACTCATCAAAAGGGTAAACCCAGACCAGCGGCCCCGGTTGGTTTGGCTCATCTTCCTTTGCTCTTAGAATATGTGGAATTACCTCGTTTGGCACCTTTTCCGGCATATTGCCATAGGAATCATCGACGGTTAGGAATTCAATGGATGTTGGCGTGCAAACTTCACCTTTTTCATTTATCCGGGCTACCGAAAGCGGCAAATAGATATCGTGCGGCTCGCGCTCGTATCTGTCCAGCCAGGGGCTATTCAGCCACCAGGGGTCATGGGTGTAAAAACGGAAAGGGAAAGTATCCTTTGGTATCTCAGCAATGTGGCCCATCCACCCTACAAGTTCTACGCCGAAGTCACCATCAATGGCTGCCCAGGGTGAGTTCGGAGGTGGCTCAACCCCATAGCCACCGTTATAGATATCCCGCAGAGGCACAGCATCGGATGCAAGATCCATCCCTGTGGAGAGATTGGTACCACGGGTCTCGATTGGAATATCCGGACATTCTTTACGAAACAATTCCCAGAACAAAATAATCTTTTCTCTAATCTCCTGGGACTGTTTCTGCAGAAAAGATTTGCCATCAAAAATAGCACCACAAATTCCCCAGGTTTCCATACCAAAACCGAATCCATTAGAAAACCAGATGTAATCAAATCCAATATCTTTTAAGAAATGCTTAGACTGCCGTCCAAAGAAAGTGCCAAATGGTGTATCCTGGGGGATACCTTCAGGGAAGCCGGCATACCTTTCCTTGTCTTCATTCAAAGTTGCGTAACAATAGACAAACATACCATGAGGGCTTGTTTTTGAACAAATTTCATTGTGCTTCTCATACTTAAACGAGGACTTGGCAAATTCCGGTCCTGGGTCAAAGGTAGCACCAACGCGAATAGGTTTACCGGTTGTCTCTCTACCCACAATTTTGAGAGTTTTTACTAATTGTTTAAGCCACCTATATGTTCTTACCGGAGGATTTTCCATATAGAGGTGTGGCTGAGGACTCTTTCCAGAAATAGGGTTGGCAAAACCCCAGTAGCGTGCCCAGTCAAATATCTCATCCAGATTACCTTTATATTCGAGAATCTCCGAGCCGTCGGAAGACCACAGCAGAACCGAAACTACATCCGCATGCCTTATAAGCGGAAACCATTGCAGAAATAACTCACGGCAGACAGCGCGCATTGTTATCTCCGAATTGTCCTTGAATGGCTTTAAACTCATCTCCAGCGTAACATTTTTAAAT
>DYKD01000120.1 GCA_020722765.1 Brevinema andersonii | reverse complement strand
TGGGATATGAGAAGCGATACTCTGCCAAGATTGTCAACTATGCCGATGACCTCGTATCTGCGAATTTTCATCATTCGTAGTGCCCAGCCGGGCATGGGGGTTTATTCATCTGAGGGGGACGATGTGTCCTAAATGTGAAGAACAAAGAGCTAAGAAATTTCAATTTTGCGGTTACTGTGGAGCTGACTTAAGCAATAATCTTCAAGCTAACGAAGCGCAATCTCCAATTAAGTCGCCTACAAAAAAACATCAATCGCCAAAAGCAGGTAAACGAGTACTCTTGGCATTTTTGTGTTTTTTAATCGCTGGCATTGTAATTTCCGCTATGTTTGATGAAGAAAAAACACCAGGGGATGTCTCGTCGAAATCGCCAACAACGCAGACGCCAAAGGATCTGACATCTGAAGAAATTGCTGCTTTGGGAAGGTCATCAACTGTTGAAGTAGATGTTCATTATATTGAAAAAAACTTGATATTTAAAGATAGCAATTCTGCTTGGATGGGGTCGGGGGTCATTATAGATAAAATCGATAATCAGTACTGGATACTGACCAACCAACATGTGACCGGTATTCGTGAAATGTATAACTCAGATTCTAAACCTGAAATTTCCGAATATGAGGTAACCGTTATCATGCCGGATGGCAAAAAATGTCCGGCGGAAAAAATTTATATCAATGAAGATTTGAAAGACTATGCAATCCTCATAGTGGAAGTACCAGGCAGCGCCTATCCCGTACTGCAGTTGAGTGATACGTTGCCGCCCCAAGGTGCAAAGGTTTATGCGATGGGCCATCCGAAAGGGCTTTTGTACACTTTTACAAGCGGGGTCTTGTCTGCCATCAGGGATGACCCATCCAATGGCGAGATGATTCAGATTGATGCGCCGATAAATCATGGGAATTCCGGCGGTCCATTGATGGACGGTAAGGGACGGTTGATAGGGGTCAATACTAGCATAAGGATTGATTCTGAAGGATTGAACTTTGCGATCAGTTCCAGAGAAATATTGCAGGGAATAAATTCAAAAAAAATGCTTGAAATCCCTACACAACCAAACGAGTTGACAGCGTTATTCAAACAAATAAAATCACGGAAGTGATTTCCCCGGGTGCATAACACTATGAAAGAGTTTCTTCTGGAAACAACCAAAGGCAAGGTTTTAAGATGGATATTGCTTCTGATTCTTCTTGTTTTCCCGTTGACGCAGATCGCCAGTCATTTATATTCGGATGTAACAAGGGAAAAAGGCGTTTTGGGGACTGAACAAGCTTTACCTGTTGAACAGAAAACTCCATTGGGAAGAATTCTTCACGCAATAGACACCCGAAAGGACATTCCTGCCAGTCGTGCCATTTTTGAGCAGGAGAAAAATCAGTTAACGCAGGATGTCAGAGATTACCTGAATAAATTTTTCCAGTATTGTGATGATTATTCCTCTATCAACTCCATATCTTCTGTTAGGTCATCTCTATCTCCCTATGAACATCTCATAACTGGCGCTGTTTATATAACAAAAGATATGGATGATAATAATTCCGCATCTTCTTATCGTGCCTTTGAGATTATACCGTTTACCTTCATGAAAATGGCTTACAAAGGCCTTCTCTCGAAACGGCACAAACCGGAGGAAGTGATAGACTTATGCAGTCAGTACCAGAAATCACTTGTGGAACCATTTGATAACATTAGCAGTCGCGGTGCTTCTGTTTTTTGTGTCCTTGTTCAACTCAAATATCGGGAAGCTCTGGGAGCAACAGAAAGCGTTTTCAAAGGCATTTTAAACCCTGTTAAAGCTGACCAATTGAAACAACTCCAGACACTAATTGATGACTACAAAGAAAAATACCCCAACTCGCTGGGCAGCAAAGGGAATTTAAAAATCCACACCGACTTTCTCGAATCCTATAAAAAATCTGCAGAATCGATCATAAATGAGGGTATAATGGATAAAGTAAAAAGGATAATCTTCGGTTCTAAGAGCGATCCTCAAGAGAAAATCCCTGGGTTCGATATTTAGCTGAATGAGGAGACCACATGAAACGTTATCTTATTCGCACGGCGGAACCCGAATTTTGGGGTGCAGGGCGTCTGACCGTCGGGATATGGCTGTTATACTTGTCCAACCTGTATATTTCTTCTCTCGGCGCATTTCGTCTAAAGATTGCCATGTACCCGGACATGATCGTCTATTTGATGTTTGGCGCCGTCCACGCATACATCATGCATCAGTTCAATAAAATTATTTATGAAGATACCCCAAAAATCGGACCTGTTGTGGAAACACTTTATATTGTCTCAGATATTTTTGTTTATACAGCCTTTTACAGCATCGTTCTACTGCCCCTCTGCGGTGTCGGCATCATTGAATGGATTGTTTTGGCTTACATGTTGATTTCCACGCTGGTTATTGCCCAAGACCACACCGCAGTTTACAGATTTTTCAGCCCCTTGTCGTTTCTCATCATCGGTCTATGCCTCTTTCTTCTGAAAGTATCTGTGACCACTATCTTCCCCCAAAATATTTATCGGGAAATGATCAGCGGAATCGATACTGTTCGCTGGTTTCTTTTTGCGATGGCTGTTGTTATGCTTGTGTACTACATTAAGGGTCTTTTTGATTTTCGTAAACAAAATACAGTTGCAGTGTCTGATCGACATTCAGGCAAAAGACTCGCGGCATTTTTCGGACAAAAGGCGAAAAGACTGTTGTCGATTGTCTTTACTGCTCCATTTCTAATCACCGTTTTAGGCATCGTTGTGCCTTTACTTCTCATTGGAGGAGCAGTAGGTTTTTTTATCTTGGGAAGTATGATGGATGATTTCTGGGAGGCGGCAACACCACTTCTTGAAAGATTGTTGACTACTGACAGACAAAACATCATTTTGTCTAAATCGTTGATGATTTTCCAAACATTAGCGTATCTTCTTTACATCATTTATTTTTATTACAACAATAATATTTTACAAAAACACATTGATGAGCGGTTTGAAAAAATCTCAACGCGTATTAATGACTACTATCCTGAAGAATACGCTTCATTGATTTTGAACGATTTGAGCAAGAAAGATAAAATTTTGATTGCGGCTACTTGGAAGGATTTCCATCGCAGAGTAGAAGAAAGTTTCAGACAGTCCGATTATTCCAGTATTGGCCATAAGAATGAAGAAGATTTTAAAGGTTTTTATCGAAGAGATATTGGAGGTAATGGTCTATGAACCAACCCACGTTAGCTGACCGACATGTTGCCAAATCGTTTCAGGGAGTAACCCCTAATTGCATCGATAAAAAAATTAAAGATGAAAAGGATTTAAAGGCTAAGTTGAGAGATAGTTTACTAGATATGAACAAAGAAGAAAATCGACGCACGGCTGAAAAGGTTTCCCAAGAGTTTGGACTCACCGGGATCAACGGGTTACGAGATGACTATCGAAATTTTATTGGTTTGGTCAATGAAAACGTAAAGACAAAAAAAGAGGTTTCTATTCTTTTCAATATCTTGAACGGTAGCCCGCTTGGTATTCACTTCCTTAATAAGTTAAATATGGAAACACTTCAGGAAGAATCTGTTCGCGAAGCCTTCATTGCATGGGCACATAATGTTACAGGTGTTATGGATGGTATCGATGAAATCGATGCATGCATTTGCACGGCATACAACGCAATTTTAGAAGACAAGAGGATCCACCCCCAAAAAGAATTTGATCACGCTTCTGCTATGATCAAAATTACCGCAAAAAATCATTCTTCCTCGGTTTTTAAGACATACGAGAACATTTGGACGATGCTTCAATCGACAAAAGCAAAAAACGAAGAGGGAGGCATCGTTAACTGGGGAAAGAATGTAGTAACGCCATCAATTTCTCAAGAACAATTGGGGCTCCTTTATACTGAACTTCTGCAGGGACTGAAAAATTCCATCCATGCCTTGACAAATGCCAATATAATTGAGCCAATGATTCGAGACAAAAGCAGCATTATCTCTATTCTTGAATCTTATGCGGATCGTACCATAGGAAACATGGATTATTTGCGTTGGAAACAAAATGATAACATTCTTGACGAAATTCTGGATTACCTTCTGTTATACTATCACCGATTGATTCAAGCCATATCTGAAATGCCCTCTTTTGATAATGACGATCAGGATACCTTTGCCCTAAAGCAGCTTATGGAAAAATTCATCATTTTGCACAAAGGGCTAGATCTGCGCATTAGGGCTCTGAACACCATCAACACACAAAGCGAATTATCAATCTATATCGTCGGCAGGTTTTTACGAAGGAAGCTTAACAAAAACGTTATATGTGATGCCATGGTTTTGGCTGCGGAGCGAAATGTCAAGGAAAGAGCCCTTCAGATATATGACAAACTATTGCACGATCCGATAACATCACATGAAAAAAGGCATACCATAAAAAGCATCCTGACAGAGTGTATCATGGATTGCGAAGAAGATGCTACAATACGAAACTATGCTGTTGATATTTTATGTGATACAAAGGCATTGGACACTATCGATAGCATTAAAGAAATGTTTGTAAATCTCATCGAATGTGAGGCGAATGAAAATACCATAACGCGCCATTGCCCTGTTTGTGGACAAACAGTTACGGATGGAACAATTCAACAAAGAACGATTCAGCTATTCGAAATTGTACTCAAAGATAAAGATAGTGTGGTATCTGCGCAGATAAAAGAGACTATCGAAGATAATATCGAAATGCTCATCCTTGATACACATGAGGGAGTTGAGACACGGAAACTATCGCTTGACATATTGTGTCGAACTCGCAGGAGTGATGAAGATGCCTTTCGTGCAACCAAAGGGTTGTTGGCAAAAATCATTGAAAACCAGTGGAAGAGCAGATATGTAACAGCCAAGTGTCCAAATTGTAAGAATGAAATAACTGACCCAACACAGATATATTGTAATCATTGTCGATACAAACTCAAATGAAGCAACATCGATATATCAGACACTATAATGGGAATATGGCCACTTTGGTTATTAATTGTCATTGACAAGTTCCGTTCGGGTAATAAATTTTTGGAAAAAACCAATGCCCAATCATCTGACATCATGAAAGTGCAAAAGCGTACAAGAACCCCGCTTAGAGCATTCTTATTCAGCTTACTTTTCCCGGGGTGTGGTCAATTTTACAACAGAGCAGTTCCACAAGGAATATTATGGGTTTTTGTTGGAGTTTATCTATGGATGACAATCGGGTTATACGCTGTGGTCTGCCATCTGCTGTCGGCTGTTACCGCCTAACTATACGGCCAGAAAACAAGGCCAGGAAGAAATATGGCCTGATTTGTGAGATAAAAAAATGAGCTATGTTAACCCTAAAACAAGCGCGTTTATACTAATCTCAAAAAATTTTAGAAGCAATTT
>DYKD01000036.1 GCA_020722765.1 Brevinema andersonii | reverse complement strand
TGGCTCTTTTTGTATAGTCAGTTTTTTATTGTAGGAAGATATTTTTCACATTTGATTTCAAGGTCATTTTACACTAAGTTTGGGACAAGGTCTATTGTTAAATTCGTCAATTTATATAGAAATTCAAATCCCGTTCAGCCAATCTTTACATAAAGCCTGACACATTATGTATGTCAGAAAGAATTCATGACAGTCTAAAAATCAAATTCCTGAAGCATCCCGCTTTTTACCTCGAACTTGAATTTATGCTCCAGTAATATCCCTTTTTTCTGATTTCGTCAATTTTTTTGCAAAAAATGTAAACCGCTTAACCCTTGGTTGGGTCTATTACATTTTGCTGCATGTTAGTGGCAACATGAAAAAGATTACTATCTGAACAGACAAATATTTTTGACTTTTCCCTCTCTGCATCGACTTTGAGCAGCGCTCAATAATTCCAATTTCACCAAGTCACTCACAAAAAGAAAAAGGGATGGTTCATCAATCAATTCCCTGATTTTAGGGGAAAGGATAAGCGAGTCTTCGAGCTGGGATGCGCAGCTACTTCCGGAATCCCATGCTCACCATCACTGTCTGTCCGAGTTCTCCCATTGGTGTATAAGCCAAGTCACATGTGATTCCATGTACTTTCACGCCTACACCAAGCCGTATGCCATCATTCATAATCATTCCTGAATGATCCAGCTTATAATTGTATCCCAACCGAAGGTTGAGTATCCCTTTGTATCCACCAGTGACAGCCAATGTCACTGCTTCAGCAGTATCGATATTATAATCAAACTGAAGGATCGGAGTGAATTGGAAAACACTCATGCTGTATGTATAAGATCCTGCAACTCGGATGTTTAATGGCAGACTTGTTTCTGAATTTCCAAGGTTTCTAACCACGACAGCTCCCCTGATCCTGTTGTCCAGTTTTACTGTACTGCTGACATCCAAAAGTAACGTCTGGATGCGCTCCTCAAAGAGACTTTCCGTCGTATATCTTATTCCTGCACCCACAGCGAAGTTTTTCATGATGTCAATCCCATATGCTACAGAAACAGATATGTTTGCGTTCGCCTGATCTCCTGTCACTTTGAAATTTTCAATGATTTCCTGCTTCCCTGTCGATAACATGCTACCACCGAGTGCCAATGTTCCATCACCAACTGGAAACGATGCTGATGCTGAAAAATAAGCCATTTCCAGAATCCATGCGTTGTAACTTGCAGAGACAGCCATATTTTTAACTTCAGCAAGATTCGCAGGATTGATGAACAATGTCTCACTCCCTCCTGCCAGTGTTGATGAAGCCCCTGCCAATCCGCTGTCCACCGCATGAGCTGGTAATTTCAAAAACTGGAATGAGCCGATACTGTCACCTGCGGACAGTGTTGTGGCAACCAACAGCGTCATAAGAAATGTTGTAACTGATTTTATTTTCATATCTTGGCTCCTACTTTCCTATAGTTATCTTCGTGAATTTTTTCTGGATTTTTTTGTCCTGTGTGATACCGAGGATGTATGTTCCTGCACTGAAGCGTTCCCGGTCAACACTATTCCAGATATACTCCACGAGTATCTTTGTTCCATCTTTGCTGCATGGACCACTTGGTACAACGAGGGTTCCAGATTTCCAGACCTGTTCCCCTGTCACTGTGAAGAGGATGAACTCTATCTCCTTCGCCCCAGCATCAGCCCAGTTGGCAAGTGTAATTGTCTGGTCGCGCTTGATGGGATTGTAGGAGGGTCTCACATTCTCAAATTCGGGAATTGTGTTGAGTATGTAATTCACATCAACACTGATGGCAGAGCTTATGTTCGAAGCGGCATCCATAACCCAGAGATAGATAGAAGATGTTCCTGCCTGGTGAATTTTGAACGTGGAAGGCATAACCTCTTTCCAGTTGGTTGACGTGGGAAGAGGTGTGGTGGCACTTGAACTTACCAACCATCGGATGACAGCTGTCCCAGTCCCATTGTTGGATAGGATGGATAGGGAAACAGTGTCTGTCTCTGTTTCTGTAACACCATTATTCGCTGTGAAACCATAAACTACGGGAGCCAGAGTATCAATATTGAATAGGAAGTTTGTGTTGGGTGTCTGTGTAACTGAGGAGATATTCCGCGCCCCGCTCACCCGTACGCGGGCCCATCCATCTCCTGTTGCTCCTGAAATGGGATTGCTGTTTTTAACACTGTAAATCCTGTTGCTGATCCATGTTCCATTGAAAGCACAGGGTTGGTTCCCTGTTGTGCTTGCAGGATCATAATAGACAGCGGGGGCTATTCCTGGATCCATGGTCTCACTGAATCTGATAAGGAATGTCACCTCGCCTGCTGCCTTGGCTGAGGTGGGATTTGGTTGGACTGTAACACTATCGACTTTGGGAAATCCGAATGTCTCAACACTTCCTGTTATTGTTCCACTCGGACCTGCCGCGTTGAATGCCTCAACCCATACATAATAACGGGTAGAGAAGGTCAATCCGGCAACAGAGTGATTGGATGTGTTTGCCATATTTGTTTTCATGGCTATATCTGGTTTTATATTTGTAGCACTCCAATAGATCCTATACCCTGTTTCATTTGTAGCGTTCTCTTTCCATTTGATGGAAATGGATGAGATTCCTGTTGCCGTCAATTGAAGCAGACTGGGATCTTTCGGAATCAGATCAAGACGTGGATTCTCATAGACCCCGATGTCCAAGTGAAGCCCACGACGTTCGCTCTTGTAATCCATAGTGGGGTCACCGGCATCAAGGCAAGGGCTGTTAACATCAATCTTCATGAACTGCGTAGAGGAGCTGTCATAGGAGAGGATCAATGGATCAACTGTCAGGCAAGCTGTCCCTGCTGCAATGCCTCCCCAAGGTGTGAGATTTCCCCAGGAGAGGTTGTAACTGTTTGTGCTAACACCTCCTTGGATGCCGTTGCCATCATTACTCATGGTTATGTTGTTGACAAGCCTGTGATTCCCACTCCAGAGATCCATCCCTGCACCAGTATTTCCATAGACAACATTGTTCCTGATGACAGAATGTCCTGAAGCATCATTGTGCAATCCTATTCCGTTGTTCCAGGCAGAAATATTGTAGGCAATATCATCAGCGGGGGTGGAAGAGCCCCCAATCCTCAATCCTGTCGCATTTCCATAAAGGAGTCTGTTGTCTCGTATGATGTATTTTGACACATTGATAACCATGATGCCTTCATAGTTGATCTTCCTGCATGTGTTGCCTATGAGGGAGATCTCAGAACAGTTCTGCGCATTGATCCCTAAACTGCAGCCGCTGATGGTGTTGCTCTTGATGGTTATTTTTCTGATATTGGCAGCAGTGCCGTTCAATCTAAAAGCATAATCTGCATTCGTAATGTCAAAGCCTGAAATTATGATGTTAGATGTGTTCGCAGTGAAATCAAACAACACATTCATGCTTCCTTTCAATCTTGGTTTGGCCCTGTTTGTCCAACCTCGGATTTCAATGGGGGTTGCCTGCCCTCCTATCGTGTTTGTGATGGCGATTGTTGTCTGGTTAAGGTTCGTTCCTGCTACCATGCACACATTGTATGTGCTCGTATCCATGCTTCGTAAGGCTTTGCCAATGGTTCTGAAGGGATGTTCCCACGTGCCGTCGCCAGTTGTGTCGTCTCCGGAGTTGAGATGGACAAAGAAGGGGAGCGGGTTTTCCAGTACTGTTGTAAATGTTATCTTGTAGGTTGTCCAGAGCTTCGAACCCATCGAACTGAGGGCATTAGTTGATATTGATAATGTGTAGGATGTACTCATGCTGAGCTGTGATCCCAAAGTCAGGAAAATCGTCTTTGTTCCGTTGCCTGAAACAGCAATCAGCGGAATCCCTCCTGAAAATGTTGATGAAGAAAGGACGCTTGCCGCATTCATGTTTGAATTGAAGGAGAGGGAAATCTGTGATGTGTTGATAGGAAGATGGCCTGATTTGTTGGCTGGAACCGAGGCGAGGAGCTTCACAGATTGCATGAAGGATTTGATCTTTCCTGCCAGGGCTGCGCTGGTTCCTGACGCGTTGAATGCTTCAATCCATACATAGTACATTTTCCCTTGGACAACATTGGTAATGGTGTAATTGGAAATAGTGATGAGATTGAAAGTGCGTGTAGCTGTTTCAGGTCTGATGTTCTGTGTGCTCCAAGTGATGTGGTATCCTGTCGCATTTGTAGCGTTGTTATGCCAACCCAGGCTTATCCTGCTATCATTGGTTGAACTTGACAAGGAAAGAGCCGATGGCGGAGCAGGCATGATAATATCGTTTATAAACCGAATACCATCCAAGGTGAGTGTAGCGTTTGGCATCACGTTAAAACCGAAAAGGGTGTTGATGTTTGTGGCAAAGGCAGGAATGTCAACCGTGAATCTTTTCCATTCCTGGTTAATACCGTTGACCACCTGGATTCCTCTCACTTCACCATACTCAACACATCCCCAACCGTCATTGCCAATGTGGACCCAGACAGTGGGTTGGTTTCCTTTCGCCCAGAATTCAACCTTTGTATAATTTGTGAGGTTCACAGGTCGTCTGTCTGTCCATTGTCTTCCCCATCCGTTGAATAATTCGACATCATGCTCCGTGGCTCCCCCAGTGATTTTGATCGAATAATTCCCATCGTAGGCGTCTGTGCTTTGCATGTCAACGGTCACATCGTCAGCTTGTTTGTCATAAGTCTTTCCTGAAAATGTATCCGAATAAACCCAAGGAGGTGAGGGGAGTGGTTCGGAAAAGAAGAAGGATTCTGTATTCGAGAATAAACTCACTCCATCAACAGATTTGCAGGAGGTGGGCACAATTATCTTGTATCCGGAATCAGGATTGATTTTTCCGGTTATCGCGAAACGTATGATGTTTGAACCATCACCTGAGACAGGGACAAGTCCTGTAACTCCTTTGCCCACAATTCTTACTCCTGTACAGGTAGTCATTTCCATTTTATAGTTGAAAGATATGGAAATCCTGTCCAAGTTTGTAGGATTGTTCATCGTGCCATTAAGTGGTTCAAGGTATTTGACAACAAGAGCGGGGGATGGTTTAAGTTTGAAATTGATTGAGTGAGAGGATCCCAACATTGTCCCCTTGATGCTTGCCACTGTGGAGGGAATTATAACTGTGTAACTCTCTTGCCATTCCATAAGACCTGTGACAGTAAAATGAGCTGTGTTGGAAGGGCTGATGTTGGCAAGACTCATTCCTGTAACACCTGGGCCAGAAATGGTGATGCCCGAAAGCGAGGCTGGTGATACGTTTGACGAGAAGACCAGTATGATATGCTCTATTCTCTGGTCAACATTTGTCTCACCCGAAAGGGGATACGTTCCCACAAGATCGAATTCAGGAGGGAGAATGACTTTTGAGTTTGTCATAAAGATCTCTCCAGGTGGGACAATCATATTGAATAGGGCAATTCCGTTGGAATAGACAGTACAGACCTGATTGTAAGGACGAGGATTGTAAACAAGGTAGGTCCTCACTCCTGTTGATGGATTTTCATATACTGTGCTTTGTGGGATAGATGTGTGGAAATCCCATTTGATGGGGCCTAAGGCATAATTGTTGTTGGCATAATAATAGGTGATTCCGGATTCCCTTTGGTTTCGTACTTCTGGATTGTTTGCATCCCAAAGGGCATTGTATTTATCGAGTGCAAGGTTCGGATCAAACATTTGGATGAAACCAAGGACAACGTTCCCATATCCACCACCCCAATCTTCAACATCATTTCCCCATTCCGGTTTCGCAAGAACTTCGTTCATCATATAATTATATTCTGCTCGAGCGTAGTTTGTATCCATAACAAGATGATTCATACTCTGTGTGAGTGGCAACCATTGTATTGTGTGATAACACATGGGATTATCGCTGAAATAAGTCCAGTATCCCAATCCACCTCCCCAACAGATGACTGAATGCATGTTCTTATAATAGGGAGAAAAATTTTCGTTATAGACGTCAAACCAATATTCGCGAGAAGCTTGTGATTCCATTGAATAGGCGAATGCTGCTGCTGCTGTCATATCAGGTTCATTCATCACTTCACCAAGCTGGAACATCCCGCCCCATGTGTGAAGAGCTTCAGAGGAAGATTCCTGATTGTTGCCTCCCACATCAGCAGTTCCACCAGCCCATGAATGGCCTTCCCAGATATCTAGACAGCGCATGAAAGGAAAAAAATCATCCGAACGATCCCAGTTGGCAACTTCCTTGACGGACGTGATGATCATATCCCTGTATGTTTCGATAAATTCCTTGTCATACATTCCGAGATAGGCGTTTGCCGCATAGTGGTATCCAAGGCAGAGTTGGTGGTCTGTGAAATAAATAGCCCAGCCTGCACCGAAGGGAACCAGCCCGCCCCACCGTGGATAGGCCGCATAATAGTGTGCAGTTTCGCCAGGTTGGTATGTGAGCCAATCTCCACAGGCAGTCCGCAATTTGCTCTTGATACTTTCAAAGGAAGGATGATTCAGTTCTTTGGCTATCATCATCATCTGTCCATAATAGAAGAGATCCTTGCCACCCCAATAGAGGTCGTCACCATAACCTGTATTTTCCTGATCAAATTTTGTAATAAGGTTGGACATTCTCACAGGATCATAATCCGCTCTTGTCATAAGTTTCTGTGGATTGGGAAGATTGGGAAGAAGTCCGTTGAACTTCCAGGAGATGTCATAATCTGTTCCTGCGGTGAGTTTCAGTTTTCCCCGTGACGTGATGAACTCAGGACCAATGAAAGCCAGGTTGTGTGTTGTAGTTCTATAATGATGGGGAATCCATCCTTGCAACGGAGTTGTGTTCGCTTCCCCTTTCAAATTTTCAGTGTCGATGTGCCAGTGAGTGTTGACCCTTGCAGCGTTCCTATCATAATTCCATGAAACCTGCGTGCCTCGTGGTATTACGTAGGCGTAGTCATAGAAGAAGCTGATGTCGTTTTTATTGTTCATCGGACAGACAACCAGGAATTTCTGAGCCCCTGTGAATGTGACCAGCACCCTGTCATTGTTCGTAATCTTGAAAATGGTATTGGCAGGGGCGAAGATGGCAAACTGCCTGTCCACGTTGTCGCTGTTCCAAGTGAAAGCGATATGGTCATTTGTATAGGAGGTGAGCAACTTGGGTTTGATGTCAACCTGATTCTTGTCATAATAAACTGCTGTCCAGTCACTCTTGATGATGGGATTGAGATTGTTGTACTCCAACCAGACATAAGGAAACCCATGTCCTACGGTTACATCAATGCCTCGTCCTGTATTCGTTTCGTACATCATGTATTGGAGGAACCAGTCTCCCCAATTTCGTGCTTTCACATTTCTGGGTTTGAAATTGTCGCCGCTCAATGTGATGGGCCATCCTGCGTCAATATCAGTGGGACCGTCCTTGTTGTTTGTCTGGTTAATGTTCCAGCCTGCCGTGCAATAGACTTTAACACCGTAAGGGATGGAGTTTGTGTTCGCTTCAGAAACTACGGGGTGGGTCCAGAGTTTTCCCGTCTGCCCATTCATGAGGATATAGGACCACCATTTGTTTGTGGGGAGGGGACGGGTATTTGTCTCAACCACAAAAAGAGGCGCATTGGCAACACGGAATCCATCAGACTCCTTAGGCGGGGGATATTCGGCATAACTGCCATCGCCGACCCATATCACAGACTGAGCATTGATGTTGGGGATCGTTACGAAGATGAGGATCAAGGAAAAGGTGAGAATGATTTTGAAAAATGTTGACATAAAGCCTCCTGATAAACGAACTGAAACATGACCGACATCTGAAAGCGCTTGCAATTCCTATCCAAAAAAATACATGAGAAGAGGCTGCTTGGAAAGGAATGCTTGTCTTTTTATGTTATCGTTACCATAAAATAGCTTTTTTTTCTGTCAAAGTCAAGAGGTGGGGAAAAAATTATTCTCTTTCCTTTCTCTTGACAATTCGCGTAATAAAGGATATCTTATCGCATTTAGTTTCCATAAAATAATTTTGCTTGACTTTCATTAAAAATGATGTTATCTTAATATAGGGATGCAATCGATTGCATTCAATTCAGGCATCCGGTACAAATAAAAAGAGGTTATCTATGGCAAAACGAACTATTTTTGGATCTCTGTTTTTCAGTGCTTTGATTTTTGCATTAACTTTTTTCCCTTTACAAACTTTGGCAGATAGTCCAGCTTTTGAGTTAGCTTTTCCTGGGGAAACGAATATCATTGATTATAAGAAATATGGTACTTTCGAATTGCGTGGAACAGCCAATTATCGATATGTGATCCGTGATCCAGAAGGTCTCATGCTCGCTGTTGGGGAAGGCATTTATCCAGCAAACGCCTTTGTAAAGAGGACGGTAGCCTATCGAACCTACGATAAGAACGGAGAACTGGCTGGTAGTCACTGGGAATTTTTGACAGATTCAGATTACAGGAAAGCGTTCTACAAATGGGCTACTGCCAACGATGATGATGGAATTAAGATGCTTTTCGCCGGCAACATTCTGAATAATGCAGGTCTTTATAGGCATGCTTTAAAGGCGTATTATGCTGTCCTCCTTCATTTTCCCCTTTCAGTCGGTTGGAGTCCTGCCGGTGACTTTTACTGGTTTACGGCTCCTGTCGCTTTGGCAAACATTCAGAAAATTCTTGCGTCTCATCCAGAAATAGAGATGGATCTTGTTGGAGCTGTAGTAGACATACAACCCAAAGTTCCAGGGAAAATTACGGGGACGAAATTGATCAAAGAGGAATACCATATCAAAATCGATCCAGGCAAGTGGGTTTATAAGAAACGTGAAGCGGTTTCTGTTGACAAGACCATTGAATCTTGGGTGCCCAATGAAAAAGCGCGTGTGAAGTATGCTAAGCACAAAGATGGCTCCATATCTTTTTATGTTGATGACAAACCTTTTTTTATCAAGGGTGCGGGAGCCAGTCAACTCCTCAGCAATATCAAGTCGCATGGTGGGAATGCTATCCGAACTTGGGGACATGATAATCCGGCAGATGCTTTGAAGCTTCTTGATGAAGCGCATAAAAACGGGTTGATGGTTTGTCTTGGTTTCTGGGTTGATCATGAAAGGCATAATTTTGATTATAATAACGTGGAGTTGGTTCAAAAACGGTTGAAGGAATTTACGGATATCATAGATGCCGTCAAGGATCATCCTGCCTTATTGATGTACGGTATTGGAAACGAAGTCAATCACATGGCTAAGAACCCTAAAGTGTATGATCAGATCAATGCCGTAGCGCGATATGCCCATACTGTGGATCCAAATCATCCAACAGCTACCATACTGATGGGTTTTGATAAGAATCTCGCGCAACATCTGAAAGAACGCTGCCCTGAAGTGGACATCATTGGAGTCAATGCTTATGGTGGACTGGAAGGACAGATAGGTGCTGCTGATATGAACGGATTAGGCAAACCATTCATGATTACGGAATGGGGTGTAAACGGGTATTGGGAAGTAGCTCTCACTCCTTGGAAAGCTCCCATAGAACAGTCTAGCGGTGTAAAAGCAAAAACCTTTCTTAACAGATATAAGGCGATTATCTCTTCCCCACGTAGTATCGGATCCTTTGTGTTCCTTTGGGGATATAAACAGGAAAGAACACACACTTGGTTCAACCTATTCATGGAAGGGGATTATCCCACTGAAATGGTTGATGCGATGATGTTCAATTGGACTGGATACTATCCACCAACAAGAAGTCCCCATGTAAAAAGCATCAAAATTGAAGGCATGAAGAACCAAAATGCAGTCTACGTAGGAAAAGGAAAGCAGTATACAGCAACTCTCGATGCGATGGTGCAGAATCCTAAATACACAGTCATTTGGGAGGTTTACAGGGAATCTACAGCTACAGAGACTGGTGGTGATAAGGAAATGAAACCTGAAAAAATTCCTTTTAAGTCAACCCAAAAAGATTTCTCTGTAACATTTACCGCACCAGATGAACCAGGAGCTTACAGGCTTTTTGGTTATATCAAGGATTCCAACAACCAATATGGGTATGCAAATATTCCATTCTATGTTGAACGGGAATAAGAGCGACATTAAGTCCGTGTTTTAGATTAAAGATCTGTTGTTGTTTATCCATGCAAGAAATATAATGCTTGTTGGCTAGTGTTCTGACCATCAAGTTTCTTCCATGTTGCCCAAAGTTTGATCGGAAGACAAACAGCCGAAAATCTTGGATGTGAAGCTGTTTTTAACCATAGAAACTATTGTAAAAATCCGACGGTCAAGGTACTAATGTTCAATTTGCTAAAATATCATCAATCGACAACAACCAATTTTTTTCGTTTCTCTTCCCTGCTGCTCTTGAAAACACAATAATAAACGCCTCTGCCAACATTTTTATCTCGTGCATCCTTGCCATCCCAAACGACAGAGGTCCATCCTTTACTGAATTCCTCATTCTTTGATATTTGCTTCACCAACCTACCTGACATGTCATAAATTCCAACATTCAGTTTTGTGGTTTCCGGCAAATTCAAACCGATGTTTACTGGTTGACCCGACTTTACTGGCACTGGGTAGATGGTATAATCACTTTTGGTCAGTTTTCCTGTGAAAACAGGAGACATCGCACCAACATTCCCTACAACATCTACCGATGCTATCCGATAGTAATATGTCACATTTTCAACAGCTGATGTATCAATCCATGACAGATTACTGACTGATGCCACTTGCACAAATCCGGAATGTTCATTCAAACTCCTATAAATCTTATAACTTACCACACTAGTTGAAGTATCCAATCCTTCTTTCCACCCTAGCACAAGAGCATCCTCATGATTGACAGCATACGGTGTTGTTGGAGGAGTGGGACCAACAGTATCAACAACAATACTAAAGGTTTGACGAACCGCCGTACTTCCTATTGTTCCAGTGGCGATGAACCACCAAGTTCCGTTAGCAGAATTAGTAGTTATCTGGTATGTTGTCTGATAATTTGTTGACGTTCCAGGAGGAAGGTTAATAAGAATGTTTGTCACACCTGTCGGTGTAACAGCCTTGAGTAACATGTTCCCAACCTGCGTGAAAGCACTCACTTTTATTGTTATCAATCCGGTTTTGACAGTATTGTTCGGAAAGACTTGTATGACAACATTCCTGTATAACGAAGAATCATTCCAAACTCGCTTGTAATATGTGGCAACGGGACGCCATTGGCGCATATGTGGACTCTGACTGCCATTCCCTTGACTGAAAATTCCACCATTATCGCCATCATTCTGGACATTACATGAACCATGCTCTCCCCATCTGTCAATATAATGCGCCCAAGTTCCACCAATCGCATTACCAGAGACTCCGGTCCCTATATAGGATTCTTGAATAATTTGGCTCCAACAATTGCTATGTGTGGCAACCTGTATACTTTCAAAATCAGTCCAGTTACCCCACCAATCCCAATTTGGTATTGCATGGTCTTCTTCCCAAGGACCACCATACTCTAAGAAAAAAACAGGTCTGTCAAATTCTGTCTTTGTACGCGAAAAAACATCTCCGAATCCTGTCCTTCCCCTGTAACAATTCAACCCAAAAATATCCAGTGCTGGCGCTGTTTTTGTAATATTCATATTTCCCATATCACCGTCACAATTGGCAACAGGATGATTGGGATCAATCGCCTTGATTGCCAAAGCAGCCTCCTGTAATAATGTGCCATAAGCAGGGTTATTTGCCGCATTGCAACTTTGATTATAATTATTCTCATTACCCAATACCCACATGAGTATGTATGGTTCATCTTTATACGCCCTCACCACATTTGTCACACTCTTCAGAACACTAGCCCTATCTGCCGCATCACCATAATCACATGTTCCAACAGCTCCAACCCCATACATTCCAAAAAAACTATTCATCACAACCATGATCCCGTAATTTGCATACATTGCCTGGAAAATCGGTTTGTATTGCGTATAATCCGCATACGCTTGGTTCCCATTCTGGAAATCCCGGATAGCATTAATTCCCATACTCTTCATAATCGCCCAATCACCAACAATCGGTTCATTTGCGTCCCGCACATTATTCTTATTCATATCAATCCAAGCATCTTCTTCATTCGGATTCATTGCCAGATGGTTTTTCCAGGAATCATTACAGGTACCAACTTTCCAGCTATCATAATTAACTGACTTGACAATGAAGGGCTGTCCATTCACTCGCAACTGCCATTTACCGCTGATATTAGTCACTTTTACAATTGATGGTGCTGCGCCGGATTGTGTTGCAAACAAGAACATCACAAGAACAATAAAAATCCTATGCATACGACACCTCCTCATCAAAACAGGGTTCATTCAACATATATCGGAAAATTGGCTGTACCTGCTCCAAAATCATTATAGACATAAACATAGATCCGATAAGCCCCTTTCCGATCAGGAGCCTTGAAAATCATCTCAGGACCAAGTTTGCCTGAAAAAAGGTTGTCAAGTTCCGGTGGAGCTTCCTCATGATCTCCGCCAGTCTTGTCTGAAGTTGATTCCTCAAAGATCTGCCACTTGTATGTTACCGTTGTTTTTGCATTCTCTTCCACTTTTATCTTGATCGGATATTGCCCCGACTTTTTGAGAGTAACATTCTCCTCTGGTCCCTTCCCATCCAGCTCAATGGATTTCACGGACGGTGAAAGATCTTGCGGGAAAACACCAGTCCAAGCCTTATGCATATGATCATAAATCTCGGTTTTCACACCGGGAGGAGCGAAAAGACCAAACCAGGTCGCTGTCTTTTCCTGTTTCCATCCCCACTGAAAAACATAGGATCCCACCAACCTTCTATTGGAATTGGGAGCAATGATATTCATAAATCTGTCATGATAGATGGGACCTTTCACTCCACTCGTAGGTTCCAATGGTGCGCCCCATGTTGTCTTGTTCACTTCCCACATTCCATTGATTCCCCATTCAGTGATGACATAAGGTTTTGCCCAGCCCATTTTCCTCAAACTCATAGGTAAACCACCGATAGATGCATAGGCATTGATTCCAAGCATATCCAAATCTGGTGCCCTCTGGAGGATTGTATCAACTAAATCTTGCGAAATTCCTGCCGTAACAGTCAACGTGGGATGCCGGCCATCCTCCTGATGTATCATTTTTGAAATATCATTGATGGCATTCCAAACCCGTTTATCATTCGCATTGATATGAACTTCATTTCCGATTCCCCACATCAGGAGGGCAGGATGATCCTTGAAATTCCTGACAGCAGCCCTGAAATTCTCAAGTTGCTCTTTCACTTTTTTCTTATCGCCATATTGGAAGCCATGCCTTTCATGCTGAACCCAGAGTCCCATACAGACTGTCAACCCTTGTGCATGAGCCTCATCCAGAATCCTCTGGGCATCGTTTGTTCCCCAGGTCCTTATGGAATTCCCGCCAGCTTTCACTAGCATATCCAGGTTCATATGGCCACCAGCACCTCGGATATAATAGGGCTTTCCGTTCCTAAAAAGTTTCAAGGTTGACCCGACCTGCCTTATCTCTACCAGTGAGGCTTTGTCTTCCGCTGAAACCTGCATACTCATACTTCCAAGCCAAACCATCAAACCTCCTACAATCATTTTAAACGGAAAAGTTCTCATCTGGCCACTCCTCAATTCCTTTCAAGATTCCATATCATTCATAGACTATATCATCCAAATAAAATATAAGTTTTTTCCCATTTACACCAAAGAAGAAGACAAAAGGAGTCTTGATACAAGTCAGATCCTTATCTTTCAAGGAAAACTCAAACTGCTGCCATTCTTTTGTCAAAACGATTCCTTTCTTTGAATCCTTTGCTGTATCATAATATGGTTCTTTCTTATCAATCAATCCATATCCAAAATCCACTTGTTCACCACCGACATCCCCACGAGCTTTAAACCTGAGAACCTTAGCACCTGTCAGGTCATATCCACCCGCTTCCTTCCCCCAATCATTGGGAGGATCCTGCCAAGCAATTCCTCCCCAACCAGCATCTGCATCAAAAGTGAACTTGATACAAGTTTTTCCTCGTGCTGGATTCTCCTTCCATGTATTATCCATCTTCATGACAGCGAGTTTATCTCCCATCCATCCGGAAGCGACATAAGGCAAAGTGATTCCAGGACCATCCTCATCATAAACGTAGAAAGGAAGTTCTGCTTTCATACCACGGATGGCCATGGTTCCTTTATTTAATCCCGCATTGACAATGAAGGATGTCTGTGAAATGGAGAGGTTCTTCTGTTCGTCTGAAACAAATGCATACATCTTGACAACACCATTTTCTTGTGGAACTTTTACCTGATACCCTTTCTTCATATCTCCCTTGGATTCAAGAAGGAAAATGGCATCTCGTTTCTTTCTGCTCCCTTCACGCTTGTTATAATAGAATTTTATTGTCAAATCTTTACTATCAACATCTGTTGCGTTCAATTTCACTTTGACCCATTTGTCGGGCTTGGACTGGTCAACAGGGAAACTGAAAACATCAATTATCGGCATTGAGTTTACAGGATCCAAACCAGTGAACGCTTTTCTTGTTCCCCAATAGGAAGGCCGCAACATGGAACGCATTTTGAAACTCAGCCAAACTGCCCCATGATCCCAACCGTCACCATAATTGAAAACAAATCCTCCCAAACACATCGGTTTTGTTTCCACCCAGTTTTTCCACCCATTCGCAATTGTCTCATATTTTTCCTTATCATCGGGCTCAACTTTCAATCCATTTCCGTCAGGTTTGGCATCCCATTCCCCAGACGCGCCAAATTCAGTCACCATATATGGTTTTGTTGGTGGACATTTCTGCTTCCATTCATTTTCAACGACATTCATTCCTGCCCCATACGCATTGACTGCATATACATCAAGTGATGGTGTATACTTTGTCCAGTAAGGCCATGCGATGGACCATGCAGAAACGGATGCAACGGGATGCTTCTTATCAATCGCCTTGATTCCTTTGACAAGTGTTTCAAGGAACTGGGCATAAGCAATTTTCTGATCTTCTGGACCGATATTTAAAATGACTTCGTTTCCAACTCCCCACATGAGCAAAGCAGGATGATCCTTGAACTTAGCGACCCATTTCAAAGTATCTTCGTATTGCGCTTTCTTGCCTTCTGCATCGATAGCGTAATTGAAATTGTCATCGCCTTCCATACCGGATCTTCCATGACGTAGCCATAAACCAAGCATAACTTTTATTCCATGTCTCTGTGCGGCATCAAGAAGAATAGGAGTGTCTTTCTCTCCACAACCCCAAGTACGAATTGTATTGGCACCAAGAAACTTGATATCTTCCATATATCCATCAATCTTTTCAGGATCGGCTCCGATACCATACGTGACACCTTTAATATAATAAGGCTTCTTATCAACCAATAGAATGAATTTTTCGCCCTCTTTTTTTACTTCCACTTGGGCAAATAAGGAAAGACTCATAACAAAAAAAAGGATGACACATAAAAGTCTCTTCATATCGAACCTCCTGAACAATTTTAGTAAATTTTCCACAAAACGACAAAACCGATGAAATCGCTTGCATTGAAATTGATAAAAACGACTCTTTGAAGACATCTGCAAACTCATTTTTCGAACACCAAAAAATGGATACTTCGACACCTCGCCTTATGTTAACGATATCATTCCGATAATGTAATAAAAAAATCGACACAAGTCAAGAGAAAACAGGATTTTTTTTGTTTGCTTAACATCATCTTGACTTTTTCTGACGAAAAAAACCATGTCTGACGACCTCAATTGAATGTTACTCTATTTCCCATTCAGAAGAATAAGCCACCCGGCTTCCTCCTGCATGATTAACTTTCAAAGATATCTTCCCTCGAAGTAGCTACATTAGCCTCAAAAGCGATGCTATACTTTGTCCCCTGTGTCTTAATTTTGGCTGATGTGAATTTTCCATCCTTATCCTTTACAACTTTTTTAACAAGGTTTCCAGCTTCAATAAAGACCTTCTTCTCCTGTTAGTGTAAACTTGAAGTTCATTATTACCATATCCACCAACTTTAGCTTTCTTCATCCACTCTCCCATATCCCAACAGGCATGGACAGAGAAGCAAGAAAGGCAATCCTGTTTTACTTAAATTCTTCTAATCAATATTGGAATTGTATTCCTACAAAATGGGACATGAACATACTGTTAACTGAAAAGGAATAATCAACCCGCGCAGGTCCCACCCCAGCAGAAAAACCCAGTCCGAAATTGATACTGTTGTAGTAGATGCTATATTCAAGACCAGCCCGGAGACCTACATTCTGTGAGAACCAAAGTTCAAGACCACCCGTAGCAGTTGAAAAATTCTCTTTTCCAAAACTATACACCATGTCAACTTCAAAATCCAGTTTTCCACCAGTAGAGAGATTTCCTGTCGTCCCTTTCATTTTCCTGAAAGTCTGAGTGAAAATCAGGTCAAGATCCTTGTCAATCTGCTTTTCCAGCTTCTCAGTGATCTCATCTTCTGTATTATGGGCATCTGCGGAAGGACCCGCTCCGTATCCTCCGATAGGCTGGGGAGGGGCTTGCGGATTGCCTCCTTCTGTCCTGGTTGGCTTGCCGTCTTCTGATGTTACAAGAGTGAAAGCAAATCCCGTCTTCAGTTCTGTCTCATCAGAAATCAGGATGTTGTTGACAACAGTCGAAAACCCGAACCAGTCTGCAGGTTTGAGGAAGAGACCCGTGTCCAAGGAGGATGTGGAATAGGATTCACTGGAAATATTCTCACTTGTATAAAGATAGTTGATTCCCATATGAAATATTTTGGAAAAAGCGGACGAGAAGTTGACCGTATATTTCTGTTTGGAATATTTTCCCAAGGAGGTCAATGAGTTGCCTATCGAATCCAACTGTTCGAATCCATCCGAAAGGCTGTTTATGTGAGCGTTGAAACCAAAAGCGACAGGCTTGGCACGCTGGACATAGGTGAAGTTGAATATGTTGAATTCCGTGTTGAGCCGTGAATAGGAAAAGGCGAAAGCACTTTTCTGAAGGGCTGATGTGCCGGAAGGGTTGATGTTTATGATTGAGGCGTCATCACATAATGCAGAAACCGCATCCTGCATGCCAACAGCTCTCGGAGAATGTTCGAATGGTTCGCCTGAGGCAACTAATGTTAGTGGAATGAATAAGAGGATGGTGAGTATGATTGGCTTTGTAATCTTCATGGTAATATCCTTTAATCCCTGATGACTATTTTCTTGATGATAGGATTTTCTGTCCCTCTCACAATGTAGCAGTAGTAGACTCCGCGTTTCATTGTGTTTCCATAAGCATCTTTGCCGTCCCAAGTGAAGATATTCCACCCCTTGTCCATGGTTTCATTCTTTGCCAACTGGACTATCTTCCTTCCACTCATATCGTTTATGGATACATTCATGTTTGCTGTAGCAGGGAGATTGATTCCTACACTCACATTCTGTCCTTTTACTGAGGGAACTGGATAGACTGTGACAAGGCTGTCTGTCTGTTTTCCTTCAAAAACAGTTGAAGCAAGACTCTCGTTGCCTGCCGTGTCAACAGCGGCAATTTTGTAATAGTAGATTTTTCCGTCTTGTGTTGTGGAGTCAATAAATTTCTGCCCTTGGACATTGGTGAGAAGAATGAATGTCACTCCATCAACACTCCTATATATCTTGTATGATCCTACTCCTGATCCGCTCACATCGTCAGATGTGCTCTCCCATTCTATTGTCATTCCCGTATCTGAGGCATAAGCCGTTCCAGGTAATGGCTGGTTGGGAGCTACTGTGTCCACAATGAATCCTGAAAGAATGTGGACATTTGTTGAGTTAATGATGCCACTGAAAATAACCTGATAGGAACCGTTGAGTGTCCCAGTGGTAATTACGTAAGTTGAAGAATAATTTGTAGCTGAGAGTGTGCTGACAGTATTTGTATTGGTAACTCCAGCCGGATTAATGATTTTTATGACTGGGGTTGTAGCTGAACCGATTGTCGAAATAAGGATGGCTAGGTTACCAGCCTTCATGGTAGATGTAGGGGAAAATGAGATTCTAGCTTTGGCATACGTGCTTTGGACAAAGTTGGACTGCATCGTGTAGAAGATCAACCTTTTGCTTCTATCCATACGGACAATGCCCCACCATTCCTCATTGGCAAATGCATCTGCTGCAACAGCGAGATTAAATCCTCCTGTATCTTGAACTGAATAAGATCCGGTCGATTTCCACCACTCGTCATTCCATGTCATGAGTGAAGCGCCAACACAGACTTTGTTGGCATCGCGGGCAGAAAGGTTATTGGTTACCTGTCTCCAGTATGTCTTGAAAGACTTGGCTTGGCTAACCTGGTCTTCAGATCCTGTATTGTTGTTATAGGCATCAGAACCATATTCTGAAACAAACATCGGTTTTGTGCTCACGGCCTTATAATCATTGAACATGGTTGTGCCAAAACCGTAAGTGGCAGTGGAATTATCCCTGTAAATGTTGAATCCCCAGACATCAACAGCATTTACAGAAGATATATATTCACTCACACCGCTGGGATCTCCAAAGCAGGTTGCTACAGGATGGTTTGAATCCAAGGCCTTTATCCCATTGGCCGCATTGTTGATGGCTGTTACGCAAGCAGACAATGTGGCGTATTTGTTATAGAACCTGTTATAGTTCCATTCATTTCCTACCATCCACATAAGTATAGCAGGATGATTCTTGAAATAGTTAACAGTTGTTGTGTAGTCCGTATCGTTGACTGTCATGATGACCATAATACCGTTCTCGTAGCAGAGATCTAACATGGCAAGTCCTGTTGCATCAGCAGGGAAGCTGCTCCATGTTCTTATTGTGTTGGCCCTCATCTCACCTATGAGGGGGATGTCCTGGGCATAACGTGCTCCCCATTGAGGTGGTTGTCCATTTCCTGCATCAACGGGATTCCAACCAGTTCCTTGGATGATGTAAGGTGTTGCTGCAGAGAGGCTGTTTCCAATCATGCGTTTCTCAACGAGGACTTGATATCCAGATGTTGTTACGCGTGAAAAACCTGTCGGCACCTGTGCAATAACTGCAGATGTCAGTGTCAGGAATGATATGACGAGAGCCAAGAAGGATATTCTCATTTTAACGCTCCCAGTAAAGTTTTCACTTTTGCCTTTCGTTCATAGTTGGGAAACCGTGTGTTCAAAACAAGTAGGTCTGTTTGGGCTCCCTGGTTATCCCCTGCCTCCCAACGTAAGATGGATCGCAAAAAATATGCGTCTGATGTATTGACAGTATCAGGATATTTCTTCAGTAATATATCAATGGCGGAAACAGCATTGGGAGATTGTCCCGTTTTTGCATAACAGATGGCCAGGATCATCAGGATATCAGGAATATCTTCAGAGGATTTATTGGCCTTGATAAATAACCTTGCTTGGATGATGAATTCAGAATCACGTCCACTGACATACAGGAGATAAAGTTCTTCCAAGGAAAGATTCACTGCAGATGACTGTGGTTTTGATTCCTCTTTCGGGGGGGGCACGGTATCGATTGGTGCGGGAGGATTTATGAGTTTCTCAGCACGTACCGTATAAGGGGATTCGGGAAACCTGCTTTTCAGGTCGTTGTATTTTTCTGTTGCAACATCTGGTTGCCGCAGATCCAAGTATGTTTTGACGAGCAGATATTTCACGACATCAATCTTCGGATCGTCATTGAACACCTCATCATATTGTGTAAGTGAGGAGATGGCATTTGTATTATCCCCTAGTTTGACTGCACTCAAGGCTGAAAAGAGAAGTACATTCCTGTAGTTTGTCGATTTTGGGTTGTTCTTGATGTAAGTTTCGCATAAGTTTATGCATTCTTGGTAGGCCCCGTTCTTGTAGAGGCTTTCCAATGCCTTAAAATCTGATGTTTCATCTGCCAATAATCCACTGGCAACCGTGAGGATGAGAGAAAGTAAAATCAGCGGGATCATTCTGAATCTTATCATTGTTTTTCTCCAGTATCTGCGATACAACCGCAGGAATTCCTGATGACCAGTTTGGGATTTGTTTCGTAATATTTCGGGCTTTCCTTGTTCTCAATCCTGTCAATCAGTAGAGAGCAAGCCTGCTCCCCCATGGTGCATCCTTCCTGATCAATGCTCGTGAGCGTGGGGGAGATGATTTCATTGGAAGGGGAATTGTCATAACCGACGATTGCAACATCTTTGCCTACAACAACCCCTTTTTCCTTGAGGAATTGTATGACACCGTAAGCTATGAAGTCGCTTGCTGTGAATATCCCTGGTTTCAATTCAGGTTTCAGGACTACGGATTTCATGGTTTCATAACCTTTTTCCCGGCCACTGGTGAAAAAGGAATAATGGATCTGAACATCAGTCACCTCTTCCTGATGGTTCTTGACAGCTTTGAGGAATCCTTTCTCCCGTTCTTCTGTGACAGCATATTCCTTAGGTCCACCAATATAGATCAACTGCTTGCACCCATGATTGATGAGATGCTCTGTTGCCATGAAACCGCCGGCAGTATTATTCGCATGGACATAATTATCCTGTTGTGATGAGAATTTCCTGTTGAGGAGAACATAGGGTGTTTTCATGGATCTGATGAATTTCAGATCGCTGGAGTGGAGGGAGTCTCCCAGGACAATGGCGCCATCAATGATTCCAGACCTGCTGTTATGGAAGAAACTATTCTTTTCCTGGCCATGGAATTTTGTGACGAGCAGGTTGTAAGGTCTCTTCTTCAATTCAAGACCAATGCCTCTGAGGATTTCTTCAAAAAATCCATTGAACATGAATCCGAGATTGGGGACAACAAGACCGATGTTATAAAAACGTTTTGACATGAGGGACTGGGCGATATGGTTGGGATAGTAATCGAATTCCTGGGCTGCATCAAGGATTTTGGCACGCACGCTGGTGCTGATCTTGGCAGTGTTATTCAGGACACGGGACACAGTTGAAATGTTCACGCCCGTCCGTTCTGCAATATCTTTCAAAGTAGGTTTCACGGGGGCGTCTCCTCTGGAGATTTAGATGTAGAAGGGAAGGTAAATAAGTTATCTACCTTCCCTGAAATATCACTTATTCGCTATAGGGTACAAAACGGCCTGGATTGATATCATATTCTGGATAAAGCCAAGTTGCTGCAACAGTGCCTATTCCATCTATTTTGCCTTCTATGTATTTAATTCCCATGGCTTCTCCATATAAGTTTGTCAGCTTTTTGAGATGTGCCAAAGCAGCTTCAGCAGGCACCCAAGATGGTTGTGGTTGTCCAGCAATAGCTTCACCAAATACTGTGATGGGAGTGCCTGTTGTTTTGTAGCATCTGTATGTCCACATCATTACATAATAATAAGCTAACATGGCCTCTTGGATATAACCTGCAGATTCAAGTGCAAGAGCTACTTGATAAACTTGTACTGTCGATCTTCTATTGACACCAGCTGTCCAAGAGCCTGTTATGTCTCCACCATCAATATCATGGTTTCCACCACCCCAACTGCTATCAGCCCAATAATAATACATTAGTCCAGCTGAATATACTGGCATGGTTATTGCGAAGTTTGCTAATGTTCCCCAAGGTGCATTGTCTATGGTTAAGGGAAGTGTATTGAACATAAACCCATTTGTATTGACATTGTTTCTGCCCGGAAAAGGATAGATAGCTCCACATGTTGTTACCAATCGTAGTTCATTCGTTGTGAATTGTCCCCCCGTCATCCTATTTTTTATGTCGTTTGTAAGCCTTGCTGGCAGAATAAATGTTTTTGTTGTAGGTACAATTTTTACTTCATCTGGTAGTCCTTCATAGTTTGCAATCTCTTCAGCTGTAAAGGGCAAGGGGAAAATCGTTGGTTTGCAACCTGTTAGTATCAATGTTGAGATAAATAGGAAAATGAGTATGGATAGTGTCTTTTTCATTTAACGCCTCCTTAGAAATTGACTACGTATTTGAGTGTGGCAAAGTGGGCAGGGTCTGTGTTGTCTGCATAGACATCTGGGGCGACCAGATATTCATATCCAAGCTCTATGTAGCTGCTCATAATCATCTGCCTCAAGGATACATAGATGTTCTGGTCTGCAGTTATGCCCCAGTAAGGGCTCCATGTTGTGGGAATCGGATCGTACATGTAATCCAGCCAGTCATAGAACTTTGTGCTCACATTGATCATTGTCTTGTTCTTATACTGGGCTCCCAGACCTACAGTGAAATATTCGGTCCAAGGGTTCACCATCAGCTGCGTGCCACGGAGCGCTTGCTTTGTTCCTATCTCACCGTTGAGTGTGAACTTCCAGTCTTTCACAAGATTGAGAACTGTGGCTCCATGAATCTTATGGAGCGTGCATGGATAGAGACCGAAGTTGAAATTGGGTTCAGCTGCATAAGCATAGATTCCGTATCCCCATTCACGAGGCATGGGATCTGTATGTGTGGGATAGTTTTCATAAGTATATCCCAGTTCTACTGCCACCTTGGCATTCTCATAAGGTGTGAGGAGTTTGTCTCCCCATGTCTCTCTCATGAGTGTATCTGGAGTCATATCGAAAGTGACTGAGAAATCGACCTTTGTTCCAGATCTGTTATCGCGGAAAACAGTTCCTGGATGATAGTAGTGAGGTGCCACAAGATTCATCCTATAGAAACCGCTCAGGTGGAAGAGGAAGTAGGAGAAGGGGCCACCATAGATATCTGCGTTCACTTCCATTTTGTTGCCATTGAAGACCCATTTGCCAGCATAAATCGCTGAAAGTTCAAGGTTGAGAGGAAGTCTTTTCACGCTCTTGGATGTGTCTGCATTATATCTCACTCTACCTGCGTATGTGAACATATCTGCCAGTGAGGCGCTTGTATCCCAAATTTCTTTGTATGTATGGTAGACTGCATAACTAGCACCATCCCTGTTTGTGTAAATCATATCTTTGCTTGGTTCATTCAACATCACCTGTCCTTCAACCTGGACGCTCGCCACATTGGCTTTCACGTTGAGTGTGTCAACATTGGCACCGTTGAGGTAGATGGCGCTCTTGTTGTAATCATCAAGTGCATAAATATTGTTCGTGAGTGATCCTACTCCTTGGAGGAATCCTCTTCTGGCAAGCATCAGTGTTATGGGGCCAATTGTGGGAGTTGCTTTGACGAAATAAGTGTGTGAAGCAGTGTTTCCATTTGGGGCAGGTCCAGCTTCGAGATAGAGTTTAGTATCATAAGGAAGGAGTTTTTCCTGGAGGGAGAAACCGGAGGGGAAACCCCAACCACGGCCTTGTGATTCTGTGACATCCCAGAGGCGAGGATGGATATCAAGAACATCGTCCCAGCTCTGAATAGCAACGCTCTTATAGAGTGTGCTGAGGAAATATTTGGTCTCATATTGGAGGTTGATTCTATTCACATAGGCACCATAGTGGCTCTCTTCGCCTACATTCCTATCTGCTTTTGATGGTTCAATATCTGAAGGTTTTGATCCTTGAATTTTAAAGGAGATGGTTCCTGAAAGTTCTTTGCTTGGTGTCAAGGTCAGGTTCAGTTCAAGTTCATGCCGTTGTCCAATAGCCCAAGCGTCGTTATTTGTGGTGCCAGTCAGTGCTTCGTTGAGGGAGGACATCTGGAAAAGGCCTGTATAGTTTCCACCACTGATCTTGAAGGGGGCGCGTACAGCTTTCCGTGGTTTCCCGCCCATCTCTATGATGGCCTGGGAGGCTGCATCTGCCAGCAACCACTTGTAGCCCTCTTTTGTGTAAGAGACAGCATCTGGAAAGTAATCGAGAACTGCTTGATAGGCGCGCATGGCCATGTCGTTCAACTTTGCATTGCGGAGTGCCATGGCTGTGTAGAACTGGTTCTCACCATTGGGTCCGAGTGCGAGCAGTGTGGCCCAGATATAGAAATCTTTTTCGGGATTCTTGGAACCAACCATGCCCCATTTTTGGACATCGAGTGAACCGTAGTCAGCATTTTTATAGGGGTTGAACGGATCGTTGAGAACTGAAATATCGGGATAGATACCTTCGTTGTCATCGTTGGGGATAAAGTAGGGCTCTTCAGCAGCAACTTTTGATATTTCACCAAATTTTGACCATTCAGCAATGGTATCTTCAACTTTTTGAAGCCGTTCTTCAAGGCTACCTGGAGCTGCTTTGGGAGTTGTTTTGGCAACTGGGTTGACAAGATCCTTTTCGAAATCATCGAGAAGGTCAGAAGAGTTTTGGGCAATGGCTGGAAAGGCGATTGCCAGGGAGAAAAGTAGGGAGAATAAAAGTCTCATGGGCGACTCCTTTGAATAATATGATAACGAGCACAAGCGCTTGCGATTGCAAGCGTTTGCACGTCTTGTAATCGAATATACTCTTTTTTTTTAAAAAGTCAAGCAAAATATGAAATTTTTTCAGAAATCAGAAGATAATATCAAATCACTATATGATATCGTTAACCGCATTTTTGTGGAGATCGTGATCTTTATTGATTTTCCCCCTTAGGAAGAAATGGATGTCCTTGAAAAACTGATAGTTTGAATGGTGATCGATTCTCTCTCCAGACTCACAAGATATTCCCATATCTATATCCAACAAATATTCTGATGATCCTGCAATAGCCAATCTTAAAGACTACGGATTTACAGATCAGTTGGCTAAACCCTGTATTTTATAGAAGAATATGTCAGTTTGTTGGAGAAGTGGGTGAAATCAACTTTTATATTTCATTCCTCTGAAATGCTGGGGTGATGGGAATAGCTGAAAAAACATCAGTTCACACAAAAACCGAAGCACCATAAAAAATTGATGCGAGCGCTTGACTTTATGTTATAAATGTGTTATTATTTGTTATCGTTAACTTAAACATTTTTGGTGTGATGTTTATTTTTCATGGAGGTTCTTATGAATCGGTCTATTATCAAAGTATTACTGCTATGTTCTCTCCTTGTTGTGGGCATTGTATCAGCAGCTGTAGAGATTACCGGGTTTTCTCCTTCGTATGCATGCCCTGGTACTCCTGTCACGGTTACGGGTAGTGGTTTTGGAGCTGTCCAAGGAGCTTCCACGATCACCTTCAACAACGTTCCCGCCACATCAGTAACCTCATGGACAGATACTCAGATAGTGGCAGTGATGCCAGCTGGCGGGGGAGGACAGATAAATATTATTCTCATAAACCAACAGCATGCTGTTTCTGGTTCAGGAGCCTCTTCTGGTAACAATGTTGATGCGTTCGATAGTAATCTGGGCACAAGATGGGAGTCTGCTTTTTCTGACCCTCAGTGGATATATGCTGATCTGGGAGGACTTCAGACTGTGAACCGCGTTCTCATAGATTGGGAGGGAGCCTGTTCTTCCCATTGGGAAATCCAGATACAGACAAATGCCGTAGTTGACACCAATTTTTTCGCATGGACAGTCGTTGGGATGTTTTCCAATTTCATCTCTGCCAATCATAAGATAACAACGAACTCCTTTCCTGATGTCCAGGCACGCTATGTCAGGATGTACGGATATACACGGAATCTGAATTATGGACACTCCATCTATGAGATGAAGATATTCAACTATGATGGAGATATGACTTCATCCAATGTTGTTTCCCCAGTCACAAAACTTTTTGATTTCAATCCTAAAACAGATTATGCGGGAAATTCAGTCACAATAAGGGGTTCAGGATTTGGTCCTTCACAAGGTTCTGGCTCGGTTGATCTTGGAGGCAAAATCCCTGTTATAACTTCATGGAATGATACCAACATCATTGTTACAGTTCCCACAGCAGCCAATGGTCCGGTAGTTGTTGTGAATGACTGTGGATATTCGGCAAGTTCCGGCGTTGGTTTTGTGAATACCAATTATAAGGTTGTTGCCTCTGCTGCATCAACAGGTGATGGCGCTGGTGCTTTTGATGCTGATCTTGGAAGCACTTGGCAGTCAGGAACCACTGATCCAGAATGGCTGATGGCAGATTTTGGTTCACAACTTCTGCTGAACAGGCTTGTTTTTGACTGGGAAAATGCCAGTGCGGGTAAATATTCCATACTTGTCACAACAAACAAGTCTGATACTAATAATGCGGTTTGGACTCCTGTTCTCACATACTCCAATGACTTCTCATTTCTTAATCATAAAAAAGTGACGAATATTTTTTCAATGCAGTACACGAGATATGTGAAGGTCTCCTTTTCAAACCGGAATACCCCTTGGGGATCAGCCATTTTTAATCTGGATATTGGTAAGTACTGGGGAACAAATTTCGTAACAAAAGCCTCAGCTGCTCCGGATGGGGCTCTATCTGTCCATCTCATTTCACCTCTGAGCAATTCCTTGACTCTTGTTTCGGACAACTCTTTCACCTGGCATCCTACGACTGCGCCAGGAACTTTGAAAGATTATGTTTTCGAAATCGCCACTAACCCCTCCTTCACAACATCATCCATCCTCTATGTGACAGGAACCAATACGAATATCAGCCTATTAGATGATGTCCATTACTGGCGGGTTCGTGGTAGGGATTTGGCTCTTGCTGAAGGAACAAACAGTTCCACCTGGTCCTTACAGGTTGATGCAAACGCTCCCATCATTTCAGCACGATCTCCTACAAACGGAGCCACTTCCAAAAAGCTCTCTACTAAATTTTCTTTCAATGTAACAGATGGCATGAGTGGTGTCCAGAGTAACTGGATAAGCATTGATACGAACAATGACCTTGTGATGGATGTAATATTGCCAACTGTTAATCTCTCAACTGTGACACAGACATTCCTTTTCTCAAGGTTGGGAACGAATAACTGGCTTGCCAAATCCAAAGATAATCTTGGGAACCTCAGGATAAGTCCTGCGTTTATGCTTGTTGTTAATACGAATAAGATCGATACCACTGCAAAAATATATAGTTTTGGGCCACGTATTGCCATGCCCGGTGATACTATAACAATCAATGGAAAAAACTTTGGTGCGTTGCAGGGCACAGCAACACTCACTTTCAACGGGATACCAGCCACGTCAGTCCTGTCATGGAATGATACCCAGATACAGGCTGTCTATCCTGCTGGTGGTAATGGACCGATTGTGATAACCAAAGAGTCTAACAGACAGATTCCTGTTGTCGCCTCAACAGCTTCTTCAGGTGGAAATGGAGCTGCAGCTTTCGATAATAATGATGCTTCAAGATGGGAATCGCTCGTTGCAGATCCTCAATGGATAACGGCTGATTTCGGAAAAAATACCAACTTTAATCATATCACAATCCTTTGGGAACCAGCGTATTCCTTGAATATGGAAATTCGTGCAGGCAATGATACCAATAATCTCGAGACAGTTTACATGGCGGAAAATCCCACTGGCATTGTTGTAAATTGGACTCAGAGTATCGATTTTCCTGTGGTGAACGCCAGATATGTACAGATGTATGGAATAGACAGAGCTACAGGGTACGGTCATTCCATCTGGGAAATGAGAACTTTCACTGGTGATCAGGTCACTTCTGCTTCAAATATGGAAGTATTCACTCCTGTCATTTCAGACTTCAATCCTAAGGAAGCTTTTTCAGGAACACTTCTTACTATTACTGGTTCAGGGTTTGGAAATATCCAAGGAACAGGAAGTGTAATCATCGCCGGTGTCCCCGCTGTTGTTGATACGTGGGGAAACACTGAAATTAAGGTTGTTATCCCACCTAAAATCAAGGGAAATATTGTTGTTGTCAACGGAGCAGGATTGACCAATGATACAAGCAGTTTTATCAGTGTTTCAAACTCCTATCCAGCTGTTGCTTCCGCAGGTTCACCAGACTTTGTTGCAGCACCGGCTCTTGCTTTTGATAACAATATTGGAACACGTTGGGAATCTATTGCTGCTGTTGATCCTCAATGGGTGAGCATGGATCTTGGTTCGGTGGTAAAAGTTAACCAGGTTCTTATAAGTTGGGAAGGAGCCTCTGCTGCTACTTGGCAGATCCAATATCAGACGAATGCGATCATTGATACAAACTTGGCTGCATGGAGCGTTGCTGATTCTGGTAATGATACACAGGCTGGTACTAAGTGGACAACAAATACATTCACACCAGTGATGGCAAGACATGTCCGAATGTATGGTCAGACCCGTAATACTGTTTACGGGTATTCAATTTGGGAGATGAACGCAAGATATATAACTCCCGTCATTTTCACAGCACTTCTACCACCACCTACTGCCCCAACAAACCTGGTTCCTGTAAACAATTTCCAGACAACGAACCAGGATGTATCCTTTAGCTGGCATCCGACCTTGGCTTCAGGGGGAACAAATCTTGACTATTTCATATTCCAGTATTCCACTGACAGCGGAATGGCAGGTGCCACTTCGATTTCAATGATAGGCACCAATACAAACTTGCTTCTCACAGAAGGCTCTTGGTACTGGAGAGTGAAAGCGATCGATGTTCTTGGAAATGTGGGTTCGAATAGTCCGATCAATTCCTTCATCATAGATATGACAGCCCCTGTCGTAACGGTGGTCAGCCCTTCATCTAACATCATCAACTATTCCATGACTGCACCCCTTGATTGGACTGTTTCAGATGCAGGTGTGGGTGTGATGAGTAACTGGCTCTCCATTGATACGAATAATGATATGACAGCTGATATTGTCCAAGGTTTTGTGGGAACAAACAGTTCCTTGATCACTTCAGTATTCAAGAACGGTACAAATCGTTGGATGGTTAAGGCTGAGGATTTCCTTGGTCACCAGACATCTTCCATCTGGCAGAAGATAATATTCCATATAACACCGGCAACTCCAGATACCCTCTCTCCTGTGATGGGTTTCGTGACAACAAATGAGATAGTGACATTGTCATGGAATAGTGTTTTAGCAGCAGGGGGAAGCCCGATTCAAAATTATCAGGTGGAGTATTCTTCTGATGCAGGATACGCTGTTTCTACAAAAATCACTGTTACTGGAAATTCCACCAACATCGGTCCTCTTGTTGATGGAGTCTGGTACTGGAAAGTTCGTGAGGTCGACACACTCAATACACTGGGTTCAAACACAATCTCCCAATCTTTTGTAGTGGACAGTATAGCGCCCGAAGCTCTTCTCATGGGACCTGACACGAATTCAATCACCTATTCAGCTATCATAAATCTTGATTGGAGTGTGAGTGATTCCGGAACAGGTGTTATGAGTAACTGGCTCATGATAAGCACGAACAACGATACTGTTGCAGATGTCACATTCGCTTTCGCTGGGACAACAGGAAATTATCAATATAATGACTTTAAGAATGGGACAAATTTCTGGATGGTGAAAGCGAGGGATTACGTAGGTCTGGAAACATCAACAGCATGGAAGAAGGTTGTTGTTGATACGAACTTCCAGGTTACAGTGAATTCACTCACAGCAAGTGATAAGGTGCATGGCCCTTCTGCCAAGCTGTTAAACAATGTCGGTGATATCACGTTCACAGCTTCGGTTTCTGAAATAACTCCCATCACTTCCATGACTCTCGTTTATGCTTTTGGAAAAGCACCAACTGTTGCCACAAATGATGGCTTGATAGCTGTAACCAAAGTGGGATCACTCTGGATGGCAGACTTGTCACAGACATACATCACAGGACGGACCGGAGCGTTGGATCTTCTCCTTCTCATCAATGGTCGGGTTGTGGGATCCAATCCCAGTGTCGATCCTTGGATATTCGAACTAGTGGGAAGAGTTGAACAGAAGGATTCCAAAGGCGTGAACATCCTTAACAATGTTACAAAGCGTGAGACTGCTTCTCCTGTCATATTCAGTTATGCTATGGAAGAGAAGTCAACTGTCAGCATCTACATCCATGATATCTCAGGAAAGAAAGTAAGAACCATAGTGAGCGAAGAGAGATCCGAAGGGTATTATGTCGATTTCTGGGATCTTAAGGATGATGCCGGCAAGGATGTTGCCCCAGGACTTTATTTTGCATTGATCAAGAAGGGAAACTCCTTGGTCAGCAAGAAAGTGATAGTGAAGTAGAAGTGATAAGGAGAAACACCATGAAAACAAAGATAAGACTCATACTTTCCCTGATTTTGATCATCACAGGTTCAGTTGTTCTTGATGCGGCCACAACAAGTGCTGATTTTTTGAAACTGGAATCAGGTGCTCGTTCATCAGCTCTGGGTGAATCCGGTGTGGCAACACTTTCTGGAATTGACGGGTTCAATCTCAATCCTGCCCTGATAGCAGGAGGAAATCTGTTGCAATTCGGAGTCCAATATGCAATGTTTTATTCCACATTGGACAGTGGTCTGAACCAAGGGATGTTTTCAGCAGCTGTGCCTCTTGATAAGCTGGTCCAAGGGAAGAAGAATCTGGGAAGTATAGGAGTGGGAGTAAGTTATCTTACGACCGCTGCCTTTGCAAGTTATGATGATTGGGGGCAGGTGGTAAACGAGTCTGCTGGTTTCAGCGCCATCACTGCCTCGCTCCTTTATGCTCAAAGTTTTGTTCATTCTTTAGATTTTGATCTGGATGGAGGAATGATGATCCGGTATCTGAATGTGACTCTTGATGGTGATCATCTTCCTGTGGATCTTACATTGGATGGAGGGCTTTGTGCAAAAATTGTATTGAACTCTGAGAGTCTTTCCAAGATTTTGGGTAAATCACTCAATATGGGATTTTCAGCGCAGAACATCTATTTCCAACCTGGTTCTGATTACAGTGCCGCTCCTATCAACTTCAGGGTTGGTTTAGGATTGTCACCTGTTTCTGGTCTTGGAGTGAATATTGATTCTTTGATTTCACCCGTGGCAGCTCCGGAATTCCTTGTCGGTGCGGAATATCTTATTAAGAATGTGGTGTCAGTACGCGTTGGTTCGAAGATGGGAGCGGAATCGAACAAATGGTTTTCAGCTGGCTTGGGAGCACAGTTCAATCTATTAGGCAAAAAAGTTATGCTCGATTATTCTGCAGTTCCAGATCTTTCGTTCGGTTTTATAAACCGAATCGGATTACAAGTTAAATAGTTCTTGGTGAATAATTGAAA
>DYKD01000119.1 GCA_020722765.1 Brevinema andersonii | reverse complement strand
AAGTCGTTTTTAGGCATGTTTTGGGTGCGAGAAAAAGGATTCTTTATTGCTGCATGTGATGGATTTGGTTCCTTATAAAGTGTTCATACCATCTTGCGTTTCCAAAAATTAATGAAGGACGTCTCTCTCACAAAAGGATACCCCACTATTTTTATCTGCCAATATATTGGAATCTGACAGGTATGACAACTACTGAGCCCTTGAAATCTTCTGGCAAAGGGCCAAAGGGAGAGGCTAGTTTGGTTGCTTGAATGATGGCATTCACTTGTGAAGGATAATTGAAGTGTTTTACAATCTGATAGTCAACAAGTTTTCCGTTCCTATCCAGCATTAGATTGACTTCCACTTCACCTGAGTGGATGAGTCCAAAATAGATCCTGTGCCAGTAAACGTTGATTTTTTCCATCATCTTGTAGAAATATTCGGCATCCTTGTATTTTGACGTGTCAAAAGAGATTCGTCCATCTGATGAGATATGGAATGCTTTTGTCCTGTCGAAATCGAAATATTCCGGGATCATCATACCTGGGTCTTCCGCTGTTTCCTGTTCCTGGTTTTCTGGTTGTGGAGTATCCCCGTTTTCTTTCATTTTCTCGGGTGTCTGCTTTGCTGCAGGTTGGACTGGTTTTCCTGGAGCGACAGGAACAGGATTGTTACCTTTATTTTCTGTCATTTTTCCAGAAGCGCTGCTTGCATTTGCAGATTGGAACTGTGAAGGATTGAGGGGCTCTTGTCTGTTGTCAGGGTTTTTTATAAGTGTAAAATCGATATTCTTACTTTGAAATTTAGAAGGGGCTGGGAGGTCAAGATAATCTGTTGAAACCTTCAGAAATAAGATTAGTGCAATATGGATGATGACAGACAAGAGAAAAAAAAACGAAAGACTAGATGTGAGTGAAATAGTGGAGGAGTTCGTGTCCGTATCTGATTCGCAATTTTGATTTTGCGGCTGTTTTTTCATTGAATCCTGTTTTGGGACCATCCTTCTCTTTTCTAGAATCGTATATCACAAAGGGTACGTCATCAGATGTATGTGTCTTCAGCTTGATCGGAGTCCTATGGTCAGGCAAAACAAGGATCTTGAACTCCTGTCCGGACATCTTCTTTATGATGGGACCAAGAATATATTTGTCTATCTTTTCTATGGCTTTGATTTTTTCCTTGATGTTTCCTTGATGACCAGCCTCGTCAGGGGATTCGACATGAATGAAAACAAGGTCATGTTTTTTCAGTGCTTTCAGCGCATAGTGGGCTTTGTTTTCGTACTTCGTGTCAAAAAAACCGGTAATGCCAGGAACCTTCACTATGTCCATGCCAACAGCTTTGCCGATTCCTTTCAGGAGGTCCACGGCTGTGATCATAGCTCCGGAAAGCTTGTATTTTTTCTTCAGTTGGGGGATGGTCTTAAGATGACCTTGTCCCCATAACCAGATATCAGTGGCTTTGGTTTTGTTGACCTTTTTATTTGAAAGAAGCTTCTGCGCTTCCTTCATGATGACACCGATGCTGTTGCTGGGCCAGTAGTCCCGCACTTTCTTGCCTGTGATGTTGTGTGGTGGAACATACTCAAAAACATCAGACTCGGTTTTTTTATGGACCAAAAGATTTCTGTAACTGACTCCTGGTAGAAGGTGGAAACTGTTTTTGAATTTTTTCTGAAGAAAGGGATTGAGATATTTGACAAGTTTTTTTGCGGCAAAAGTGGAGATGTGACCTGCTGTAAAATCATGCATTTTCCCGTCTTTGATAGTGACAAAATTCATTCTGTAAACAAGTTGTTTTTTCTTGAGAGGGACGCCTTGCGCTAGAGCTTCAAGGGCACCACGACCAAGATGGTACAGGTGCGGGTTAAGTCCCAGGATCGACATGTTTGCAATGTCGCTAGCAGGTGTGAAACGTTTGGGTGTGTTGTTTGTCAGCCCTAGGATTCCGTTTTTAGCAAGAAAATCCATGTTCGGGGTTTTTGCGGCTTCCATGGTTGTTTTGTCGTGTAGTTCCTTGAGTGGATATCCTGCCATGCCGTCTGGTACAAGTATGATGTGTTTCATCTTCGTTCCTTTGTCTAGTTTTCGTAATGAATATAATCTTCTTGGAAGGAAATATCAATTTTTTTTTCAAACCTCCTCTTCTATTTGACTTTTCACAGCGACTAAGGTAAATTTGAACACACAGTTTGGGAGGTTTTTCATGAAACATCCGGTGTTGACGCTTATGTCGATATTGTTTTTATCTTTCTCATCCTTTGCATCTGATATCAAGCAGATGGATATTTCTTCTTCCATAAAAGAAGTGACAGTCTATCAAGGTCTTGCTGAAGTGAAACGAACTGGGAAAATTTTTCTTCCCAAAGGCATGACGAAGATCATTTTTAAATCTTTGCCTGTCACAATCAGGGAAAATACAATCTCTGCCAAAGCCTTAGGTTTAAAAGTTCTTGATGTAAACATGGAAAAAGTCTATCTGGTTGAATCAAGGCAGGAAACGGTGAAAAATCTTGAAAAAGAGATTGACGATCTGAGAGAAGCAGAGAATGCGCTTGCTGACAGGCAGGAAGTCCTCCGCCGTTCCTTGCGGCTTCTGGACAGTCTTAACAGCATGTCCAGTGACAAGTTGAAGGACGAAATGAGAACAGCAGGCAAAGTGAACACTTTGGATTGGGATGCTGCCATGAAGTATACTGAAGAGAACAGTGAAAAGAAGATGAAGGAGATTCGTTCACTTGCCGAGAAACGTTCTGATCTTTCCTCCCAGATTGCACAGAAAGAACGAACCCTTTCTGATATCACTGGACCCAGATATATAGAGTTGCGGAACCTGAATTATCAACTTGCAAAGGAAGGGAAAAGCGATCCCAGATATATCCAAAATGTGAATGAGGCTTCCCGGATACTTTCTCATATTGGGGGAGACCAGGAAAATCATGTTTCCCTTGTTGTGGATGTGCCAGAAGAGAAAAGCTATGAGATTGAACTGGTCTATCATGTTTCAGGAGCTGATTGGAATCCTGTCTATGACATAAGAGCTTCTTCAGAAAAAGGGAAGCTGGACCTGGGCTTTTCCGCAGAGATCCGTCAGCGCAGTGGGGAAGACTGGAAAAATGTCTCTCTTATGCTTTCCTCATCAGAACCGTTCAAGGCTGTTGAGCCTCCAGTGATCAGTTTCTGGAGGATACAGGCAGGGCAACCTTTACCACAACGTTCTATGAAAAAAGCTGCACCTATGATGAATATGTCTGCAGCCAAGGAAATGGCAGCTCCAAGCATGATGGAAGAGGAGTTGTCTGTGGCTGATTCAGCACCCCCTCCACCGGTTTCCATGGAAAAATTCACATCAGTTGTTTTTCCTGTTTCCACACCCGTCACTATCGCTTCAGGATCGGATAAGCTGAAAGCGTCCATTGATACAGTCACTTTTTCTGGGAAGGAAATCAAACTTGAATATTTCGCTTCTCCTGACAGGACGGACAATGTTTTCTTGTTTGCAAGATTGACCAATAAGATGGATTATCCTTTGCTTGCAGGGTCTGCTGCCATTTACATAGATTCGGATTTCGTGGGGCAGTCTTATCTTAATGATTTCCAGCCAGGGGAAGGACGGGATTTTTTCCTTGGTTCTGATCCTGGCATCAAGGCAAAGAAAGTGCTTGTCAAGAAATTCACAGATACGTTTGCAAATTCTGTAAAAATAAACTATCATTATAGGGTTACTATAAAGAACCAGAAGTCCCGTTCAGTAGAAATTTCCTTGAAAGATATTGTGCCTGTATCGACTTCTGATGATGTGAAGATCAAGATTGATTCCATCATACCTGAACCTATAAGCACGAAAGAGGAGATGGAGACTGCAGAGTATAAGAACGGTCTTCGCAGATGGACTCTAGAACTGCAACCAAAAGAACAGAAACAGATAGATATGAATTTTTCAGTCATGTATGATTCCCGTCTTGGAGCTTGGCCTCTAAGATAATAGTTTGAAATGATTATTTTCCCAATCAACTTAAAAAAAAACAACAGGAGACCTTATGGCTGGATTCAGTCCCATTACAGAAGCAATTGAACGCATAAAAAAAGGGCAACTCATCATCATGGTTGATAGTGAAAACCGTGAAAATGAGGGAGATCTCATTGCAGCAGGATCAAGCATCACACCTGAAACCATCAATTTCATACTCAAGGAAGCGCGTGGTCTTCTTTGCGTACCTATGAGTTCCCAGCGTTGTGATGAGTTGAATATCAATCTCATGGTGCACGAGAATAATGAGCAGTTTGGTACTGCTTTTACAGTCACCGTTGATGCCAGAGAAGGTGTTACAACAGGCGTCTCTGCTGCAGATAGGGCTTTTACCATCAAACGTCTTTCTGATTTCAATCTTGGTCATGACAAATTTGTCACACCTGGGCACATACAACCTCTTAAAGCTAAACGTGGCGGAGTTCTTGAAAGGGCAGGGCATACAGAAGCGTCTGTTGATCTGGTGCGGCTTGCAGGATTGCCTGAAGTCGCTGTTATTTGTGAAATCATGAATGAGGATGGGACCATGGCACGTGTCCCCGATCTCCTCAAATTTTCAGAAAAACACGATATTCCGATTTTTACAATAGCTGATCTGATTGATTACAGAAGAAAGCAGGATAACCTCATTGTGCGTGGGCAGTCTGCAAAACTGCCCACGCAGTATGGTGTTTTTGAAGCTATCCCATACACAACAAAGGTTGACAAAAAGACTCATCTTGCCCTGATGTTCGGGGATTGCTCAGGCAAGGAAAACGTATTGGTGCGTGTCCATTCGGAATGCATGACAGGAGATGTTTTTCATTCCTTGCGATGTGATTGTGGAAACCAGCTTGACCTGGCAATGAAGAAAATCGTGGAGCATGGTTCAGGAGTTTTTTTATACATGAGGCAGGAAGGCCGTGGTATTGGTTTGTATAACAAGATTCACGCCTATCATCTCCAGGATCTTGGAATGGATACTGTGGAAGCGAATGTGAAACTTGGTTTCCCGCCAGATATGCGTGAATACGGGATTGGCGCTCAGATTCTCAAGGATTTGGGGCTTTCCACAATCCGGCTTCTTACGAACAATCCTACTAAGATTGTAGGGCTTGAAGGTTATGGACTTCATATTGTAGAGAGGGTCTCTATCTCCATAGCTGCCAATTCAATAAATGAGAAATATTTGGATACTAAAAAGAAGAGAATGGGGCATTTGTTGTAGGGATGTGTGAAGAGGTTTCTTGACTTGTCCCAACTGCACGCATGGTAGGGATTTGATTTTTTTCGGGTGAAGTTGGGTTTAATGAAAAGCAACTGGCGGGGTCTGAGACCGTAGTAGGGTGTCAAAACGATTATAGGAGAACTTGGGAGAGCCAGAACATTCATCTACGAATGGTAACTGCAAACAAACCGAAGAGGTAAGGATGTATGTGATGAT
>DYKD01000035.1 GCA_020722765.1 Brevinema andersonii | reverse complement strand
AGGGCGTTCCCAATCGAAAAATGTCATTTTTAAATAAAAGGATTCTTTATTGCTGTGTATCGATGATTTGCTTTTTTCTCCAGAAATATATATATTTATCTGCGTTTTTAGGAGTTCTTATGGCTCAGTCAGTCGGAATAGTGAAGACACAATATTTTTTGTTTGCCCAACCCCCAGATGATTTTATCCTATCAACTGGTAAGAAATTTGGCCCTATTACTGTGGCGTATGAGACATATGGTCAGTTGAATGAGAAAAAGAACAATGCGATACTCCTATGCCATGCATTAACTGGCGATGCCCATGCTGCAGGTTATCATACATCCAATGATAAAAAACCTGGATGGTGGGATGATATGATTGGTCCTGGAAAAGCCTTTGATACAAATCAATATTTTATGATTTGTTCCAATATTTTCGGTGGTTGTAAGGGAACGACTGGCCCGAGTTCTATAAATCCTGTTACAAAAAAGCCCTATGGCTTATCTTTTCCTGTAATCACTATCCGTGACATGGTGGAAGTCCAGAAACGCCTTATTGATCATCTGGGGATAGAAAAACTGTTCAGTATTGCTGGGGGCTCGATGGGAGGCATGCAAGTTTTGGAATGGATGGCTCTCTATCCGGAAAAAGTGGGATCTTCCATAGTCATAGCTTCCACAAGCAGGCTTTCCGCACAGGCTATCGCTTTTGATGTCGTAGGAAGGAATTCAATAGTTATGGATACGGATTGGAAAGAGGGAAAATACAACAAACTGAAACAGCCCAATAAAGGGCTTTCCATTGCACGTATGATCGGGCATATCACCTATCTTAGTAATGAATCCATGCATGTGAAATTTGGTCGTAAGTTGCAAGATAAGAAGAAGTATAGCTATGATTTTTCAACGGAGTTCCAAGTTGAGAGTTACCTGAATTATCAAGGAATGGCTTTTACTGAAAGATTTGATGCGAATACATATCTTTACGTAACAAAAGCCATGGACTACTTTAATCTCGCAGAAGAGTATGGAGGGGGGCTGGAAAAAGCTTTTCATGATTTTAATGGACGATCTTTGGTATTGTCATTTACCTCTGATTGGCTTTTCCCACCTGTACAATCAGAGGAAATTGTAGAGGCTTTGGTCAAAAAAAATAAGGATGTCTCTTATTGTAAGATCAATTCTACTTATGGACATGACGCATTCTTGCTGGAATATAGGCAAATTACAAGGATAATAACTAATTTTTTGGATGCTAATCATGATAAGGGGATTCTATGAACCAGCGGAAACCAGGATGGCTCCATAAGAATTATGATATTATCAGGGCGTTGATTCCACAGGGAAGCCGAGTGCTGGATTTAGGTTGTGGAAACGGGTCAGTCATCCGCAATCTTCAGATTGATAAAGGCGTCCGCGGCATGGGTGTAGAAATAGATGAAGAAAAGATCATTGAATGTGTGAAAAATGGAGTTCCTGTTATCCAAGGAGACTTGGATTTAGGCCTTTCAAAATTCAGGGACAATTCTTTTGATTTCGTCATTTTAAACCAGACACTGCAGGTTGTACGAAAACCTGATTTTGTACTTGAAGAGATATTACGGGTCGGTTGCAAGGCCATCGTTGGTTTCCCGAATTTTGGTTTTTGCATGACACGTTTCGCTTTGATGACATCTGGTAGGATGCCAGTAAACAACCATCTCCCCTTTGAATGGTATAATAGCCCTAACATCCATCTTTTTACTATCAATGATTTCAAGTCATACTGCAAAGAGAAAAAGATTCTTATCCATGATTCCTATTATCTTCAAGCAGCAAAAGCAAGTCTTCTGATTAACCTCTTTCCAAATTGTCTGGCAACAGAAGCTGTATTCTTGCTTGGAAAGGCAGACAAACGCTGTGTTTGAATCAAAAATCACTGTACGGTATGTAGAGACAGATGCCATGGGATTTGCTCATCATGCCTCTTACTATCATTGGATGGAAGTGGCACGTGTAGAGTTCATGGCTCATGCTGGATTGAAGTATTCCGAGTTTGAAAAGATGGGTTTTGCCTTGCCTGTCGCAGAAGCAGGTTGTAGGTATATGAGTCCATTGTTTTTTGAGGATGAGATCAAAGTCCGTTTATGGCTGTCAAAACTTACAGATGTAAGCATGCGGATTGAATATGTGATTTCCAGGACACGTGACAATGTGACAGTCGCCAGGGCTTTTACGGTTCATCCGGTCATTAATAATGAACGTAAAATCATCAGAATGCCACTAGAGGTTAAGGAAATTTTTAAGACTGCCTATTTTGAGAAGGAGCCGATAAATGTCTAAACGAGGCGGATGTGGGATTACCAGCGTGCTCATGTTTTTGATTGTTGTTGTTATTGTTCTTATTGGTATTGTAGGATATCTTTATTTGAAAGATTCCTGGGTTGCTAACCGGATTTCACAGATAGATACAAAAAAAATAAGGAATACTGTAGAGAAATCCAGACGGGTTTATGATGATCAGATTTCACCATACAGTAAGAAAATAGGGGCAGTTGTCAAAGATCAAGTTTCTAAAGTTCCTGTTACAAATATAAAGCGCTCCCTAGCTGAAAAAACCAGCAGTCTGATCGGTGATACCAAGACAAATGTCAAAGCAGAACTCCCCTCTGTACAGAAAAAAACAACAAGTCATAAACCTGTTAGTGCGGCAGTGGCACGGCCTCCCGTTACTACTGTCCAAAAACAGCCTGCAACAAAGAAAAAAACAGCCACCAAGACAAAAGCTGCCTCTTCTTCTGCAAAAACAATAACTGCCATAAAACCGAGTATTCCTACGAAAAGAAATGTAATCGTCTATCTTACAAAGTACATTGATGCAGAGAATGCTTTTTCATTGGTTTCTGTTACGCGGAGTGCTGTTTCTTCGAGTGCCCCTTTGGAAGACGCCTTGAAAACCTTATTACAAGGAACAACTGAAGCTGAAGATTCGAAGGGCTTAACAACGGCGATCCCCGGGGGCGTCCAGCTTAAGAGGGTGATTGTTTCCAATGGTGTCGCAAAAATTAATTATACATCACAGTTTGAGGCTGGTTCAGGAAAAGCCCTCATGCAAGCCAGGATTTATCAAGTTGTCTATACGGCAACAGAATTCAGTACTGTCAATAAAGTTCTTATTTTGATAGAAGGAAAACCTGTTTCAGATTTTGCAGGGCAAAAAATAGATTTAAGATTCCCTCTGGGGCGGATTGGTTTTACACCAAGATTTAAGGATTCCTGATGCTGTCCATTAATAGGGTTAGATTGAAAAACTTGACATTTCCTATGATTCATCATTATGATTAGTTGTAGTGACTAAAAAAAACTAGACAGGGGGCTTTATGCCTTTGAAGATTAACAAGAAATTATCTATCCTGATTCCAGTCATGAACGAGGAAGAGAGCATCCATGAGCTTTACCAGTCTCTTTTAGGTGTTCTTAGGAAAGTAGGGTTGCTTTATGAAATCATCTTTGTAGATGATGGAAGTACTGATCAGACAGTAGAAAGGATTATTAGCCTTAAGAAAGATAAAAATGTCAAACTGATCAGATTCCAAAAGAATTTCGGGAAAGCCGCTGCCTTGATGGCTGGCTTCAAGGTGGCTTCAGGTGATTACCTTATTACTATGGATGGAGACCTTCAAGATGATCCTGAGGAAATCCCAGGGCTGATTTCAGCTTTGGAACAAGGGTCAGACTTGGTGTCTGGTTGGAAATATAAACGTCAAGACCCTTTAGATAAGACAATCCCTTCTAAGTTGTTCAATGCTATGATGATGTTATTCAGTGGTGTCAGAATCCATGATTTCAATTGCGGATTGAAGATTTACAGGCGTGAACTCTACAAGAAGATAGATGTCTACGGTTCCTTATACAGGTTTATCCCAGCATTGGCTGGTTGGATGGGATTCAAAGTAAGTGAAATCAAGGTGCAGCATCATAAAAGAAAATATGGCAAGTCAAAGTTTGGAGCCAAGCGTTTTTTTATAGGGCTTTATGATTTTTTTACAGTGGTTTTTCTTAATAAGTATCTAAAATCGCCAATGCATCTGTTTGGTTCGTTTGGCCTTTTTTTTACCTTATTGGGACTTGCCATAGCGATTTACATTATTTATCTAAAAATTACCACAGGTACGATCCAGGGAAGAATGCCTCTGTTTGTAGGTGGTTTTTTTACTATGCTTGTCGGTCTGCAGATGTTTTCAATCGGGTTGCTTGCTGAAATCATAGTAAAAAGTTCACGGAAACGGGATGATTATCTTGTTAAGGATGAACAGGAGCTGTCATGAAGATATTATTAATTGGGGGGACTGGTCATATAGCCTCGTATCTGATCAAGGACTTGATAAAGTTTGGAGCCGAAGTGACTGCCGTTTCAAGAGGCAGTACAGTACCTTATGAAAATCAGAAACTTTTTTCTAAGGTTAGATTACATACATTAGACAGGGAAAAAGCTGAGAATGGTCATGCATGGGAAATATTCATGGCAAGCCAGAAATGGGATATTGTCGTAGATTTTATTGCCTTTGAACCACGGAGTGCTGAAATCTCCTACAAGACGTTACGCAACCATGTCAAACATTATATTTTTATTTCAACATGCTGGATGTATGGTGAAACAGGAAGATTACCTGCTGTTGAAGACATATCAAGGATGAATCCTGGTATCCCTTATGCAAAGAAAAAACTTGCCATTTACAGGTATTTTATGGGAAAATTCCAGAAAGACAAATTTCCTGTCACTACAATCAATCCTACACAGATTACAGGGCCAGGCAAAACCTGTATCAATCCTTTGGGTAACCATGATATGGTTTTTTTTGAAGAGATGGCATCAGTCAAACGTGTTGTCATTCCTGTTTCAACAGCTCCTTTTGTCCAACATGTCCATCCAAAGGATATTGCCCAGTTGATTTTTCTTTGTATTCAGCATCCACAGAAGAGTATTGGCCAGATGTTTAATGCTTCTTCGCCCTATGCCATGGATTATCTGACATATGCACATTGGGTAGCGCAGTTTGTAGGAAATCCAAAACTTAAGATTTGTGCTGAACCTTATGAAGAATATCTGGAGAAGAACGGTAAAGATGATTCCATCCTTCAGCATATGAAGTTTCCTTCATGTGTAAGCATAGAAAAAGCGAAATACGTGCTGGGGTATAAGCCTGAATTCACAGCAGAACAAGCAGTCGCTTCCTGCCTTGAATGGCATGTCAAGACAAAAAGGCTTAATATGAAGATAGGGAAAGTATAGGACTCAGATGAATTTTGGCAGAATGTCCCTGACCATTGTCTGATAGATAAAATTTCCCCAGTTTGCGAATTGTCTTTCCTTTTCAAGTACTTTCAGGGTCTCTTCCCATGAGAAAGCGGGTTTATAGCAACGTTCTGATTTGCATGCATCAAAGATATCAACGATATTGGCAATGACAGTCAAGGCGGATTGTCCTCTGTCTGAGAAAAAAGGATACCGAGAGTGATGGTTCGCTACGATTTCCTGGATTTGTTTGTGCTTTATGTTGGATTTTGTCAAGGCTTCGATTCCGAGACGAGGATGCGTTTTCATAATTTCAAATTCTTCTTTGGTAAGCTCGCCCGGTTTGTTCAGTATTTCCAAAGGGATGTAGGCCTTTCCAAGATCATGCATGAGAGCACCAGCTGCATAAGTTTTTATGGCAGTATCATTAAAACTTACAGAAGCGTAGCTTACTTTGAAAGCATCCCAGAAATCATCCCTGTTGATATGCTTTTTAAATTCATACAGGGCTTCTTGGAAAATCAGATAGACTGAATAGGAATGATGTGCCGTATAGGTGTCTGCAGATCTGAGACTCTGCACACAACGGAAAAGCTTGGTACTTGAATGTTTGTAATTTTCTTCAACCATATCCAGTGCTGTTTCCATGCTGATTTTCGCATCTGGCCCTTTAGCAAAGACATTTTCAAGATGGTCTGTTGTTTGTGAATAGATTGTAAAGGTCTCCTCTCCGACTTCCTGCTTAATCTTTTTCTTTTTGTTGTGAAATAGTTCCAGCGCATTAGCTTCAGAATGGGTAGGGGAAGCATTCTCGGAAGCTGGAAGTTTGGAGAATTCCTCATGTGCGCTTATATAGGTGTATATTGGGATGGATTTTAGTTTTTTTGGTGCAATCTGACCTTTTTTTGCCAGGATAGCACCTTTGTCATTAAAAAGATCGCATTTTAATTTATTGTCATGGTCAATGAACCTGGTTTCATCATCAAGTCGGGCAAGTTTTTGTCCTTTGTAGAAAATTGTCTTCATAGTATGTTCATCCTTCATTAAAATCAAAACCGGAACATATACGTAACATTATAATGCTTTTTTCTGAAATAACTTATTTTTTTTTGAATTCATTCTCATATTGGACATACCCCTCCTGTCTAAGCCTGTCTATGGGGATAAATCTAAGAGATGCGGAATTGATACAATAACGTAATCCTGTAGGTGCAGGGCCATCTTTGAAAACATGCCCTAGATGGCTATCGCTTGAAATACTTCGTACTTCAGTCCGATCCATCCCTTTTGTAGTATCCTTTTTTTCAACAATTTTTGCTTTATCTATTGGTTTTGTGAAATTGGGCCATCCTGTCCCGGAATCGAATTTGTCTTTAGAAAGAAAAAAGGGGTTCTGTACCATTTTGGTAGATCACATGATATTGCATGGGTGAAAGATTGTTTTTTGTATTTGGATTCTTTAGATTATATGCTGTAAGAGATTTGTATGACTTGGTTATGAAATGTATAAGATTTGACAAGTACTTATGATTTTGTTATTATCATATATTGTCAGGAATAAAGGGTTTCGATACCACAGGAGCTAGTATGACCAAACCCAAGGACATTTTTGTGCATTTCAAGGAACTGGATAGGGAAATGAAAAATGTTTTCAAGGATTTCCTTGCAAAAGAGAATCCGATGTTGATGCTCGGAGAACAGCATTGGGCTCCCAACGCAGATATCTATGAGACTTCCAAAGGGATTGTTGTCAAAATGGAATTGGCAGGTGTCTCTTCTGAATCAATTGATGTTCAATGTAAAGTTCATAATCTTATCATCAGGGGGAAAAGAGTCGAACATTCCACGGATGATAAGGTCAAGTGCCTGCAACTGGAAATCAATTATGGTGATTTTTACAGGTCAATACCGTTGCCTCCCACTTTAGACCAGGAAAGCGCAAGTGCAAAATCCAAGGACGGTTTTCTGCTGGTTTTTATCCCTTTTAAGAAGCCAAATAAAATTCAAGTACAATAATTGAGTGAAAGGAAATTATGACAGCAACCAACATTTTCACTGAAAGCAAGAATGATGAAACAAGTATAACAAGGATTGAAAACCTTAGAATTTTACCTGTAAAAAATATGGTCGTCTATCCATATCAACTTGCTCCGATAATAGCCATGTCGCCATACGCTGTTGATCTTATTGATGACAGCGTCATTGAAAATGGTCAGATAGGCCTTTTTGCCCTCCGAGAAAATGAGGAGAACAGTCATAAACAGAATATGGGGGAAGACCCACGAGACGGAATGGACATGTCGGATATAAAGGCTCCGACTCTTGAACAAGTCCTTCAGGTGGGTACTGTAGTCAAGATCCTCAAGAAGATCAATTTGCCGAATAACGCTGTCCGTGTCCTTGTGCAAGGATTGTATAGATGCAGGATTACAGAACCGGTAGACTCAGGAAAGTCCTATATGGTAGCAGGTGTAGAGATATTAAAGGATGTCTATAAGAATACTGATGAAGAAATAGCTTTGTTAAGGAATATCTCCAACCTTTTCAGGGAAGTTATTGCCTATATACCGAACTATGGAGAAGAGTTGCAGGTACTAGTTTCAAACATCGTTGAACCTGACAAACTCACTGATCTCATTGCTGCAAACTTGAATCTTCCGCTTTCACAGAAACAGAGGTTGCTTGAGCAGACCGAAATCAAAGTGCGTGCAGAAATCATTCATGAGCATCTTACACGAGAATTGGAAATTTTAAAACTTGGTTCTCAGATCCAGGATAAAGTGAAGAACAAGATGGACCAAAAACAAAGAGAATATTTTCTTCGTCAAGAGATGGATGCAATCAAAAAAGAGCTTGGTGATGCTGATGAGATGACTGAGGAAATGAACGAGTTGAAGGAAAAGATAGCAAAAGCGAATCTTCCTGAAGAAGTTCGGAAAGTCGCAGACAAGGAATTAGGACGGCTTTCAAAGATGCAGGTCGGTTTTGCAGAGTATTCTGTTTCCCGTACATATATAGAATGGCTTACGGAAATGCCTTGGAATATGGAAACAGAGGATTCCCTTGACATCAAGGCTGCACGTGAGTTGCTGGACAAAGAACATTATAATCTGAAAGAAGTCAAAGAAGTCATCATCGACTATCTTGCTGTAAAAAGGCTAAAAAAGGATGCGAAAAGCAACATTCTTTGTCTTGTGGGACCGCCTGGTGTTGGAAAGACATCTCTTGGCAAATCCATTGCTAAAACCATGAACAGGAAATTTGTCCGTATGTCTTTAGGGGGAATGCATGATGAAGCGGAAATACGTGGCCATCGGCGGACTTATGTTGGAGCTCTTCCAGGCAGGATTCTGCAAGGGATAAGGAATTCAGGCGCTAAAAATCCTGTATTCATGTTGGACGAGATTGACAAGCTTGGACAGGATTTCAGGGGAGACCCGTCATCTGCTTTACTGGAAGTCCTGGACCCTGAACAGAATGTCTCGTTCAGGGACAATTACCTTGAAGTCAATTTTGATCTTAGCAAGGTTTTTTTCATAACAACAGCAAACATGATAGATACGATCCCGAATCCTCTTCGTGATAGGATGGAGATCGTCTCCTTGTCAGGATATACTGCAGAAGAAAAAGTGATCATAGCAAAAACATATCTTGTTCCTCGTCAGTTGGAAGAGAACGGATTAAAAAAAGGGCAACTTGTGCTCAAAGATGAGATATTGAAAAAATTGATCATCAGTTATACCCGTGAAGCAGGTGTACGAGCTCTTGAAAGGGAAATCAGGACTTTGTGCAGGAAAGTGGCCAGGAAAATTGGAGAAGAAAAAAGTTATTCTCCAATCCTTAATGAAAAGAGCATGATCGAATATCTTGGAAAACCAAAATTCCTAAAGGATGTAAAAGAACGTGTTGACCAACCTGGAATTGCTACAGGAATGGCTTGGACTCCAGTGGGGGGGGTAATCCTTTTCATCGAATCAACACTTATGCCAGGTAAAGAGAGGCTGATCTTGACAGGAAAGCTTGGGGATGTCATGAAGGAATCGGCTTCCATAGCGATGAGTTACATCAGAAGTAATGCTAAAAAATACAAGATTTCTTACAAGAATTTTGAAGATAACGACATACACATCCATGTGCCAGAAGGAGCCACTCCAAAAGACGGACCTTCAGCGGGGATTACCATGGCTACCTCGCTGTATTCATTATTAACTGGCAGGAAAGCGAGGCATGATGTTGCCATGACAGGAGAGCTGACATTGCGCGGAAAAGTCCTTCCCATCGGTGGCGTCAAAGAGAAAATTCTGGCAGCCAAACAGTCAGGTATCTTTACAATCATTTTACCAAAGGAAAACCAACGAGATATCGATGAGATAGACCAGAAAATCATTGAAAAGATGACGTTTCATTATGTGGGCAATATTGACGAGGTTTTTAAGATTGCAGTTCGAGTTTGAGGCACTTTCTTCAGATTGTGTCTTTTCAGGTTTTTGGGTTTTATTTTCTAGACATGGCACGACAAATTCTATTGGTGAAAACAAGATTCTCTTCGGTAGCAATGTCTTTATTCTGGTGGCTGAGCATAATAAAGAATTTCTGATAGCGTCACAGACTGTATTTTAGTGAGGTAAAAAATGTGTTATGCTATTCCAGGTCGTATTGATTCATTGGACGGACGTAGTGTCATGGTTGATTACTATGGGGAGAAGAAAAAAGCCTGGAATGAACTGAGCCATTTAAAAGTGGGTGATTATGTGTATGCACAAGGTGGTTATATAATCCAGAAAGTTGGTGAGGAAGAGGCTCTTGCGGTTCTGTCTACATGGAAAGAACTTTTCTTTGAATTGCAGGATACAGACCTCAGATTGTCAAAGATGAAAATTCCGGAAGATAATGGGCGTACCTCGCGTCTTCTTGATCGGATCATGGAAATGCAGAAATTTACGAAAGAGGAACTACTATATCTTCTAAAACTGGAGAAACCTGAAGAAAAAGATCTCCTTTACAAGGCTGCCAATTTCCAGCGTCAAAAGTATCTCAGTAATTCCTGCTGTGTCCATGGCATCATAGAGTTTTCAAATGTCTGTTCAAGGGACTGTTTTTATTGTGGGATTTCTACACATAACAAGGGTCTTTCAAGATATAGGATGACAGAACAGGAAATTATTGATGCTGCAGTTGACGCATGTAATGTCTATGGATTTAAGGCTCTAGTCTTACAGAGTGGGGAAAGCGCGTATCCTCCTGAAATTCAGGCAGATATTATTCGTAAAATAAAGGAAAAAGTGGCTGTCCTTATCTTTATCAGTTCTGGAGAAGTCGGGGTGGAAGGACTTGCAAAATTGTTTGAAGCTGGAGCGCGTGGCTTGCTTATGCGTTTTGAAACCGGTAATCCGGAATTATACAAGAAAATACGAGGGGGACTTGATCTTTCAACTAGATTGGAACATCTTAGGGCTGCCTATAAAATGGGATACCTTATCATAACTGGTGGTATGATCGGTATCCCAGGTCAGACTGAAGAGGATATCATTGATGATATCCTACTTGCAAAAAGTTTGCATTCTGAAATGTACAGTTTTGGACCATTCATCCCTCATCCAGAAACTCCGTTTTCGTCAAACTCATCACCATCATCTGAGTTGATGATGAAGACTTTAGCTATTGCCAGATTAATTGATCCTGAAAATGCCAAGGTTCTTGTAACAACAGGATTTGAAACTTTGGAAGCTGATGCCTTATCGAAAGGGTTAATGGCTGGTGCTAATTCCGTCATGCTTAATGTCACTCCTGCCCAATACCAGGATGCCTATGACATCTATCCGAATAGGGCTCATAAGAAAGAGCCTATAGCCAGTCAGATTGAACGGGTTTTATCGCTCCTGAAATCTATTGGCCGTGCCCCTACAGATCTTGGTGTAAACTATACAAAATACCTGACCAAATGACACGAATATATGAATTCTTAGTGTCAAGGTATATGAAATGAAAGAAAGGGAAATCGAGCTACTCTCACCAGCCAAGGATATCGAAACAGGAATAGCTGCTGTTGACAGTGGTGCGGATGCGTTATACATAGGTGCACCAAAATTCAGCGCTCGCTCAGCTGCTGGAAATAATCTTGGAGATATCGGAAGACTTTGCAAGTATGCTCATTTTTTTGGTGTTAAAGTCTATGCGGCTCTTAATACGATTCTTCGTGATGGGGAGCTGGATGAAGCCCAAAATATCGCATTTGGACTTTCAGATGCAGGAATTGATGCTCTTATTATCCAGGATATGGGGCTGTTAGAGGTTGAACTACCTAATCTTCCCCTTTTTGCAAGTACACAGACAAATAATGTTACTCCTGACAAGGTCCGCTTTCTAGAGGATGTCGGTTTTTCACGTGTCATTCTTGCTCGTGAGTTATCATTGAAAGAGCTCAGTGAAATCAGGAAAGCGGTCTCCATTGGTTTGGAGGTTTTTGTCCATGGATCTCTTTGCGTGAGTTACAGTGGACAATGCTATATGAGTATGGCCACTACAGGGCGGAGTGCAAATCGAGGAGAATGTTCTCAGCCATGTCGTTTGCCTTATGAAATGGTTGATGCCAAAGGAAATGTGATCGTTTCGGGAAAATATCTGCTTTCCTTAAAAGACCTGAATTTGTCAGGTTTTCTTGAAGAACTGATGGATGTAGGGATTGATTCCTTTAAGATTGAGGGAAGATTGAAGGATAAGGCTTATGTAATAAATAACACGGCATATTACAGGCAAAGAATTGATAAGATCATTGAGAAGAGAAAAGGATTTGCAAAGGCTTCATCAGGTACAGTCTCCTGCAAGTTTAATCCAGATCCTTCCAAGACTTTCAACAGAGGGTATACGAGTTATTTCCTGCAAGGCTTTCGTGATTCCATAGCCTCTCCCTTGACTCCAAAATTCATTGGTGAGCCCGTTGGGAAAGTGAAAAGTTCAGACCAAGGATTTATCGAGGTTGATAGCCCTGTTGAGTTGCATAATGGTGATGGGTTAACCTATTTTGACCAGCATGACCGATTGAACGGGTTTAATCTCAACAAGGTTGATGGCAAAAAGCTGTTTCCGTACAAGCTTGCTAAAATGCCATCAGTGGGTACTGAGTTGTTCCGTAACCATGACAAGTGTTTTCTTGATTCTGTTGAAAAAGGGTGTGAACGAAAAATCAATATTGATATTCGATTTTATGAGAATGCAAAAGGGTTTGGTCTTGATGCAACAGATGAGGATGGAAACCAGTGTTCTGCTGCTGTTGATGTTGTTAAGGTTAAGGCAGAAAAACCAGGGGAGGCACTTAGACAGCTTAAAGAGTCACTCTCCAAGACTGGGGGCACATCTTTTCAGGTCAAGTCAGTGCTGATAGAGACTCCCATCCCTTGGTTTTTACGGATGTCTGAAATAAACTCCTTGCGAAGGCAGGTTGTGGCTAACCTGACTGACCTGCGTTTAGGATATAAAAAAACAGGAATCCAGAGAACAGAAAAAGAGAAATGCTTTTACCCTGAAAAAGAGCTTTATTTTCAAGCCAATGTCATGAATAGGAAAGCCAAGGAATTTTATCAAAGACATGGAGCTGTCGTAGTGGAACAGGCATTTGAAAAATTGGAAGAGAAGTCAGGTCGGGTTGTGATGACGACGAAACATTGCATACGACTGGAGCAGGGGATCTGTAAAAAGCAAGGGCAGGCAAGCTCATTGGATGAAGCTCCGCTTTTTATCCGGGATGAAGGATATCGGTATAAGCTTGAGTTCGATTGTAAGGAATGCCAGATGAAAATAATATTTCTCAATAGGAGGAACCTATGAACATGAGAGCCAAGGACATGTTTGCAGTTGCTATGATGTGTATTGGGGTGTGGTGTCTTACGCAAACTTACAAGATTTATAATTCTGTCCATGCCCAAGCAGGACGTTTTCTTTCAGATGCGTTCAGTGCTGGGCTAACAAAGGATGATTCCACAGCTATCGCTTATGGGATTGGCGGGTTAGCTTGTGTTATCGCCGCATTTCTGATGTTTGGTGACCGTAAACTAGGTAAAAAAAAATGATTACGGATTCAACCAGGGCATTTGAACGTTGTTTTTTTCAATTCTTGTGAAGACCTGCTAGAAAAAAACCTTCCAGAATGCCATCTGGAATGATGCGCCTAGTCATATTCATTTTTGGATCAAACCGTTTGTTGTTCCATGCCAGTAAACCTGCTTTGCTGTTTTTCAAAGGAATATGCAGAGGGATTAGTTCGAGTTCACCTTTGAACTTGTCCAAAGCCCATTGAACCACTTCTTCGTTTTCTTCAGGAGAAAAAGTACATGTGGAATAGATGATGTGTCCCCCAGGTTTCAACGCTTTAATCCCGGAAAAAAGAAGTTGTTTCTGTATGAAAGCGCATTCCTTGACGCGCCTGTTGGACCAATAAGCGAATGTCCTGGCATTCCGTGATTTAAAGCCGGCTTCAGCACTGCAAGGAGCATCAACAAGAACCCTGTCAAAACTCTGTTCATTCTCTTTTCCAAAATTAGTTCCGTCCCTGTTTATTGGTTCTATCATTCCTTCACATCCTTGTATTTTTATGTTCGCGTTGAGAATCTGGAATCTGATAGGATCCTGTTCAACAGCTGTTATCATGCTTTTCCCGTTTGTCAAAGAGACTAAAAGTGTTGTTTTTCCACCTGGTGCTGAGCATAAATCCAATATTTTTTCACCTTCCTGAGGTTGCAGCATGAGCGGTGGAAGCATGCTTGAAATATTCTGGACATAGATGAACCCCTTCTTATAAAGGTTCGTTTTTTCCAGATCCTGAAGCCGTGGGGAATCCAGGATAAAAGCAATGTCTGGAAAATGCTGGCGTCTTGCCTTGATGTGATTATTTTTAAGAAGTTCCATCAGTTTGCGGCCATCTGCCTTGATATTGTTGCAGCGGAATGTCGTTAAAGACTCACTGTTGAATGTTCTGCAGATGTTTGTGAATTCTGCTGGATAAAGGGTTTGGAGCTTGTCCAGAAATTCTTTGGGTAGCCTATAAATCTTGTTTTCCATTGGAATCCTTTACGGATGGAAGATTGTCTGAAAATAATGCCAACCAGCATGGGAGTCAAAAAAAACAGATAGAAAACCTGTTGGTTAGTATGTCAGTGTTTTTTTGTAAGGAGACTTCTCGCACGCATGATGGCATCCTCTCCGTATTTATCCTTGATTTTTTCACGCAACACGTTAAGAGTCTCTATGCGCATATCTGGAGGTTTGTCAAATAGTCCGGGTTGATCTGAAACTGTGCCTTTATCTGATATGCTGTTCGCAGTGACCCCAAGAAGCCGGACAGGCCTGATCCGTTGTTTCTCGAAAAGCTCAAGTGCTGTAAGATAGATATCCTCGTCGAGATCTGTGGGATGAGCCAGTTTTTTCTGTGCTGTATGCGTTTCAAAATCAAAATAACGTATTTTCAATGTAACTGTCCTGCAGTGTTTTTCTTTTTTCCGTAGTCTCCTGCCTACTTCACCTGATAATGTGAGCAATACTGATTGCAACAGTTCCTTTTCGACAGTGTCATGTTCAAGAGTCGTTTCCTGTCCAATGGATTTCGGTTCATAGCCTTCTGAGACAACAGGAGAGTCATCAATCCCTCTGCAACTTTCATATAGGAAATCCCCGTATTTGCCAAAAAGGGATCTGAGAGAGTCAATTGACATTTTGCGTAAATCATCAATTATGTTGATCCCAAGGTTTTCCAGTTCTTTTTTTGTCTTTTGACCTATACCCGTAATCTTATCTACTGGGAATGTGCCACAGGTTTTCATGAAATCATCACGGCTGAGGATCGTGAGTCCATCTGGTTTTTTCATGTTGGCTGCGATTTTCGCGAGGAGCTTGTTTTCTGAAATCCCTACTGAGCAGGAAAGTGAAAAAAGTTCCCATATTTCTTTCTTGATTTTTTTTGCTATTTCGAGGGGGGAACCGTGGAGGGCTTCTGTCCCTTTTGTGTCAATATAGGCCTCGTCGATACTGGCCACTTCCAAGGCAGGAGAGTATTTGTGGAAAACCTGCATCACTTTTTCAGAAATTTCCCCATAAAGATTGTGGTGTGAAGGCAGAATGACTGCATGCGGACATCTGCTTTTAGCCACTTTCACGGCCATGCCTGCCCTGATGCCAAATGCCCTAGCTTCATAGGATGCTGAAAGGACGACACCACGGGATTCCGAGTTTCCTGCAACAAAACACGGTTTCCCCTTGTATTGGGGGTTCGTGTTGAGTTCAATGGAGAGGAAAAACGCATCCATGTCTATGTGCATGATATCCAGTTTTTTTTGCATATTTGAATATTAGAGGTAAAGCAGGGAAAAGTCAAATACTGTAAATTTGTTCAGTAACTATTTTTTTAGTGTTTTCAGAGATGCTTTTTTATATTGGAATGTATTCTCAATTTGATTTTTCTTTCAGGAGGACTTAGATTTAAGAATGAAAAAAAAATCCTTTTTGATTGTTATTTACCTGTTTTTATCGATTTCCCTTTATGCGGATTCCTCCTCGTTGGAGCTTTTTTATTTTTATGATGAGACTTGTGGGATTTGTCATGAAATCAGGGATCAACTTTTTCCTTCAGTTGAAAAAGAACTTTCTGTCAAATTGAATGTCCATGATGTTGATATCGAAGTAGGGGATAATTTAGAAAAATTGTTAGTATTGGAAAGAAAACTTAAAAAAACAGGAAACGAGTTTCCTGTTGTCATTATTGGAACAAACTATCTTTCAGGGGAGAAAAGAATTCGGACCAGTCTGAAAGAAACAGTTTCTCGTCTACTTACAACAGGATCGTTAATAGATAAATCTGGGGGGAAACTCTCCAAAGTCAATAATTTTGATGAACCCCAGGTTCTTGTACGAGACAAAATAACTAAAACAGAATTGCTTGGTGTCCTATCACCATGGCCTGTATTCATCTCAGGTCTTGTTGATGGCGTCAATCCATGTGCTTTTGCTACTCTGATCTTCCTATTATCCTATCTTTTCTTTGTCAAAATGGAAAGAAGAATGGTTTTAAGAATGGGGATTTCTTACACTTTGGGTGTTTTTTTATGTTATTTCCTTGTTGGCTTGGGGGCTTTGAATCTACTCAAGGTTTTTTCCGGCTTTCCTATTGTTGCCTTATCCATCAAATGGGTTTCTGTCGGATTGGTTTCTTTTTTTCTTATACTGACGATTGTTGATATTTTCAGTTTCATCAAAACCGGGAAATCGGATTTTTTCCTTCAACTTCCAGATAAAATAAAGAAAGCAATCCATTTAAATATCAGGAAGCAGGTTTCTCCGGGGATTTCTCTTTTGTCCTCATTTTTTCTTGGAGCAGTGATTGCCTTTTTTGAACTTGCCTGCACAGGTCAGATCTACTTGCCTACCATCATTTATATACTTAAGGATCCTGAATTGAAATTTTTTGGTGTCAGTTATCTGCTTTTATATAATCTCGCTTTTATCATACCTCTTGTACTTGTTTTTTTGTTGGCTTGGCTTGGCATGGATAAGGGAAGAATCGAGAAAGTTTTCAAAAAGAATCTCTTAGTCCTAAAAATACTGCTAGCTGCAGTTTTTCTTTTGCTTATGATATATCTGATCCTCTGATTTTTGTTTTATCTTAAAAACTTCCAGATCATAAGATTCCATATTTATGGAAAATATCGAATGTATGGACAGTAATCAGGTTTTTTTCAGCAAAACGTAGCGATTCTTCATTGAATAAGGGAGCGATGACTGTAAGATATCGTCCTCTTTGGTTGTTGGCAAGGTTCATTTTGTCCTGTAAGAACACTTCTGTTATAGCATTTGTTTCACGTGTGATAACAATGATATTTGTATAATTGGGATGAAAGTCTTTTTGGTTTAAGCAGGCAATTTCGATGGTTCGATCACTTTCGAAAAGCTTCTGTTTGATAACCATTTCCATTTTTTCAAGAAGAAGCAATGATTGTTCCATGTAGATGTTTGTTGGAGCTATGATCAAATTTTGGATATTCTTGTCTGTCATGATAGTGTTATAGAAATAGAGTTTATGGACTGCATTCTGGTAGTAGGGGATAGCTTTCTCAATTTCTTGCCATATCTGTAATGCTTTGGAAAGGTCTCCTGACAGTTCATAAGCGCACCCAAGGATGTATGCAGGTTCTGCCAATGTGCGATCCCTTTTAGTCCTTAAAACGGGTATGAGCCTTTCCAATGTCTTGATGGATGCCTGATAATCTTTTATGAAGTATAATGATTGTCCTAACAGGTCTGTAATTTCAAGGGTTTCCTGTTGTTCAACAGGAAGTTTCTGGAAAAACGAAATGGCATCATCATATTGGGCTCTAATAAAACAGATCCGGCCCCAGAGCTGATAGATATCCGATTTTTCATATCCTTTTCCAAGAGATGATTTTAAGCGTGATTCAGCACTTAAAAAGTCTACATGATGAAAGTCAATAATAGCCATGAGATAGTCTGCTTCACCATCCGTTTCCTTTAAAGTGCTTAATGCGTGCATCATGAATTTTCTGGCGTCCGCATATCTGCTATTTTCAATATTTAGCCTGAGGGCATTCTTGAAAGCCTGTATTGAGAGTTTGTTCTGTTTTTTGAGGATAAAATATTCTACCAGGGCCTTGTTATATTCTCCCATGTGCCTGTATGTGTCAGCCAGAAGCTCGCGTACTGCAGTTTCTGATATTTCTTTTGTGAATCTGCCATAATGTAAAATATCATTAAGATACATCCTGGTCAGGATGAGATGATGTGATTTGTAGTAGATTTTTGCCATGAGCCAGTTGGCAGGGGTATTGTCTTTTTCCATGGAAAGAACAGACGTGAGTATTTTTATGGCTTTCTCGCGGTTCCTATCGACAATCCTTTCAGCTTGATACACCCTGTGGTTGATGAGTTTTGAGAGTATCATATAGCGTATAGTCAGAATGAACAATATGCTGATTAGGGAAAAACCCCAAAACAGAAGGTCTGTCAGCATGGGTTGTCCTGTTTTTTGGACGTATCAATGATTTTTTGTATAAGCGTTTTTAACTGTTCTTTGTCTGTGTTCTCTGGACTGTTATGGACCGTGTTGGGATCAATAAACAGGGATGCAAATGTGATTTTGGGTTTCAGATCCTTGTCAAATATTGTGAATACATGCCGTTCAAGCAGATCTTTGAATCTGAGTTCTGCCATTTTCAGATGTTCGCCGTCTTTCACTTGAAGAGTGTTGATAAAAATGTTTTTATCTTCAGAGCGTCCCCAAGGTTCATAGCTCCTTGCATTTTCAGAAAGAAGAAAGATGAATTGTTTTCTGAGAAATCCGCTCCCCCTGGTGCCATAGGTCGTTTCTATGTCGTTTTCGTTCAAGACGCGAAGAGCTAAGATTCCTAATCCCATATTGTATCGTCTACACTGGTTAAGGGTGTTTTCAGCATGTTCAAGGAACAGGTCGGCTTCAAGAAGCTTATAGACATGGCGTTCCTTGGCAAGCTGTGTTTTTGTCCTATCAAAGAAGAAGTTAAAGAAAAACAGTCTCAAGAGGAAGTTCCCAATCTGGAGCAGTGGATAAAGAGAAAGGAAATAAAGGAGTGTAACAATGACCAGTTTTGTAAGCATGAAACGCTTTATGTCAAAGGCAATAATCAGGGACAGCGAGATGAGACAGAACAATAAGACGGAATAGAGTAGGAAAAAAAGGAGTTCCTTGAAATTGATTTTAACAGCGTTTGACGTTTGGGCTGTAAAGAATTTCGCGTATGTGACGAATAAGCCAAGCAGGAGTATTCCTGCGACCATCAGGAAGGGCGCTTCTTGCCATGCTATAAGCAGACCTTCCAGAAATCGTGGTTCAGCTACTTTAAATGATAAGAAGACTATATATATGAAGTAGAGCAGGAAAAAGAGCCCTGCTATTGAAGTGACTGTAAACAGACGCAGATGATTCAGCATTTTCATCTATAGACCCCTCGATCGATTTTTTTTACTTGTTTAAAATTAGACTTTTCCTGTTCTAAACTCAAATTTTTGTAAATATTTGTTTTCTACGATATTTTAAGTATATTGGATGACTATCGGAGGCTATTTAGAATGTTGTCAATCAAGAAGATTCCCTTGAAACAGTGGGAATTAGGACTTGTTATTTCCCTGACTGTCTTTTCATTCGTTTTTGGCATATTTTTGGGAAGTGTCTTCTATTCCTTGAATAACCTTTCTGGCATATCAATTCTTGAGGAATATAAACCTGAAATTCCAACAAAGATATATGATGATAAAGGCAGGCTGATTTCCGAATATTTTCTGCAAAAACGGGTATTGCTTAGGTTTAAAGACCTACCAGATGACCTGATTCGCTCAATTATAGTAAAAGAAGACCGTAGTTTTTATTCTCATAACGGTATCAACCCAATGGGGATAGCGCGTGCCTTTTTCGTCAACCTATTTGCAGGTAAAGTCAAGCAGGGGGGGAGTACACTGACCCAGCAGCTTGCAAAGGTCCTGTTTACTACGGCCAAGAAATCCTATACAAGGAAAATCAAGGAAGCCTGGTTGTCCCTCCAGATCGAGAAACTTTATACGAAAAATGAAATCCTGGAAATGTATTTCAACCAGATCTATTTCGGGCATGGCGCCTATGGTGTGGAAGCAGCGTCCCGTTTTTATTTTGATAAGAAAGCAACTGATTTGGATTTGGCAGAATCAACTTTATTGGCCATACTTCCCAATTCTCCTAATTATCTTTCGCCAGTGCGTAATCCAGAGCGTGCACAGAAACTCCATTGGAGACTGATGAGACAACTGATTCAGGTTGGATATGTCTCGAAAGATGATGCTGAAAGGGAATATTATGATTTTTGGGTGAAATATCTTAATCGTTCCAAAAACGAACAGAACTTGGCTTGGAATGTCCGCGTTGATAAGGCTCCTCATTTCACTGAATACATCAGGCAGAAGATGAATATTGAATTTGGGGAAAAGCGGTTGTATGGAGAAGGGCTCAAGATTTATACGACTTTGGATCTGTCAATAAATTATGCGGCTTCGCGTAGCCTCAAACAGACTCTAGGATCTGTGAATGCCCAGTATTTGGAAAACAAGAGCAAGGTTAGGAAGTATTTCAGTAATTACATGATGGACACTATTGATTTGATAAGTCTTATATTCAATCAAAACAACATAGAAGTAGCAGGGAAAAAGGTGATTCGTCAGTTTGATGACAAGGTTCATTCGGATATCATAGAGCCATTAACACTTGTTGCAGGACTTTTCAGTTTGGATAATATGGATAACCTGCTGTACACACTTGTCAATGCAGGCAGGGAAGACGTCTCTAAAGAAGAGAAAGTTGAAGGCGCTATTGTGGCAGTGGAGCCAAAGACAGGCAAGATCAAAGCCATGGTGGGTGGCAGTGATTTTAATGCAAATAACCAGTTGAATCGAAGTGTTCAAATGTTCAGACAAGCGGGCTCGTCATTCAAGCCATTTGTCTACGCAGCAGCCCTCAATTCAGGATACTATACTCCCGGAAGTTCGCTCGTCGATTCTCCCATTGTCTATTATGACAAGGATGGCCGGGAATGGATCCCTAATAACTATGGGGGAGAGTATCAAGGACAAGTTACTTTGCGACGGGCTTTGGAAAAGTCCATCAATATTATTTCCATAAAACTTGCAGATACGGTTGGAATCGGTTCTATTGTTGATTTTTGTGCTTCAATGTTGCATATCTCTTCTCCCGAAGAGAAGAGGAAACGTATCCGCAGGGACCTCTCACTTGCTTTGGGAAGTGTTGAAGTCTCACCTCTTGAGATGGCTTCCGCATTCGCTATCTTTGCAAATGAAGGAAAGGATGTCATTCCTTATTCTATTCGGAAGGTTGTTGACAGGAACGGGAATACGATCTTGGATGAGGAAAAACGCCTAAAAAAAACAATCAAACGTCAAGTCCTGACTCCGCAGATTGCCTATCTGGTTTCACACATGATGAAAAGTGTCCTGCAACCTGGTGGTACAGGATACAGGGCTGTGTCTGGTCTTGATTTTTCAAAATTCGATGCTGCAGGAAAGACTGGAACAACAGATAATTGGAAAGATGCCTGGTTTGTTGGTTATACACCGCAACTTTCAGCTGCTGTATGGGTGGGGTTTGACAATTATTCCCTTTCCTTGGGGATAGATAATACAGGAGGGCATGTGGCAGCACCTATCTGGGCACTATTTATGGCATCAGCTTTGCAGAATTATACGAACACAACCATGAAGAAGCCAGAGGGAATTGTCACAATGAAAATCTGTGCAAAAACAGGTTTGTTGCCAAGCGCTTCTTGTAAAAATGTTTTTGAGGAGAATTTTCTTAGTGGTAGTGAACCCACGACTTCCTGTCAATATTGTGGAAATGATGATATGGGAAATAACGATTACGAGATGCAGGATATCCCCGCTGAACTCCTGAAAAAAAGGAAACCCCGTTATAATCTTTTGAATAAATGAGCTAAATTATGAAAAAGTTGTTTATCATCATTATTCTATTATTCTGTGGTGTCCTGTTTTTCCCTGGTTGTTCCTGTAATGAGACGCCAGAATCTCCTATCATCAACTCAATCAAATGGTCAGTAAATCTCGGTGGAACAGGAACTGATGACGGATATTCCGTGCTCCAGTCTTCTGATGGGCATTATATCATTGCAGGTTCAAAAACTGAGTCAGGATTGGGGAAACAGTGTTATATTGCAAAACTCAACAAAGATACAGGTGTTCCCTTTTGGGAAAGGACTTTTGGTGGATCTGATGATGATGAGATAAAGAAAATTGTCGCTCTTCCTGATGGGTTTGCTTTTTTCGGTACGACTAAAATTGGTGGTTTATCTCGATTCTACATAGGGCGAACAGACTCCAGTGGCATGACTAACTGGACTCTTGATTTTGGGAATAACAGTCTTGCCAATGATGCCCATGACATGATTTTTGATGGTACAGACCTTGTTGTCATAGGGAATACGAATCAAGCATGTGTTGTGGCAAAAATTTCCTTATCAACAAAAAATGTCTCGTGGCAAAAATCTTATTTTACAAATAATGGGATGTTGGGATTCGGAATATGTAAAACACATGATAATAATTATGCAATAACAGGTAGGGTTGATTTGACAAATGCTACTTTGAGCGGACAAGGTTTTGTAATGAAGCTTAACACTGCAGGAGACCGGTTATGGTTTAACATGTGGGGAGGACTAAATCCTGATGCTGGTAACTCAATTAGACTGACCTCTGATAATGGTTTTGTCATTGCAGGGTATTCTGAGGTAGTTACACCCAATCAAGGCTATTTACGGAAAACTGACCAAAATGGGAATTTGATTTCCGAAAAATATTTTGGGGAGAATAGTGGAATTGATAAATTCAACTATGGAATCCAGACTGCAGATGGCGGTTACATTGCCATTGGGACATCTTCATATCCCTCTCCTGGTGGTGTATATATTTGCAAGATTGATTCCTCTTTATCTCAGCAGTGGTATAAGAGTTTTGGTGTCACAACGTCTGATCAAGGGTATGAGATAATTCAAGTGAGTGATTATGGATATGTCCTTGTAGGATATGTCAATAATGCAGGGAATCAGGATATCATAGTTAAAAAGCTGGATCCTGTTGGTAATAATTGAATCTGATTCTATAAGTATTCTTAAAGGTTTCTTTCTTGCTTTTAGGTAAAAATGATGCTATATTAACCCGCATTTAAATCTAACTTAGGATTACCCAATGTCAGAAATGAAACGAAATGAATCTCTCAGAAATATCGCCATTATTGCACATGTTGACCATGGCAAGACGACTCTTGTAGATATGATGCTCAAGCAAAGCGGTCTTTTCCGTGAAAACCAGGAAGTCGCAGACAGGGTCATGGACAGCATGGATCTTGAACGCGAACGTGGAATTACCATAGCTGCAAAGAACTGCTCGGTCCTCTGGAAAGATGTCAGGATCAATATACTTGATACTCCTGGACATGCTGATTTTGGCGGTGAAGTTGAACGTAGCCTCAAGATGGTGGATGGTGTCATATTGCTTGTTGATGCGGCAGAAGGTCCACTGCCACAGACAAGATTTGTCCTGAAAAAAGCCTTGGAAGCCAATCTTTCCATAATCACTGTCATCAACAAGATTGACAGGAAGGATGCACGCCCCAAGGAAATCCTTAATGCCATTTATGACCTTTTCATAGATTTGGAAGCTACAGAACATCAGATTGAATTCCCTGTTTTTTATGCGATTGGTCGCGACGGAATATGCCAGAAAGATTTGGATGTTCCAGGCAAAGACCTTACACCTTTATTTGATGCCATCATTGCGTCTGTGCCTGCTCCTTCTTATGATCCTGAAGAACCTTTTCAGATGTTGGTTTGTGATTTGGATTATTCTGATTATATCGGAAGACTGGCTATTGGTCGGGTTTTCAATGGCTTTGCCAAAATTAATGATGAACTGGCAGCCATTAATGAGCAAGGCAAGGTTCTTCCTTTCAAGATATCGAAATTGCAGGTTTATTCCGGGATCAATATGGTGGATATTTCTGAAGCTAAGGCAGGAGATATTGTCATCCTGGCTGGTGTTGAGAATGTTCATATTGGTGATACTGTCTGCACAAGGAACTTCCCTAAAGCGCTTCCCCGTATCATGGTTGATGAACCTACGCTTTCCATGATGTTCACTGTAAACACTTCTCCTTTTTCTGGGAAGGAAGGGGAATATGTTCAGACACGTAAACTTGCAGAACGTCTCCATAAAGAGACACTTACAAATGTAGCCATCCAGATTGAGGATATAGGAGAATCCGATAAGTTTATTGTCAAAGGTCGCGGTGAATTTCAGATGGAAATATTGATTGAAACAATGCGGCGTGAAGGTTTTGAGTTGAGTGTCGGCAGACCTCAAGTCATTTATAAGGAAAAAGATGGGAAGCTTCTTGAACCTATAGAGCATCTTTATATTGATTGTGAAGAGATTCATATTGGGGTTATTACTGAAAAACTCTCCACACGGAAAGGGGTCATGGAAAAACTGATCAATCATGGAACAGGCCGTGTGAACATGGAATTTACAGTCCCTTCACGTTCTATGCTGGGTTATAGAAGTGAGTTCATGACAGATACCAAAGGATCAGGTATATTGAGTTCTTACCTAAAAGGATATGAAGAACATAGAGGTGAGATCAATGACAAGGATATCGGCTCACTTGTGGCTGACAGGCAAGGCTCAGCAACAACTTATGCCATCCATCATATGGAAAGCCGAGGAGTGTTGTACATCCGTCCAGGTGATCCTGTCTATGAAGGGATGGTGGTAGGAGCCCATAATAGGGATAAGGACCTTAACGTTAATGCTACAAAAGAGAAAAAGCTTTCCAATATGCGAAGTTCAACAAAAGACATGGCCATTATTCTGACACCTATAAGGCCGATGACCTTAGGCAAAGCCATCATGACCATAAAGAACGACGAACTTGTGGAAGTGACTCCGAAATCTATCAGGTTGAGGAAAGCGATATTATCTGTGAATGAACGGAAGCGTGCTCGTCCAGATATTGAAGATGACAATGACGATGATTGATAGGAAAGGAATTGGTGTCGGTTCTGTCAGAAGTCTATAGGGATTGTGAAACTAGTCCTGAACTGTCTTTGGATTTTCCTGTTGTATTCAAAACAGTCATCCTTGGCTCGTGTGAAATTATAGGAATACCAGGAAAAGTCAGTCATGCCTATAAGAATGGATGTGATCTTGTCTCCAGAATTCCATCTTTCCCATGTGAGAAATCCAGCTCCAACTTGTACCAAAAAAGCAATCATTCCTTCTTTTGTCTTGCCACAATAGATTTGGGACATCCCTGGAATAGCTGCAAGTACAATGGCCAACGTTTCATTTCTTTGTGGAAGTTTTAAAGATGAGGTATATTGGGTGTTCAGTGTTGTATATGTTTCAGCGGGGATGTCCTGTTTCCTTGTTTCAAGACTTTTCAAGAACCGTTCTGTTTCTTTTTTTCTTAACAGTTTGATTGACATTTCACAGGCTTTTGCAGTTCCCATAGGGTCTGAGTAAAGCTCTGCGTAGGTTGACCAGTAATGGAGTGCGTTTGCCAGGTCTCCCTCTCGTTCATAGCTGAGAGCCAGATATTTCTGTGCTATTCTGCCTTTCGTGTCATTTTGTTTGTATTGGTTCAGGAATGAGAGGAGATGGTTTCTGGCAAGGTTGTTGTTGCCACCCTGCAAATAGATTTCTGATAACCTGAAATTAAGCATTTTTTCAGATTCACGTGTTTGTGGAAATGAGAAAAAATGATATCTGTATGTTTCTGTTATAGCGTCATAGAAATAATGATTTGAACGAAGATGGTTTATGTAATTGGTTTGAGACGGGGTGGGAGCTGCCAATATCGTAAAAGGAATAAAAAACAATAAAAGAAAGATTCTCATTTGTTTTGGATGTTTAACTGGAATTTCCTGATGCTTTCAACCTGTTTCGCGAAATCTTCAAGGTCATTCACAATGATGGAATTATTGATTAGCTTGAAATTCTTGTCCATGACCAGCCTTTCCAGAAGTTCATCTTCCTTGTTCTCATTGATACCGACAAGTTTGATGAGGTCGTTAGGGGAAAGCCCAAGATTGATTTCCTTGTATTTTTCCACAGTCATTTTCTGTTTTTCAATCTGGATCATGATAGCATCCAAGAGTCTCTTGTAATCATCCTTGATAGCCAGGTTTTCCAGCTGTCTGTATGCTACCCAGATGCGTTCTGAAAGGAGGGTCAGGATTTTATAGACGACCTGTGGATTGTTATGTACCATATTCATGAAGTTTTCCTTGTTGAGTACCAATGCCTGCATCTCTTCAAAGGCGATGGCAGAAGCATTCCTTGGTTTGTTTTCCAGGATGGCCATCTCTCCAATGACGTCCCCAGGGTTGAGCACTGCAAGAAGAAGTTCCTGGTCTTTCAGGATTTTAGATATCTGGATTCTACCTTTTTGGATTATGAAGACTTCGTCTCCTGGTTCATGCTCACAGAAAAGCATGGATTTTTCCTTGTAAATACGTGTGAAATTATCTAGTTCCTTGTAAGGAGACTTGTCTATTTTCATGCTTTCCAAGAATTTCATGTTAGCCGTTATTTTGGGATTTTTATCATCAGGTTTCAGGGAAAGATAACGGTTGTAGCAATAATAGGCCTGCTTGTATTTTTTCCGGGCGTAATAATAATCAGCGATTTCAACGATTTTCTGTATGCTTTCATCAACTGGTTTTTTAAGTGCCATTCGAGTGATGGCAGCATCAAATTCACGGAGTTTTTTACTGAAGGATCTTAGGATTTTCAGCGCAATTCCGGAATTGTTCTGGATGAGAGGAATGAACTGTTCCCTGTTGACAGAAATGACTTCTACGGGTGTCATGGTTTTAGCAGTATCTATGCGTGGTCTGTATGATAAACATGAAACGACTCCAAATGTGTCGCCTGCACCAAACGCGTTTTTCCCTTGCTCATCCGGAAATTCATGTATCCTGTTGATTTGTACTGATCCAGACTTGATAATATAGAAATTATCGTTTTTCTGGTTTCCTTCAATGAAGATCAGCGAATTGGCTTTGTATTTTTCAATTTTCAGTTTGAGTTCAGGCATTCTATACCCCATTATCAGTTGATATGTATATTATCGGCATTTTTTTACTGATACTTATAAAGAATCATTGGTCTGTTTTCCGGATATTTCAGCTTATAATGGGGTTTTAAGGGCTTTTCTTGCTTTTTGCATGTTAAACCGAACTGCCGTAGAGTCTGGAATCGACTCTAAAGCCCTTTCGTAATGTTCCAAAGCTAGAGAGAACTTTTTCCCTCTGTAATAGATGTTCCCAATATGTAGATTTGATAGCCCCATGAATTTTGCGGAATCTGAGAGTATGAATACCTTGTTAAATGTTTTCATAGCATCATCTAACAATCCCTGTTTATATTGTGCTACTCCCTTGTTGTATAACGCCACGATGTTCTCTTTTTTCGCAGACAGGGATTTTTCATATTCTATGATGGCTTTTGGATAATCACCATCCTTGTAGGCAATAAGTCCGCGAAGCAAAGCGACGCCTGCCACCATGTCAGGAGAGTCTTCTTTCATTCCAGAGAGGATTCGTTCAGCTTCTCCTGTCTGGTCCGCCTTTACGAGCAGGGAAGCCAAAAGATAATTGAACAGCCCATGATTTTGGGAAGTGAAGATCATGTTCCTGCAGAAGGAAATGGCCTGTTCTGGTTTGCTGAGTCTGTCATAAAGAAGGACTAAGGCCATAGCAGCTTTGTCATTGCGAGGGTTCAGTGTAAGGGATTTCTGGAAATTTATCAGGGCTTCATTATAATCCTTCATCAGGACATTTACAGTTCCGAGATTATAAAAGATGTTGTCATCTTCAGGATCAATGAGGAGAGCTTCCTGGTAGTAGGCTGTTGCTCGTGGATAATTCGTGTAATGAAAGAAGATGTTTCCTGCATTCATCAAGGCGACTTTCTTTTCCGCTCCTGCACTTTTTTCCATGATTTGGAAGTATAGTTCAAATGCTGCCGCATATTGCTCTGGTCCACTTTCGTAATACAGGTCAGCCAAAGCTGTTTGCATGGATATGTCATTCGTGGAAAGGGCATATTCTTCCAAAGTCATCAACCCTTTTTTTACATCCGATTTGATGTAATAGAGTTCACCAAGCTGGCGGACGGCAGGATTGAAATTTTTTCGGTTCTGGATGGCCATCTGGAAATGTTCAATGGCTTTATCGTAGTTCTTTTGCTGTTTTTCCAAAAGAGCCAGATTATAATGCGCTATGAAGTTATCCTTGTTCAGGGTGTTTGCCATATCATAGTATTCCCTGGCTTGATAAGAATCTCCCTTTGAAAAGTAGATGTTTCCGAGATGGAGGGATGACAGGAATGAAATTTCATCCTTTCGAGAGAGCAGATTTCTCAATATATCAGCGACGTTTTTCGAATTGCCTTCTGGATCTGTCGTATCTAGTACCATGGCTATGTTGTATCTTGCTTGTCTATAAAGAGGAGAATTTTTAGGGATTTTTTTAAAACTGGCATAAGCATTGTCAAAGTCTTTCAGTTCATAGGATATGTTCCCTATGTTCATCAAGGCCTTATCAAAACCATTTTTGAGTTGCAATGATTTCTGGAAACTTTCCAAAGCCATCTGGATATCTCCATCATGGTATTCCACAATGGCTTTATTGAACCAGATATAGGCGTTTTTTTTGTCTACGGACAGCGCTTCATCGAAATAGGCACGGGCTCTCTTGAATTCAGACATGTCATCATAGATGTTGCCGAGATTGTTGTAGCAAGAAGAGAGCATCCTGCTGTCTTCCTCATTTTTTATGAGTGAGCGCATTTTTTCAGCGGCTTTTTCAAGGTAGCCATTGGCATAGAGCTGGAGAAATTCCGCGAAAAGGGAAGACGATGTGGCGTATACCACAAAAGTGTACTTGTTGTCCCTGGAATAGACATTTTCAAGATATTCAATGGCGCTTCCTGTCTTTTTGACGGTTTTGACAGGTTTCAGTTCCGGTGGATTATGGATGAGGAAGGGGATGAGTATGACAAGAATGATGAAACCCAGGAGCGTAGCTGCAAGGATGAGGTTTTCCCTGAGTGTGAATTTATTGGAGGGTCTTGTTGATGGCATCCATGATCCCGTTGATGAACTTGAATGAATTTCTGCTTCCAAATTCCTTTGATAGGATGACTGCTTCATTGATGGTCACTTTTGTGGGAATGTCCTTGCATGCCATGAGGCAATGTACGGACATTTGGAGGATGGACCTATCTATGATTTTTATGTCTTCTACTTTTCCAGTATCTAAATGGTCACCAATGATCTCTTCCACTTTTGTCAGGTTTTCCATTGTGCCATCAATCAACTCTTCCGCATACTGGCGTGTCTCGTTGTTGATGACCGTATCAGTGTCCAATGCGAAGTTCTTGATCTTGTCTTTTGGAAGTTTCAGCAGGTTGAACTGGTATAGCCCTTGGACAGCTAAAATGCGTGCCTGATGTCTGTTGACAGAACTCATCTTAGAGTTTTTGTATAAGGCTTGCCATTTCCAATGCGGTCATTGCTGCATCAGCGCCTTTGTTACCTGCTTTTCCGCCAGCCCTGTCAAAAGCCTGGTCGAATGTATCTGCGGTGATAATCCCGAAGACAATGGGTGTTGGATAAGTCATGGAGAGTTGTCCTATCCCTTTGGATACTTCATTAGCAACGTAGTTGAAGTGGGGAGTCTCCCCGCGTATGACAGCTCCCAGACAGATGACCGCAGAATATTGTTTGCTGTCAAGTATTTTTTTTGCAGTGAAGGGGATTTCAAAGGCGCCAGGGACCTTGATGAGCGTTATATGTTCATCTTTTACATTATGGCGTTTAAGAGTGTCTTCTGCGCCATTCACCAGATTTGAAGTGATGAGATTGTTGAATCTGCTTGCTATGATGCAGAACTTGAGACCTTCACCGTTCCATTGGCCTTCTATCGTTTTCATTTTGATTCTCCTGTATTCCTTACTTCATCTGAAATATAACAATATGTCCATATAATGGCAAATTTTAAAACAGGGATTTACAGACTAATCCTGCCACTTTCTCGACATCGCTTTTTTTCATGGTCGGATAGATGGGAAGTGAGAGACTTCTGTGCCAGACCATTTCAGTATTCGGGAAAAGGCTGGCATCAGCTGATAATAATCTGTGCAGGGGAATCTTGATCGGCTCTTCAGCGTCAACCTTGTGTTTTTTCAAGTATTGGATGGTCTTCTGCAGATTCCCTTTCAAAGTGATGATATATCTGAAGTAAGTGTTGTATCTGTCTACGACAAGAGTGAAGTATTCGATCCCGTTTTTTGTGAAATGCTTGTCATATTCATTGGCAAGAACCTGTCTCTTTTCGATGAACTTGTCCAGGAATTTGAGCTGGTTGATTCCTAAAGCAGCAAGAAGGTCGCTCAGCTTATAATTGTATTTGATGGAATAAGCGTCCATCTCCTTGTAATTCAGGAGATGTTTGATGTCTGCTATCATTTTTTTGTTGGAGGAGAAGACAGCCCCACCTTGTCCTGTTGTGATCATCTTCTCGTCTGAGAATGAGGCTACAGCTAAAGTTCCGCTTTGTCCTGTCTTTTGTCCTTTGAACTCTCCGCCAAGTGCATCTGTTATGTCCTCAATGATAGGAATGTTCAGTTCTTGGAATTTGGTTATATCTGCAGGGAAACCGAAAAGATGAGGGATGTAAATGGCTTTTGTTTTCTCATTGATGCGTTTTTTTGTCTCTTCCAGACTTAAAGTGAAATTATTATGGTTGATGTCTGCAAGAATGGGGACAGCTCCCACATAATTTGCTGCGTGGAGGATGGAAGGTTCAGCATAGGTTGGGATAATGATTTCATCACCAGCTTGAAGACCCAGAGCGATCAGTGCCATGTGCATGGCAGCAGTCCCTGAATTGAGTACGACTCCGTTTTCCAGATTCAGTGTAGTAAGCAGTTCCTTTTCAAATTCACGTACATGACGTTCTTTTGAAGGTCCGAACCGGTCTGTCAACATGGTTTCCAAAACGGCTTCGAGATCCTTTCTGAAAATGGTCGCTTTTGAATGATTGATATGCATAGCTATTCCTTGAATGATGTCAACTCTATTTGATAGTATAGCGTTTTTTAGCACGGAAGTCAAATCTTCCAGCAATAAAGAATCCTTTTATTTAAAAATGACATTTTTCGATTGGGAACGC
>DYKD01000034.1:29005-31474 GCA_020722765.1 Brevinema andersonii | reverse complement strand
GAAAAAAGATACTTGACTTGCATGCATTTTGCATGTATATTACATGCAAGGAGAACCGTTATGCCTATTTTACAGGTAAGAGACTTACCAGAAGAGATTTATCAAGATTTAAGCATGATGGCTGCTAAAGAAAAAAGGAGCCTTGCACAGCAAACCGTTGTCTTACTCCAAGAAAGACTTGGACTTAAAACCAGCAATAAGTCCAGAAGAAAAGCGCTTCTTTCTTCTCTCAAACAGAAGTCGTATCCCAAAACAGCCAAAATCGATACAATATCTATGGTTAGAGCGGACCGAAACAGATGATTGTTGTTGTTGATGCCTCTGCTGCAATTGATATGATATTGATGAAAAATGACTCTGTCAATCATAAAAATATCATAGAGTCTGCTGATTTAGTTATAGCACCGGATATTTATATTTCCGAAATTGCAAATACTGCCTGGAAATATAATAAACTGGCTGGATTTTCACATGACCAATGTGTTACTTTAGCAGAAGATTCAAACATGCTTATAGACCAATTTGTATCAACTAAGGAATTATGGAAAGAAGCTTTAGGTGAATCAATCAAATATGCCCATACAGTATATGACTTTTTATATTTGATTACCACACGTAGAAATGACGGGGTGTTTTTATCAAAAGATAAAAAACTATTGGAATTAGCAAAAAAGCTAAGGATAAAGACAAAATAACGTGTTTTTTTGATTTCCTCCTAATACCCTATCATCGCTTTTAAAAGCTTCTTCTCGTTCTGAAAATCCATATCCATACGCTTCCATTTCCCTTCACTGATCCTATCGCTGATACTTGTAACATAACCTATTGCAATATCCAAAAAATTGGCAACAGCAAACATGGCTGAAGCTTCCATATCTATCAATGTTGCGCCTTCCTTTTTCCACTGCACTACTTTCTCTTCAGTCTCCCTGAACACTCCTGCAGTGCTCACGCTGATTGCCTGTTCAACCTTGATGTCAAGCTTTTCAGAAAGAAGGTGTATCTCACAATTCAGGCTTTTTTGAGGGGCGATGATCCTGTCTTCTGCCCCATAATGTGTTGAGACGCCTTCTTCTCTTATCGCCATATCTATGATATGTAGGGAAGAACCGTCCGCCATATCATCCAACAGGCAGGCTGTACCAAAAAAATAGGTTTTTTTCACTCCGCATGCTGCAAGCAGCTCAAGCAGAAAAGCTGACATGTCCGCTCCCATCAGCATTTTCCTGAACCCCATCCCCTTATAAACATGATAAACTCCAGGGATTCCTTTTGCACGTAGTGGTTTGGAGAGTCCCTGTATATCTTTTAAAACCTGGGAATCGTGAAAAAAAAGGAAGAATGTTTCAGGAAGGACGGGCTTTTTTTCTCCCAGATAGTCATCAGGTGTCAATAATGCCTGTGTGTCAGACATGATCCCTCTTTTTGGGTTTTGCCTTATCAAGCTGAGCCCTGTAAATCTTACGCATTTCCATGAACCAGGACTTGTATTCCTCAGTGCGATGGTCTGGAAACGTCCATTCCCAATCCGTATACTGCTTGTTCCTGAATCGCAAGGTGTTTTCCAGATAAATTCCTTTTCCTATATAGACCCTGTGCTGGAATGGTTTTGTTGTAGCAAGTGTCACATTGGCAAGAGTCATGTATCCAGGGTCAAGATTGATATCACGTTTGTTTTTGTTCCTGGAAAGTTTTTCTTCCAGATGATTTGTAAAAATTTTTATATCAGGCATCTGTTCCATTCGGATGAGCTTTGTGAAGGAAACAAAATATTTCTTGAGTCCTTCTCCCATCTCCTCGACATAATAGCGGGTCTTGTCGAAATCCATGAGTTTAGACCTGCAGTCTGTCTTGCTGAAACGCTTCTCCATGATGTTGATGGCTTTTTCCATCAGTTTCATATCAGAGGCGATGATTCCACAGAACAGCTTTACAGGCTGTACATTCCTGTTGATTTTTCCCATAGTTATAGGGTACAAAAGAAAAAATGGAAAACCAAAAATATTTTATTTGATTCTTTTTGAAGCGACAGTGATCCAAAGATTCGCTTCATTGATATATCCCTTGAGATTTTCAAGTTTGATGATGACATCCTTGTATTGTTTGTTTGAAAACTCTGAAGTTATGATAATATGTAAAAGCTGGTTGGGTCAATCTTGATAACTTTCATCTTCAGGATCGGGAACCGTGACCTGACGTGTCAGTTGACGGACAAAACGGCCTTTTCCGGGAATATCCCCAGAAGCTTTGATATGGATCAGATACGTGCCAATGTTGGTTGCCATGAATGAAGACTGTCCGTTAGTAAGTTTAAAAGAATTCCCATGCGGATTTTCTATATTGATATTAAGAACCGAAGGTGAAAAGGATTTTTTGAAAATTCGGTTTATTTTGGTTGTTTAAGTAACTGATATCTTTTTTCACAAAATATTTTCTAAAAATAAAAAAGAGCCAGTGTCTTTATCAGCC
>DYKD01000034.1:0-28905 GCA_020722765.1 Brevinema andersonii | reverse complement strand
ACGGATATTTTGCTATCAATATAGAAATATCCTTGTTTTATAATCGATTGTAGCATACTGGTAGAAAGTGGAACATTATTAGTTTTAATTGATTGACCAATACCAATATCGACTGATTTCAAAAGATAATGAAAATCAATGTTTTCAGCATAGACCCCTCTTAAAAAAAGAGGCTTAGTCCCCCCCACTCCTGAATCAAGATAGAATTGCGGCGTCTCTTCTGCTTCGCCTACAGAACTTAATACAAAATCGCTATTAGACATTGGATAGCTTGATGACAAATTAGTCAGATAATAGGAATACAAGAACGTACGCAAAGTTACAGTATCGTCAGAGTTTTTGACGCTATCAGGGAGATTGATTCTGATTTCAGCCCAGGAGTCCATTCCGTTTGCCGTATTGGCAGGCACATCAAAATCAGAACCAGGGGTTGTCACATCAAGGGAAATCTTGCATGCTGCTGTAAAAAAAGCCATTAAAAAAAGAATTAAAAGAAAGGGGAAGCGCATTTTCCCTCCTAAAAATAAAAGCCGATATTGAAAAAGGGTAAAACCAATGACTTGTATTCAATTTCACTGTTGATTTTTATATCAAAACCAGGATACGTAAATCCCAATATTAGACCCCAATGTCCTGTTCTGTATTTTACACCTAAACCACCACCAAAATGATCAGACATCAAATTATAGAGATAAGAATCGTTGTTGTCTGTAGTCTTCTTATTTAAAGAAAAATAAAATTCTCCCAGTAAATGAAAATGACCAAAGAAATTCCATTCACCACCTGTGAACACTTGATAAACAGATTCATCATCCACCATATTAGAATAAACAAATGATAAATGGCTTTTTAGCTTGTCTGTAATCTTATAGGAAACAGAAGGTATGATTTTATAACCTGATACCTGTATGTGTAAGTCATTGATTGTGGTCGGTTCTGATCCAGCGTCTTTCGCTTTCTTATCCATTTTTTCCTGTAAAATGTTTTTAACGATTGAATCACCGAGGAAGTTAAAATATCGAAACCCACAAGCTATAGAAATTTTATCAAACTGATATCCAAATCGAAGGCCGCCGTTGAGAAAAAGCAAGGCATCCGCAAGAGGCACGGTATCTAACATGACAAAAGACTTGTAATGCAATTCAAACCGTGTTAAAGATAAATTGCCTCCTATCCCATTTTCAATTTCAGCCGTCGGCATGTTTAAAATATAGGGGGAAGCAAACAAGAAAGACAAGTTAAACAAAATTCCAATAAAACTGAATTGTAATATTTTTCTTTTCATACGATATGATACAATACAAGAAATAAAAAATCAAATTTTTTTTCTTTAGTTCCGTAAGCATCGAGCCTGATAAGAGAAGGGATGAGAACCTATATCTTAAAATTCTTGACCAATGAATTCAACTCATCCGCACTCAATTCAAGATTCTTGGCTTCCTCTGCATTGGAAGAAGACTCTTCAACCACCTTGGCTGTATTCAAATCGATGGACTCCATGGTTTTCGAAATTGATGAAATGGCAGCTGATTGTTCCTCTGCTGTTGCGGCTATATCCTGAGCCATGGAAGCCAATTGGGAGACATTTTCACGTATCATTCCACTGCTTTCCAATTGGGATTTTGTCGCTTCTGTCATTTTTCTGCTGGCATCCAAATTCCTATCAACAATTGAAATGATGCTTTTCAATTGTTCGTCAATAGCGTTTACCTTCTCTGATCCAATGGAAACATTCTTGGCAGTCTCGTTGACTAGTGCCTCAATTTCTCTGGTTGCCAGAATGCTCTTATCAGATAGTTTTGATATCTCCTTGGCTACAACCGAAAATCCACGCCCCGCCTCTCCTGCCCTTGCAGCCTCAATGGAGGCATTCAAAGCCAGAAGGTTGGTCTGATCTGCAATATCTTTGATGACATCAATGATACTGTTTATTTTTACGGCACTCAACTCAATATTATGGATAGCAGCCAAGGATTCCGAGTAGGAGTCCGTTATCCCGGCAAAATGCGTCTGGGTATTCAATGAGGAATTCTCAACGCTTTTAGATAATTCAGCAACAGAGGCGATAGAATCCAGGACATCCTGCATGGTTTTCCCTATAGTATCCACAGCTTTCGCTTGTACAACAGTCTTCTCTGAAATCTGCTGAATGCTTGCAGAAACCTCTTCCATCGAAGCGTTCGTGTTCTGTATCATATCGGCTTGATTCTGCATCCCAAGTTTCTGGGAATTGGAGCTTTTGAGAATTGTTCCGCTAATCACTGAAAGTTTGGAAGCGGAACTAAGGATATTGGAAATAATGGCTCGTAAACTGTTCATGGCAGTATTCAAAGATTCCATCATCAAGCCCAACTCATCCATAGAGGTGATTTTAACTTGTCTTGTCAAATCCCCGTCAGCCAAAGATTTTGCCACCTTCATGGTTTGCGCTAAACCTTTATTAAGATTTCGGGCATAGAAGGAGATGAGGACGATCGCAAAAAGAATAAGGATTATAAAAATCAAAGAAAACCTGTTAACAATTTTTGATGCTGCGATTTTCACGTCATCCACATAAACACCTGAACCGATAATCCAGCCCCATGATTCGAACGATTTCACATAGGAAAGTTTTGGGAAATAGATTTCTTTGGATTTTCCAGGCTTGGTCCAAAGATAATCCACATAGCCAAAACCTGATTTTTGACAGACATCAACAAATGCGACAAAGAGCTTCTTGCCCTTGCTATCCTTATAATCAGCAAGCCCATTCTCTGCATACCATTCAGGTTTATCCTTCTCGGAATAATTAGGGTGCATGATCATTTTCGGTTCAAAATCGTTGATCCAAAAGTAGTTGGCCCCATCATATTTCATCTTACTGATCTGATCTTTAGCCAGTGTTTGGGCTTCCTCTTTGTTGAGGGTGCCAGATTGAATCTTCTGGTCATACATTTCGAGGAGACTATATGCTGACTCGACAAGATGGGTCAATTCCGCTTTCTTCTGATCCATCATCTTATTTTCAAACAAAGGTCTAATGTAAAAGAGGATGACTATAAAAAGTGGCAGGGCTCCAAGAAGAACAATAAGGAATAGTTTAAGGCTAATGCTCATATCCCTAATGCTTGTTTTGATCATAATATTACCTCAACAGCTTGAAACTCAAAAAGAAGTGAAAAATACTCAGTTAGACAAAACCAAGAGGTTCACCGTTTAGTTAGATTAGATAATATCAGTGACAAACCAAAATGACAAATAAAAAAGTTTCTCCTACGACTTCAATAGCCAGAATAGGATATCCTGTTTCTGCGCCGTTTTCAATGAACAGGCGAAAACATGTAAGCGTTATGTTTCAAAAAAGAATCAGACCTTACAGGATTCTATATCAATCGTAAACGTGTCATAATCCTCCCGGATACGTCCCCGGATACTTACAAAATGTTCTTTCTGGAAAATTGAAATGCATTTCGCATATTTATTTGCAGCCAGAAATCCTTCAAACGTGCCATATTCATCCATGAAAGAGACAAACTCCATAAGGTCAGTACTGTTTTTTCCCAATACGGGTTTTGTAAAAATCCGCACACCAGGAAGGCTTACAACGTGGCCGTTATGCTCATTCAGTTTCCTTGAATCAATATCGCCCTTCCTCCTATTCAATAACACAGCAGGAGATGCGGTTATCCCCATTCCCATAGTCTGAAGTTCAGAGAAGACCTTCTCTCTTATGTTTAAATCCGGCAACTGGGGGATTGACGCTTTCTTTTCTTTTAAAAAAAGCAAGGGTCCCTTGTTCTTTCCGCCTTTTATCATATATCTTCCCACATTCAAAACCTGCCTTCTGTTCAGACCAAAACCATCCAAAGCTCCGGACCCTGCAAGTATATCAAGCTCTGAAACAGTGATTTCGCATCGTTCCAAAAATTCCGCAAGATGCTGAAAAGGTCCGCTCTCCCGCTCGTGTAAGATTTTTTCCATGGTTGCCTGCCGCAATCCCTTGATGAAAGAAAAACCTGCACGTATCGACGTCCTGTCGCCCTGAAAATCGAGCCCAGCGAAATTCACGTCAGGTGGCAAGATTTTCAAACCAAGCCTTCTCGCTTCTTCAACATAAAGATAAGACGGATAAAAACCACCCCTGTTTGAAATCACGGATGCCATAAAAGGTCCTGGATGATGGGTCTTCAAATAGGCTGTCATAAAAGAGAGCCGTGCGAACGATGCGGAATGAGCCTTGCAAAAAGCATATCCAGCAAAACTTTCTGTCTGCTCCCAAAGTTTTTGCACCACACTTTCATCCATGTTCCTGTTCCTGCAACCTTCCCTGAACTTCACACCAAGGTTTCTGATGGCTTCATGTGAACGGCCTTTTCCACTCATCGCTTTCCTGAGGATGTCCGCCTCTTCTGGGGGAAGACCAGCAATCTCTGTTGATACACGCAGCACATCCTCCTGGTAAATCATAATGCCGAATGTTTCAGACAAAACATCCTTGAGTTCAGGACAAAGATATCTCACGCGTTCTGGATGTCTCGTATATTCGATATATTTCTGCATCATACCACTCTCTGCCACTCCTGGCCGTATCACTGAACTGGCAGCTGTAAGATCAGCGAATGTCCGCACACGGAGTTTCTTAAGCAACTGTCTCATGGCAGGGGATTCAATATAAAAACATCCTATGCTCTCCCCTTTACTGATGCATGAAACAGTTTTCTCGTCCTGATAACAGGAAAGATCATCCGTTATCTTCATTTCAAGACGTAGGGACTGGACGACAGAACCGATTACAGCAAGAGACCTCTGTCCAAGGATATCCATTTTCATGAGACCAAGTTTCTCAATATCATACATGTCAAGCTGTGTGACCATATAACCTGCAGGAGTCAAATCAAGCCCTGTGAAATGAGAAAGTGACCGAGGTGCAATGACCATCCCGCCAGGATGAATTGAAATATGGCGGACAAGTCCTGCTATCTTTTCAGCGCGCGTAAAAATCCTCCGCCAAAGGAGTAGCATTTGCCCGTCCATCTGCAGGTCTTTGAATTCAGGTCTCTCTTCGAGAAGGGAATAGAATGGGCGTATGCGGACATGCCAGGGAATCCTTTTTGTAATAAGAGAAATGTCTGCCTGGGAAATGCCGAAAACTCTTGCGGTCTCACGTATGGCAGAACGCAGGTTGAACCGCACATGAGTTCCTATCAATGCGGTTCGTTCAGTCGTATAAGTGTCATATATATGGCGGATCACTTCATCTCTGCGGTCCCATGGAAAATCCATGTCTATATCAGGAAGCCCCTTTCTTTTAAGATGAAGGAAGCGTTCAAAAAAAAGATTGTTCCTCACAGGATCCACCAGGGTTATTTCCAGAAGGAAACAGACGAGTGAATTAGCAGCAGACCCTCTGCCTGTATAGAAGATTTTTTTCATACGTGCAAACCTTGTAATCCCATCGACGATGAGAAAATATTCTTCCAGACCGAGTCTTTTTATGACATGAAGTTCCTTGTTCAGTCTTTCTTTGTATTCAGCGGCAGGAAAAGCGAATTTCCTGTTCAATGACCGGAAACACAGTGATACAAGATGTCTGAACGAAGTGTTTGATACGGAAGGTTTTTTGACGTAAGGTTTTGAAGGGAGCTCTATTGTATCATATCTAAACGTCACGTTGCACTGTTCCACTATGCAATGGATGGACCTCTCGGCTTCAGGCCATTTTTCTGTTTTTTCCCTGAATTCCCTTAGCGTTGGAAACCTGGCGTTCTTGAACTGTTCAACATCACTTTCACATTCCCAGATAGACCTGTTCAATTTTATGGAACAAAGGACTTTCAATGTTTCAAAATCCTCAGCTTCCGAATACCGTGCAACCCACACAGGAATAAAAGGGATTCCTTCGGCACGAGCCCTGAAAACATCCTCTTCATAATGTTGTTGGGAAACATCCACCTGCAGGAATAGGGACGAATGAAAAAACGGTCTGAGAAACCGCGCAACACCCACAGAAGCTGTAATGATAAAACAGGAATCAACATTGGCAATGATGGATTGCATGAGGTTGAAATGGGAAGGATCAGAGTTTTTTCTTGTGATCAGAGAGCATAATTGGTAATACCCGGTCTGGTCTTTTGCAAGAAGGACTATTGGTTCCTTTTTTTCCGTATAAAGGGTAACTCCAATGATAGGTTTTATGCCCTTCTTGATACAGAGATCATGGAATTTTATAGCTCCATACGTGTTGTTTGAATCTGTGATGGCTAAGGCGGAAAACCCTGATTCAACGGCTTTCCTGACATAATCTTCCAGACGCAAGGAAGATTCTAAAAGTGAATATTCTGTATGTACTCTAAGGTTTGCAAGCATACTGTATAAATATACAGTATCAGAAGAAAAGTCAAACTGTCAGAAATTGATAAAAAAGGCGTAGGTGTGAATCATGGTTCACGCCTACGCCTGCTGTTTTTAGTCTATTAAACGCCTTCGAAAGAAGTGTTGATATGTTTTTCTGGAAGTTTTTTTCCAAACATGTTTCCTATCCAAGTGGCAAGGAAAGCCAGTGGCAAGGCAATCACGATCGGATCAACGACAGCCCATTTTGTCCCATCAACCAGAGAAGGCTTTCCAAACAGGGTCTGGCAGATCATGAAAGGTTTTGATTCTGCCGTGTGTATGAAAAGCAGGTAGAAAAGGCTTACTACAAATCCTACAATCAATCCGCTATAGGCACCGAGTTTTGTAGCGTTTTTGGAGTAAAGTCCAGTGACATACATGGGCAGGAAAGCTGCTGCGCAGAGACCAAAGAAAATGGAAGTGCCTCGTGCAATGATGGCAAGGCTTTCCTTGTAGAAAATCGGCAAGCCCCATGCAATCAGAAGGCTTACAACGATCATAATCAGTATGCCAATGCGAGTGACCATGACAGTGTTTCCTTTTCCGTTCAATGTTTTTTCATAAAGGTCGCGTCCGATTGCAGAACCCATGGTATGGAACTGAGAACTCATCGTTGACATGGCTGCGGAAAGGAGTGTGACCATGAAGAGGGCTGTAAACCATTTTGGCATTGCAGAATCTATGAAAAGAGGGATAATTTTTTCCACATTTTTCTGTGCCGCGATGAGGGCCACTGATTTGAAATCCGGATGGTTCAGAAAATAGACATTGCTGAGAGCTCCAACAGTGAAAGCTACACCAGTCATTAAAAGTATGAAGATGCCTCCTACCGCAACAGCGCGGTTAATGTCCATGTTTGATTTGACAGTCATGAATCTGACAATCAGTTGAGGCTGGGCAAGGACACCGATCCCTACACCAAGCACAAGTGTGGAAACAAGAACCCACCAGAAATCAGAACCAAATGCTGGAAAAGACGTCCAACCAGTATGTCCTTTTGCTCCGAACATCTTGACTGCTATGTCCTGAATGGATGTAAGGGATTCATGCGCCTGGATGATACCGCCAAGCTTGACATAGGCTACCACAACCAGGATGGACATAGCAAGAAACATGATGACGCCTTGGAAGGCGTCTGTGAGCATGACTCCTTTCAATCCACCCATGATGACATAGACTGCAACAATGGCAGTCAGGAAAAAGAGGGAAGTTTCATAGGTGATTTTAAATACTTGTGCTATGAAATGGGCTCCACCCATAAGAACGACAGCCGCATAAAGGGGCATGCCGATGAGGATGATTGCAGCAGAAAGGCCTTGGATGCCTTTTGACTGGTAGCGCTGTCCCACAAACTCAGGGAAAGTGTGGGAATTCAGGTTCAAACCCATACGCCGTGTTTTTTTCCCAAAAAATACAAAGGCAATGAAAATACCTACGAAGATGTTGAAAAATGTAAGCCAGAGGATTCCCATTCCATAAACCGCAGCAGCACCGCCAAAGCCTACAATGGCTGAAGTGCTGATGAATGTCGCTCCATAAGAAATCGCCATGATAAAAGGATGGCTGTTCCTGCCAGCGAGAAGATAGTCAGATGTCGATTTTGTCTTCCACCAGGAATAGATTCCGAGAATTGCGGTAATCAACAGGTAGATAACAACTACCAAAGGAATAAATATACTGTCCACAAGAACCTCCGATTTTTACAGTTTTTTTTCGAGTTCAACCTCGTCATGCTGCCATGTTTTCTCTTCTTCATTTTCTTTCTTGGCAACTGTGCCTTCCTTGTTCCACATGATTATTCCATAGACAAGACAAAGAACAGCACTGAGGATGGTAAGAATGTAACCGAGTGGTACCCAGAAGCCTTTCAAACCTAACATAGAATCACCTCCCTATTAATGATAGTTTTAGGAATACTATTGTTTGTCTTTTATTTTAAGTGGAATTTTTTGGAAAAGCAAATATGAAATTAGTATATTCTTCTATTCTTTTAGGGAGATTCCTTTGGATTTATTTTTGCCATCATTAAAAACAGATGACCTTGTTTTGGACAAGGCTTTCAGGATCGCTCTGGCGGATTTTACCGGCAATATAATGCCTTTTAAGGGCGGTCTCCTGCGACATTCTGTTCCTTGTATCATGGCTGGTCTTGATTATGACACTCCTTGGACCCGTGATGCTGCCATCAATGTCTGGAATGGTGCAGCTCTCCTTTCTCCTAAAACAGCTAAAAATACGCTTCTGTCGGTGATCATCAAAGATAAGTCTAATGTTATCAGGATTGGTGGGCAGTATTGGGATGCCATCATCTGGGTGACAGGAGCATGGAATTATTACCTCATGACCGGGGACGTGGAGTTTCTCAAGTCCGCTTTTGAGATTTCCAGGAATAGCCTTGAATATTTTGAAAAAACCGAACGGGATGAAAAAACCGGACTTTTCCGTGGCCCTGCCTGCTATGGTGATGGGGTTTCAGCTTATCCTGATGTCTATGCGAAAACAAAAAACCATTCAAGTGGAATTGAGGACTGGGTTGATGCGAATCAGAAATTGAAAGCTCAGAAAGGCATTGGTATTCCGATCATGGCTCTCTCAACGAATGCCCTTTATGCAAATGCTTATGCCATCATGATGCAGATGGAGAAAAGGCTTGGGTGGGAGCACGGTGGCGGATGGCGAAAGAAATCCGAGGCATTGAAAAAAGCGGTCAATAAGAATTTCTGGCTGGAAAAGCAAGGGACCTATAGGTATCTTGCAGACAAGCTTGGTTGTTGCGACAATCAGGAAGGGCTGGGGCATTCTTTTGTCATTCTTTTTGAAATTGCTGACCAGAAACAGCGGGAGAGCGTTTTTAAAAAACAGCACATCACAGAATCCGGTATTCCTTGTGTCTGGCCTGCGTTTGAGAGATATAGGAAAAATCCGGACCACTACGGAAGGCATTCGGGTACTGTCTGGCCTCATGGTCAGGGTTTTTGGGCAGATGCATGCGCACGTTATGGAAAGACTGAACTTTTTTCAAAAGAACTTTTCACTCTTGCAAACCATGCTGTCCGTGATGTCCAGTTTACAGAAATCTATCATCCTGATACAGGGGAGATATATGGAGGAATACAGGAGGATGGCGCTTTTTCACCTTCTGTCAAATCTGGTAGAAAAGAATCGCATGGATATGAGAAGTCAGTCATCCGTGAATGGGATTCATGTAGAAGACAGACTTGGAGCGCAACAGCCTTCATACGTATGGTTTTCAACGGACTCTTCGGTCTCCGTTTTCATCCCGAAGGAATCAGTTTCAATCCGGTTTTGCCAAAGTCGTTGGAAGAAGTTTCACTTTTAAACCTGCAGTACAGGAATGCGGTCTTGGATATTTTTGTCAGTGGCAGGGGAGCCAAGGTAACATCAATCAAAATTGATGGGAAAAAGAAGACAGGAATCGCCCTGCCTGCAACATCAACAGGAAGACATAAGGTAGAGATTTTTTTATAAAGGAAGGAATGATGATCAGAATCATTACATCATCACAAAAAGATGAAATCAGGAAACTCCGAAACAAGCTTTCCATCAACGAGGGGCTTGTGACAAAATCCTCTTCTGCGCTTACGCGTAAGGTTTTTGGAAAGGCCCTCTCTCCGATAGAGGTCGTCCGTATCATCATTGCTGATGTCAAAGCGAAAGGTGACAATGCCCTTCTGAAATACGTGGAAAAACTAGACGGTTGGAAGCTTGATTTGGATCAAATAAAAGTCTCCAAAAAAGATATTGATAAGGCCTATTCATCCACGGATAAGCTTTTAATCAAGGCTATGGAAAAAGCAAAAAGGAATATTGAAACATATCAGAATGCCATCAAGTATTCGTTCAACAAGGTTGTCAGGTCAGAAGGTATGGATATCAGATTGCAGGTCCATCCTATGGAACGTGCGGGTGTTTATGTTCCTGGAGGCACTGCAACATATCCTTCTTCGGTTCTGATGAATGTGCTTCCTGCTCGATGCGCCGGTGTCCCTTATGTCTGTCTTGCTACACCATGTGACAAAAATGGGAAAGTGAATGAGACTGTGCTTGCAGCAGCCAAAATTTGTGGTGTGGATGACGTATTCCGTATAGGAGGTGTGCATGGAGTTGCTGCCATGGCCCTTGGTACAAAAACGATTCCCAAAGTTGATAAGATTGCTGGACCAGGCAACCTGTTTGTGGCTTTGGCCAAACGGGAGCTTTATGGTCATGTTGATATTGATATGATTGCAGGTCCGAGTGAAGTCCTCATCTATGCTGATGAATCCGCTTCTCCGGATTTTACGGCTCTTGATCTCATGGCTCAGGCAGAGCATTATCCTGGTTCAGCCGTGTTGCTTTCAAAATCAAAGACCTATGCCATGCAGGTTGTTATGGCTTTGCAGCACAGGGTGAAAAGCCTTTCCCGTTCTGACAAGATCAAGGAAGACCTGTCACTCTATAGTCTTATTGTGCTGGTGAAGGATGACCAGGACGCTATTGACATCATCAACGAGTTCGGACCTGAACATCTCCAGATTATGGTCAAGAATACGTCTGCCATTGTGAAAAAAATCAGGAATGCAGGAGCCATCTTTGCAGGTGCACAAACACCTGTCGCGTATGGCGATTATTTTGCAGGCCCAAGCCATACATTGCCAACAGGTGGGACGTCACGTTTCTTCTCAGGTGTCAATGTGAATGATTTCATACGGACGACTGCAGTGATGTCAGCAACGACAAAGTATGGAAGATTGAACATAGGACTTATCAGCAGGTTTGCTGAAGCAGAAGGGCTTACAGCCCATGCCGCTTCTGTCAAAGAACGCATTTTGAAGATGAAAAAGGGGAAGAAAAAATAGTTGTTTTTCTACGTTTTGTGTTATAATATGGATTCTCAGATGAGTGTTCAGTTTTTTTTGATCTAAAATATGGAGGATTTTCATGGGAATAGAAAGGCGTAAATATAAGCGTGTTGAGGCGTCCTCTGTCATTTGGTATGAGATCAAGGACCTTAAAAAGATGACCAATGATGATATGAATGTGGACATAGGGATTCCCCAGAAAAGTGTTGATATAAGCCTTGGGGGTGCAAGAATTTTTACAAGCAACCTGATTGAACCAGACAAGAACCTGAAAGTCATCATATCGATACCCAAGGTAAGGGATCCGATCAGTATTTCTGCAAAAGTGGTCTGGTGTAAGGAATATGCAGATGACAAGAAATATTATATGGTGGGACTGCAATTCATGGAATATCTGAACAACAAGAAAGAAATCCTGGCCAAGTACATTGACCAGATGCCCGAACTACCTGCTGTATAAGATCCTATTTTTCATAAGAGCCTGCATTGGTCACTTGGGTGTGTCCCTTTTCTTCCAGGACATGTTTTGCAATACCATTTCTTTTCTTCAATCTTATTTTTTTTTACGATAGGAAGGCCGGGAAATGTTATAAGTCCAAGAAAAAAGATGGAACAGATGATGATAAAAGCTGTTTTCAAGTTCTTGATCAAGCTGTTTTGAAATATCAAAAATTGACTTCTTGCTTAAAAACCTGTAATTTAAAAACACTTAATTTATTGAGGAGAAACTGCATTATGGCGTTTATCAATCCGTTCAAAGGATATTTTTTTAATACAGATAAGGTCAAGCTGGAAGATGTGATCATTCCCCCTTATGATATCATTTCCGACAAGGAACGTGATGAATATCAGAGCCGTTCTCCTTACAACATGGCTCATGTAACCCTTTCGACAGGAGACGCGAACCAGAAATATAAGAATGCCAAGACGTATTTTGACAAGATCATTAATGATGGCATCCTGGTCAAGGACAAGAATGATTCTTTCTATGTTGTCGAGCAGGTCGATATTGAGAATGAGACAAAGCGGGTGTTTTTACTTGCAAGTGTGGATCTTAAGGAATATAAGAAGCGCATCCTGCCGCATGAAAGGACTTTCGAAGAGCCGAAGCAGGACAGGAAGCTCCTCCTAAAAAGTGTCAAAGCGAATATTGAATGTCCTTTTTTCCTCTATTCAGATGTCCATCGCATGGTGTCTGGCCGTTTTGAGTATATCATGAAGAGCACTCCCATGCTGAAATTCACTGATGTCAATGATGTTGCATATTCCATCTGGCGTTTTACTGACAAGAATGATATCAAAAGCATCCAGAACATTATGGAAAAAAAGAAAATGTATATTGCAGACGGGCATCACCGTACAGAAAGCAGTTACGATGTCTACCAGGAAAGCGGGTGCAAGGAAGAATACCGTTACATGATGGCTGCCATTTCGAATTACAATGATGAGGAAAAAACGGTCTGGCCTACGCATCGTCTTCTGTATGGGATTGAAAAATTCAACATTTCAGAATTGGAGAGGAAGCTCACGGCCAATTATTTTGATCTCTTCATTTTCCAGTATGATTCAGCTGATGAAGAGACGCAACTCGACAAAATGAAAAAAATGATGCGGGAGAGCGAACATAACAATGTCATCGGGATGTACCATCCTGAAAGTAAGCGTTACTATGCCATAAGTCCCAAGGATCCACGTAAGGTCTCCCAGTGGGTCGAGAAAGAACACGCAGAGCTGAAGGACAGTTCTGGCATCAAGAAACAGCTTGATGTGACATGGCTGCATAGCCTCATCCTTGATCCGATGCTCGGTATAGATTCAACAACGCGGAAACAGAAAAACATCGCCTACGTGAAGGGAACCCATGAAGAGGCCATCAAAGCCATGGCCAAAGACAAGAAATTCCAGCTTGTGTTCTTCCTGAATCCTACAGACTTGAATGATATCATCACTGTTGCAGAGGATTTGGATACAGTACCTCAGAAAACAACTTATTTTTTCCCTAAAATTGATAGCGGACTCGTCATACAGAAACTTGTCTGAAGCGGAGAAGTAGATGCGGAAGACTGTTGGTATCATAGGGTATGGGAATTTTGGGCGTTTTATGGAACTCCATCTTTCTCCCCATTTCGATATCCGCGTCTCCAGCCGCACGTATCCACGAGACACGCTTGAGAGTGTCCTTGCATCAGATATCATCATCCCTGCGATTCCTGTCAATGCCCTTGAAAGTTTTTTGAAGAAAAATGCGAAACTTTTCCATCCATCTTCAGTTGTGGTTGATGTCTCGTCAGTCAAAGTGAAACCCATGAAACTTCTGAAGAAGTACCTGAAAAAAAACAGGTTGATAGCTACGCATCCTTTGTTCGGACCAGAAAGCGGCAAGGATGGGATTGAGGGGTTGACTACAGTCATCTGCCCTGAATATTCCAGTGCCAGGGAAAGCAAGAAGGCATCCACGTTCCTGCAAAGGAAACTGAAACTGAAAGTCGTGACTATGTCCGCAGTTGAACATGACAGGCGCATGGCACAGGTGCAGGCGCTCACTCATTTCATAGCGCGCGCACTTCAGAGAATGGGGCTTCCCAAAATCAAGGAATGTACAAAAGCGTACGACAAGCTCAGGGAGTTCGTTAACCTGCTTTCACGCACAACTGATGATCTTTTTGAAACCATTGAAAACGAGAATCCTTATGCCGCAGGAACAAGGAAGAAGTTTGTGGCAGAGCTTGCAGGTCTGGAAAAAGGATTGAAGAGGAGGAAACGATGATCGTCATTACTGGAGCCGCTGGTTTCATAGGAAGCGTGGTTCTTTCAACCTTGAACAGCAATGGTGAGACCGACATTCTGGCTGTGGATTGCCTTGGTACTGATGAACGATGGAAAAATCTCAATGGTCTTAAATTTAATGATTACATGGAAAAGGATGGTTTTCTTAATCTTCTTGTTTCTGGAAAGCTGGGAAAGATTGATTCTATCATACACATGGGAGCTGATTCAAGCACGACACAGATGGACATGTCGTATCTTGTCAAAAATAATTTTGAATATACGAAGACGCTCGCTGAATACTGCGTTTCCAAAGGAACGCGTTTTATTTATGCTTCCAGTGCTGCAACGTATGGAGATGGAAATGACGGATATCTGGATGATGATTCAAAACTGGAAAATCTGAGGCCACTCAATCCGTATGGATTCTCAAAACAGATGTTTGATATCTGGGCAAGACAGAACGGCCTGTTGAACAAGATTGTCGGATTGAAATTTTTCAATGTCTATGGACCTAATGAATCCCATAAGAAGGACATGCGCAGTATGGTGCAAAAGGCTTACGAACAGGTTGTTGCAACAGGAAAGGTGAAACTGTTCAAGTCTTACAAGCCAGAGTATAAGGACGGCGAGCAAGTGCGGGATTTCATATACGTGAAGGATGCGGTTGCCATGACCTTGTTTTTTATTGAGAACAGGCGCAGTTCAGGAATTTTCAATGTGGGAACTGGTGAAGCGCAGAGTTGGAATCGCTTGGCTAAAGCTGTGTTTAAAGCTTTGGACAGGCCTGTCAATATTGAATATGTGGAAATGCCGGAATCCATAAAAGACCAGTACCAGTATTACACGAAAGCTGAAATGGACAAGATGAGGAAAGCGGGTTACACTTCAAAAATAACAAGTCTGGAAGACGGTATTGCCGATTATGTCCGGAACTATCTTGTACCCGGAAAACGGCTTTAAGTTTTATATCTTCACATGATTTTGCGGGCTCCGTCTACACCCGGATGCCTCAATAAATTCCGCATACGCTGAAAGATACGTATATTTAACTTGACTTTGTTTCCTTTTTATGTTATTTTACACATAAAAAAGAAACAATGAAGTATTTAGATTTTCGCCAGACATTCTGGTCACACCGTTTGATCAGGCTTCAGGATATGCGCATGAGGTTTCCTGGTTTTGATCTCAGAAGGCTTCACGAATGGTCAGAAAAAAAATATATTATCAAGATTTCCAATGGTGCCTATGTTTTCGCTGAAAACCTAAGGGGAAGTGATGAATCTCTTTTTTTTCAGATTGCGAACAGGCTTTATCCCCATTCGTACATTAGTATGGAATCGGCACTGTCACATTACGGGCTCATTCCAGAGGCTGTTTTTCATCCCACTTCCGTATCTACTCTTAAAACAATGAATTTTAAGACTCCATTGGGAAATTTCAGGTATCATAATGTTTCGGAAGCTCTGTTTTTTGGATATACTTTGACTGGATCTGCAGGGAATGAGTTTCTTATGGCTGTTCCTGAAAAAGCTCTACTTGATCTTGTCCATTTGAGAAGAGATTTGCAGACCTCCCAGGATCTGGAAAATTTACGTCTGGATATAACGCAATTTAGGAAAATGTCTGCAAATTCTCGTTGGAAGAGGTATTTAAATGCCGTTTCTAGTTTTATGGATCAAAAGAAGCTGGGGTTATTGCGGAGGCTTATAAATGATTGAGTTTGCAAGGATTCTTGCTGGATATCCGGAAAATGAGAGGTTGTTCAAACGTCACATCCTTAGGGAATACCTTCAGTATAAGATACTTTCCTATATTTTTCAGCATAAGCATGGACAAAAACTCTGTTTTTTGGGTGGAACGGCACTTCGGATTGTCCATGGAAACAGGAGGTTTTCTGAAGATATTGATCTGGATAATAGGGGTTTAAAAGAGAATGCATTTGCCGAACTTGCCACATATATAGGGAAGGAGTTAAGCAGGGATGGATTAAAAGTGGAAATCAATGAAGTGACCAAGCTGGCATATCATTGTTACATCAGGTTTCCATCTATATTATTTGAAAACGGGATGAGTCCTATAAAAGAGGAGAAAATACTGATTCAGATCGATTCAGAACCACAGGACTATCCTATTGAACGGGAGCTATTCCCCATCAATAGGTTCGATGTTTTTGGAACAATCTATGTCACTCCTTTAAAGATGTTGCTCTCACAGAAAATAGCAACTATTCTCCAGCGAAAAAGAAAAAAAGGAAGGGATTTCTATGATGTCTCATTTCTTGCAGGAATGACAGGATATGAACCGGGATATTTAAAGAAGCTGTTCGGATATTCTGATGAGCATTCTGTTCAATTAGCTCTTGATGAGCTCTGTGCTACAATAGACATGAAGTCACTTGGAAGAGATGTCGAACCTTTTCTCATTGATCCGCGTCAGATAAAAAGGGTTACAGGATTTAAAGACACAATCAGTTTAGTCAGAGAGGATGTGCGTTTAACCTGATCGTCACCAGATATTTAATCGTTATGTTGCTACCTTTTCCAGTTTTTTATGAACTCTTCCTGTGCTTGCGTCTCCGCCATGCAGACACAGTTTTTCTTCACCCATCTGATGGCTTTCCTGCTGTCAAAACCAAGGATTTTTTTTGCAAGACATGCCACAAACGTTCCGGTCCTGCCAATTCCAGCATGGCAGTGGACTGCTACATTCTTTCCGTCCTCCAGAGCCTTGATCGTTTTCAGCAAGACCATCCTGAATTTTTCTGGATCGTTGGCTGTACTGAAATTAAGAATAGGAAGATGGACTGTTTCCATGCCTGCATTCTGGTATTCAAAAAAAATATCTTTTGTGGCTTTGCTCTCGATCTCTTCTGAAGTAACAAGGACAATGACCATGCTGATGTTGAACTGTCTGTACTCGTCAAGAATGCTTTCTTTGGAATCCCACGTCTTGCTGAAAGGCATGGGGCTTCTGTATAATTGCCCCTTGAGGTTGAAAGGTATAAGTGTCGTTTTTTTCATTCAAATTTTATTACTGCTTGCCAGCTTTCTTTGCTGTTGCCAGCAGGTTGTTGGCGAGGAACATCTCTGCCATGAGAAGCAATAGCGTCAGGATGATAAAAAACAAAGCCAGCGGAATGCCTCCATTCAGTACTGCCATCTGTGCTGACAAATCGATCCTGTCTTCTATGGTTTCTACATCACCAAAGATCTTTTTCAAGCCGTCCTTTCCTATTCCCGTCAGATCGGATTCGGAAAGAGGCATATTGACAGTAAAATATTTCCCTTCAGCTTTGTAGATACCAGGAAGTTCCAGAGTCTCTTCAGGATGTGATACAAATGCTTTTCGTAACATATCATATCTCTCAATCTTCGCCTCAGACCCAGCATTGATCGTATTCAAAACTGTAGTCCTGTGGCTTCCTGGAACGAAGTCTGCAAATCTCGTGCTTGTAAGATATTTCATGCTTTGGAAGATGAACACGGGGAAGTTGGCATGGGAAACGATGTTGTTCAATTCTCCGGACAAGGAGGATGTGAAAAGTAGGACGTTTCCCCATTCGTTTCGTTCCATGACACGCCTATATTCCAGCAAGGCAGGCGAGCCGTTCTCAAATTTTGCAAGGACTGATATGCCTGGATCGGAAAGGTTGATTTCTGTCTTGAAATATCCTTTGAACCTGACGAGTGGAAGGAAATCATAATCCTTGAAAAAGGACATGAGAGGATGTGTAAAATCCTGGTCTTTGATCCTGAACGCCTGATTGCTGTTACCACTGTTCAGTGTCTTGTTTAATGCTCTTAGAGGAAGAATCTGGCCTGAGAAAAAAAGCCTGTTGAAAGCAGTGACATCAAGATCATTTTCCATGGAAATAAGCAACGCTCTCCCGTTTTCCAGATGTGTCTTGATGACTTGGACTTGTGATTCATTCAAATTGTTGAATGAGGAAAGGACTATGATATCAGATGCGAGTGCGTCACGTCCAAAACGGGCTGACTGAACTGTTCTGTATTCTACAACAGACCTGTATTCGTAAGAGTCAAGGGCTTTCCTGATGTAGGAAGAGCTTGATCCGTCATCAACTATTGTCACCTTTACATTGCCGGAGACCTTGTCCAGAAAGAAACACTCATTGTCCGCACGAAGGTTGTCTCCGTCAATTCGTATCCGACCAAACAGGATGTCGCTTTTGTCCGGATTGAAAATGAAATCCAGTGATGATGACTGTCCCTGCAATGAAGGAACTGATTGCTGCGAGACTTTCTTGTCATTGATGAAAGCTTCCATGATGCTTTCGCCAGCGAGGGAGCCGTAATTTTTCACATCAACCTTGAAACGGACAGGTGTACGGCTATTGTAGAAGATGGGCGGTTTATGGACGGTTTCTGCTGTCAGGTTGAAAAATTCCTTCTTGTTCATGTTTACCATGACCAGATCCCATGACCGGTTTTCGGGTTTTGTGTATAAGGTGTTGGAGAAGGACGATTTTTGAAAATCAGAGAAGACAAAAATACGTGCCTTGATTCCTGAGGACCTGTCGTAAGCTGCCTCTGCAAGTTTTATGGCATCAACAACAGAAGCTGAGGAATAGGAAAGGCGAATATCATCCAAAAGCTTTTCTGCCTTTTCAATGCTATGGACCTCGTTATACATGTGGTTCTGTATTTCTGCCGCAGGGATGACAGCTATATCATCACCAGTGTCAAAAGTCATCTTCAGGATCTCTTTAGCCTTTTCCACTGATTCTTCAAGTACTGTGACTGCATTGTCATAATATCCCATGCTTGCGGAATTGTCCATGATCAATATGATTTTCTTGTTCTTGCTTTCTGCAGCGAAGAAGGTCCCGTTTTTCCCTTGCAGTTTCAGCACAGGCTGGGAGATGGCAAGGATCAAGCAGAGTATGATGGCCATACGGACGATCAGCAGCAGGATTTCCCGTATGCGGAATTTCCGTGCGCTCTGCAGGTGCGTCTTTTCAATATAGAGGATGCTTGAAAAATGTACGACTGTAATCCGTTTCTTATAGATGAGATGGATGATGAGGGGGATGAGCGCAAGAGCGCCTGCGAAAAGATAGAGAGGATTTGTAAAAATCAGGTTCATGGAATTTTTTTGTCTGTCAGGGCATAGAAGGTCTTGCCGTCAATTCCAAGCCTGTAGACAGTGTTCTCTTTTTCCATGCTGTCCATGATTTTTTTTACCTCGGATTCAGGCACGGAAAGGGTTTTCATGATGTCTTCCAACGTGCTTTGCCTCCGTTTCAAAAGTTTTATGATGGCAGTGTTGGAAAATTCAGAAGCGTTTGATATGGGAATATCTTTGCTTTGTTCCCGTGTGACAATGTCAGTGGCAGGGTAGCCGATCATGTTTTTGATCCGTGTGAGCGTTTCAAGACTTGCTGGTTTCACCCAGTCATAAAGTGGTGGTCTATCCACAGTGTTCAGCTGGAGACGGTCGGGCTTAATGCGTTCCACTGCTTCTTTGAGAAGGAGAACCTCCTTTTCTTTCGTATTGAATCCGTCCACAAACAGGATTTCCAGCCAGATCTGTCCTGAATAGGTCTTCCTGAATTCTTCCAGTGCCGTGATGATGTTTTCAACCTTGATTCTTGCAGGAGGCCTGTCGATTTTCCTGTACATCCTGTCACTGGCAGCGTCAAGGGAAGGGACAACCAGATCCGCTGCCTTGATATCCATCCTGACCTGTTCGTCATCCAGAAGCATGCTGTTAGTCAGGACGCATACGGGAATGGATGTCATCTTTTTGATCTCTGTTATCATTTTTCCGATTTCCAGATTGAGCGTGGGCTCGCCTGAGCCGGAAAATGTGATGTAATCGATATTGATGTTGTGTTTGAGGAATGTTTTCAGTTCTTCCATCAGCTCTTCAGTCTTGACAAGGGATTTTCTTTTCAATGTTTTGCGGGTCGTTTTTCCACATTCACAATAGACACAATCCATGGAACATGTTTTTGCAGGAAGGATATCCAGCCCCAGTGACATGCCGAGTCTCCGTGATGCAACAGGTCCAAAAATATATTTCATTTCTTTCCTCCTTAAGTGAACAGGTTCATTTGTAGGTCTTTCTTTCTTCTTTTAATGATAGAAATTTCAGAGAACGACGTATTAAGATCTTTTATAAATGGTGATGTTTCCATGATTTGCTTTTTTCCGTTGATCATACGCAATCGTGACGATGAAAGATAGATTTCCTCGCTTGCGCGTGTCACTGCCACATAGAAAATACGCCGCTCTTCTTCTGGTTCTCCTGTTTCTGAAGGGATCAGGTTCTTGTCGCATCCAGGAATGAAACAGACAGGGAACTCCAGCCCTTTGGACGCATGTATCGTGAGAAGCCGGACAGCTTCGCTTCCTGTTCCGGAATGAGCGGTTTCAACTTCGTTCTCCTGGCTGTAAAGCAGTGATTCCAGAAAAGCATCTGCTGAGCAATCGTCTTCGAGCAATGACTTCGCTTCTGCAAGGATTTGCTTTTCAAGGAACTCCTCCACATGCGGGAAAAGTTTCCTGAAATCCTTGTTGAATTCCTCGCTTTGGTCCTTTAGAAAATCAATGTTCTTTACAAGTCCGATCTTTTCAATCTGTTCTTTCGCAATGTTGTTCCCGGGCTGGGTGATGAGCTCGGCAATAAAAAAAAGTGTCTGGCATGAAGGATTCATGAAAAAGCCAGAACCACGTGATCTGAAGGGGATTCCTTCCTTTTTCAGGCAGTCTGAAATCTTCTTGAACTGTATCCGCTTCCTGCACAGTATGGCAATGTCGTTGAAACTGTAGGATTGTCCGTTTTGCTTTCCTGCTTGTGCATCACGCATTTCACGTCCGCCAATAAGTTCAGAAATCCTTTTGGCAATGAAAACAGCCTCTTCCTGTTCTGAAGAGAGTTGGATATGGTGGATTTTTCCAGGAGTGGATCGGACAGGCACTCCCTTTTCCTGGTTTGCAATGAGATAGTTGGATGCCTGGATGATGACTGGGGCAGAACGGTAATTATTTTTCAGATTGAAAAAAGAGGAATATGGAATGTCCTGTTTGAGAAGGCTCAAGGCGTTTTTCAGGGCACCTCTGAATCCATAGATTCCCTGGTCTTCATCCCCTATGACAAAAAGCCTGTTGTCTATGAGTGATGCAAAAGAACGGATGAACTGGAATTGGGGGAGGCTTACATCCTGGAATTCATCAACAAGGAGCGTGTCTGATTTTGACAGGACAAAAGACTTTGCGGTTTCTGATTTTTCCAGCAGAGAAGTTGCCTTTAAGATGATACCGTCGAAGTCAATGAGATTGTTTTCCTGCAAGTAAGATTCGTATGAAGTGAAAAGGGGATTGTTCGGATTTTCCTGCCGCAATGTGGTTCCCTTGATCCTTGAAATAGTGTCATAGTCAGAAGCAGGAGAGTCTGAGTCCAGTGTGTTTTTCAGAATGGATATGCTCTCAGCAGGAGTGATGACCCTGATGTTGTTTCCTTCAACATTTCTGATAACATCAAGAGCGATGGAATGGATTGTACCGACCCAGAGGTCAGGATGTCCAATCCTGCTTTTCAGTTCATGAGCTGCCTTTTTTGTGAATGTGACAGCGCAGACTTTCCTGTTTTCATGGGTCAGTCTTTTTGCTTTTTCAGTAAGGACGTAGGTTTTTCCAGTACCAGGTCCTGCGGAAACAATGACAGGCCACTTGCCACAGTCCAGTATTTTTGATTGGGCCTCATCCGGACCTGCCGCTACGGGTTCGTTTTTCTCCTCTTTTTCCCTGCTGGGCTTAATCGCGATGATGATGTTTTTCTTTTCCTTCTTCCTTGTCTTTATCTCTTTGAGGAATGAATCCTGGCTCAACAGTTCATCTCGTTCAGTATCATTGAATATCAGAATTTTCCCGAACTCGCCGTCAAAACCGGGAATGCGCGTCACGTCACCGGAACGGACACGACGAATCGATTCTGCCATCAGGTCGCCAGAATGTTTCTGGATATCATCCAGGTCTGCATCCAGCAGGGTGTGGAATTCCGGACCTATGGAACTGATCATTCTGAGATAAATCTCATCAGCCTTTTTCGAGGTGGGGGAGGTGTTGTATGCATGTGCAATGAGATGTTTCAAAGGGACCAGACTTCTGTAAGGTTTTGCGTTATGCGGTTTGTTGCCATCCTTCCTGTCCGCGAGTTCAAACACGCGGTGAAGCACTCCGATTGTGAGTGGCTTTCCGCATTTGGGACAAATGTTGTTTGTCCGAATGGATTCGTCAGGAGAGATATTAACGCCACAGTCGCGATGGCCGTCATTATGGTATTTTCCTTCTTCAGGAAAAAACTCTATAGTCCCTTCAAATCCTGGAGTCTGAAGACGAAGGTGGTTTCGCATCGCTGAAAAGGAAAGTTCAGTATTGAACAGGTTCGCTTCACGTCCAAGATTCTGGGGGGAGTGCGCATCTGAGTTGGAGACAAGACTGAACCTGTCAAGCGAAGAAATCATCCAGTTCATGGAAGGATCCGAAGAAAGACCTGTTTCCAATGCAGTGATTTCAGGAGTGAGATCCTCAAAACATTCATCTATGGAATCGAATCCGGATTTGGAACCAAGTACAGAAAACCAAGGTGTCCAGATATGCGCTGGAATGAACATGCATTCAGGCGAGATTTCGAGGCAAAGCGAGAGAAGGTCTTTTGCATCCAGTCCGAGCATGGGTCGTCCATCATAAGTGATATTGCCAATGACTGCAAGTTTTCTGGAAAGTTTCTGGCAGGCTTCAATGGAATCAAAACAGACCACACTATGCACTTTGCGGGTTTTCCCGTTTTTCTTGTAAACAGAACTGATTTCAGTTGAAAGGATGAAGCGCAGCTCTGTGTGAGGATCAAGCTTGAGATCAGTTGCGGGCTTGTTCATTTTGGATGAGATCTCTTTTTTCAGTCTGAATAGCCCTTTTCCGTCACTTTCAAGACCTTCCTTGATCTCGCTTAACCATTTGGGATGCGTGAAGTCCCCTGTCGCAACTACGTTGAGACCTTTGATGCCAGACCACAGCCAAAGATGAGGAAGGTCCCCCTCCTGCGAGGTAGCCATTGAATATTTGGAATGTATATGGAAATCTGCCAGATATTTCATTGTTTATAATATAATGACTTTGGGAAGGGAATTCAAATAAATAGGATACTTGACAGGCTTCATTCAAGGAATATGTTTTTTCTTCACAAGTCCAGCAGTGAGATCAGCTGACAACAGGACTAATGGCATACCGCCACCTTTGTGTTTGAAGAAATCCCATAAAGGCTTCCTCTATAGCTTCCTGTCTCTTCTTCAATTGAAGCAGGTGTCCAGACATGTTCTTTTTCAACTTCACTTTTCCAGTCATGTCCATTGTCTGGTAGAGTGTTTATCAGGACAAACCAGTTTTCACATCCAGCAGGAGCATCTTTCTTATAATCTGATGAAAAAAGTATATTGTGAACTCCCAAATCAGGAAATTCCTTTTTTCCTTTGGTTTGATTTCAACTTTGGAAAAGTCATGCTTTCCGTTCTTTGAATTTCCATGAGAATGGATGTATCTTTGTCGTCCATCAAAGGAAGGAGAATCCTCATGAACGTCTCTTTTTTCAGAACGCTCAAAAAACCATATCTCATTGCTGAATGTGGAATCAACCATAACGGCTCCCTTGCCATTGCAAAAAAAATGATCCTGGAAGCGAAAAAAGCAGGTGCAGATGCTGTCAAGTTCCAGTATTTCCAGAAAGACAGGCTGATCAACCCGTATGTCCAGGATGCGACTGGTGTCATCAAGATCCTGTCTCAATATTTCATGACTGCAAAGTTTGCCCGAGACGTTAAGGTTTTTTCAGACAAGGCGGGAATCACATGCTTCTTTACCCCTTTCGATGTTGATGCTGTCGATGTCCTGGAAAAACTGGACATGAAACTTTACAAGATCGCATCTGGTGATATTGTAAACCATCATCTTCAGGAAAAGATATGTAAGACAGGAAAGCCTGTCATTTTTTCAACTGGCGCAGCAACACTCAAAGAGACAGATGAAGCGTTCCATTTCATGAAGAAACGCACGCAAGACTTATGTGTACTTCACTGTGTATCTCTATATCCTGCAAAACCTGACGAGATGAATTTGAGAACCGTCCCCTTTCTTTCCAAGAGATATGGCATTGTTGCAGGTCTTTCAGATCATACGATGGGTGATGTTTCTGCTGTGGTGTCTGTTGGTCTGGGCGGGAAGGTTGTTGAAAAACATTTCACTTTGGATAGGAACATGTCTGGTCCAGACCAGAAGCTCTCCTGCAATCCTAAGGAATTGGCAGCGTTGCGGAAAAGCCTTGATGAAGCCTTTCTGACTTTGGGAAAACAAGGAAAGACTCCTTTGAAAAAAGAGTTGGAAGGGAATGAATGGGGACGAAGGAGCATTGTCGCTGTAAAGGATATAGCGAAAGGAAATGTCATTAATGCCGAAGACCTGGATCTGCTCCGTCCAAGACGTGGGCTTTCTGCTGAAGAGTTTGGCTTAGTAATCGGTAAAAAAGCGAAAAGGAACATAACTGTCGGAGAATGGATCAGTAAGAAGGATTTTTGAAAAAATTTGACATCCGGGCTATGAGAGATTATTATACAAACCCAATGGCGGTGTACCCAAATGGCTAAGGGAGCAGTCTGCAAAACTGCGATTTAGCGGTTCGATTCCGCTCGCCGCCTATTTCCCTTGACAAATCCGGTTATCCGACTTATATTAATGCAATATAGTATGAACGTCATGGAGAAAGAGTTATGCCAACTTACAAATATGAATGTAATAACTGCCATCATGTGATGCTTGAATTCCAGAGCATGACAGATGCCCCCCTGCTGGAATGTCCTGAATGCGGTAAGCCAACTTTGCGAAGGTTGATTGGAAGCGGCATGGCACCCATATTTAAAGGTTCAGGTTTTTATTCCACAGATTATAAGGCAGCACCAGCAGTTTCTTCCAGTGATTCAGCAAAAACAGAAAAATCCGAATGCAAGACTTGCCCTCAAAAAGAGAATAAGTAGTAGATACTGACCCACCCCGTCACTGTGAAACAATATTCTTCGGCGTCATGCGCAGCATCTCGTTTACATCCTTGTTGATTACCCCACCATGTCCTGTATAGACGGTCTTGATATCCAGCGAGACAAGTTTTTCCATTGCCAAGATGGAAGGCATCTCCATACGTCGCTTCAGAAGTTTGGATATTGATGGGAGTCTTCTGAATGTCCTGGTGTATGGATCACCAGAAATTCCCTGTCACCAAGCTGGATAGATTCACCATCAAGCATTGGGCTTCTGGGACATGTGGACGATGACTGGAATCCATAAACTTCAGGATTGAATTTTGCAATGACTTCCGAAAGTCCTGCGCAATGATCAAAATGTTCATGCGTGATGACAACCCTTTCCACAGGTTTCTTTCCAACTCCTGTATAGATGTGGGAGATTTCATTGAGAATAAATCCATCAGCACCGACATCCACAAGCGCATTCACATCCTTGATGGTCCTGAAATCGCCTATTACAAAATAGGTATTGCAGGTGTACAGGGATGGATTTTTCTTAATGAACGTCAACAAATTTTTTGTGGGCTTCAATGACAGAATCCGCAGGAGAGCCTGTTTTGTTTGTGAACAGGGAAGCGAAGATTTTAGTCCCCTTGATTTCAGTTTTACAGTCAGGGGTGGTTGATGTGAGTCCTGAAAGGTATTCATATACAGGTTTCAAGACTTCCTGGGGAAGTACGAGATGGATGTTGCTGGTTTTGTCATAAATCATTTTTTTTCGCCTCGATGTTTTATGCCTGAATCCAGATTGTTCTTTGTGAATGATTCAGTGTAATGATTCCTTGAGAACTACATAAATATAGGGAGATGCGGTCACTTTTCAAATTAAGATGATGTGAACAGAAGGTCTCTTTGGGATTAATGGAAATAAAAAACTTGCTTTTGTGCTGTAAATTGTTAATTTTAATGCTTAATAGAGGAGATACAACATGCTGAAAAAAACACCTTTTTATGATCTTCATGTCAAACACAACGCAAAAATCGTTGATTTTGGAGGATGGCTACTTCCTGTCCAATATACGAAGATACAGGAAGAGCACCTCGCAGTGCGGAAAAGCGTCGGTCTTTTTGACGCGTCCCACATGGGTGAGTTCCTTATAACAGGAAAGGATTCAGAGCGATTTGTGGATTATATCCTGGCAAACTCGATGTTCAACAGGAAGCCTTACAAGGCTGTCTATTCTCCTATGTTGAACGATAAAGGCGGTTTTGTGGATGACCTTATCGCTTACAAATATAACCGTGACAAGATCATGCTTGTTGTGAATGCTTCAAACATAGACAAGGATCTCCACTGGGTGAAAAGCAAGACTTCGTCAAAAATTTTTTACGATGTGAAAATACAGGACATGAGCGAGGAGACCGCTCTTCTGGCATTGCAGGGTCCTGCAAGTTTGAAGATGATGGAACGCCTTGTGAGGCGCAAAAACGACTTGCGGAACCTTCAGTCGTTCTCATTCTATGAGGATAATTTCGGCAATATCCCGTTGCTCATTTCCAGGACAGGATACACAGGAGAGTTCGGTTACGAGCTTTATTTCAACAGGAAGCATGCGAACCAGGTCTGGAACATGCTGCTGGACGAGGGAAAACAGCATAACATGGCGCTTTGCGGTCTGGGCGCACGTGATTCTTTACGGCTGGAAAAGTGCATGTTGCTTTATGGACAGGACATGAATGAGACGATTACACCATTGGAAGCAGACATCCGCTGGGCAGTGAATCTGAAGAAAGATTTTATTGGAAAAGACGCACTCATGCAGGAACCAGAAAAAAAACTGATTGCGTTTGAGATGGTGGACGCGCGCATTCCCCGCCATGATTACAAGATATTCTCGGAGGATGGCCAGACAGAGATAGGGAGAGTGACAAGCGGCGGAGTCTCTTTTTCTACTGGAAAGAATATTGGAATGGGGTATGTGCCCAAAGAGAAGGCTGTTGTAGGATCTTTGATAAAGATACAGATTAGGGAACAGATGTATGTTGCAAAGGTTGTTGTAAAACCATTTGTGGCAGCACCAGTCCAACCACAGCAGAAGAGCGAACAGCAGCAGAAACCTGAGCAAAGGCAGGGTGGTGGTCAGAACCAGAATTACAAGCGGTCGAGCAGAAGAAGATAAGCCGGAACATTTTTTGAGGAAAAGTTGCTTAATGTCCTTTGAGGAGGACATGATGCGGATTTCCTTACGGCTTCGGGGTTTTGATTATAGGGGATCCTGGTTTTTACCATGTCATTTTTAATACTGCTGGAAAAGAACCTTTGTTGGGTAGTCTAAACGGGTTTAAAGTTGATCTTTCAGAAATAGGGGAAATTAACGAGTCCCCAAAAGAATTCATTAGGAGATGTTGTCAATCATATAAAAGGGGCAGTAACCAGGAGAGCCAGTTTACAATCAATCCCCTTTGAGATAACCAGTTGCCAACAAAAAACCCCGGAGAGAAGAGGACGTGCCGAGGCGCGTCCCTTCTCTCCGGGGTTGTGAATAGTCTTTCGACTGAATCCTAACTGACCTTACATCCTTGCGGATGAAGAGAAATTAGAATACGTAGTTGACCTGAACTGTGGAAGTGCTCAGAACAGGGCCAGTACCATTGATGTTAACAAAAGACATTGGATTCTTGAGTACTGCATTTAAGAAAGCAGAGTTTAGCTCCCAGTTAATATAGAAAGATCCGATCTTATAACCAAGACCTAAAGTTGTATTAACTGTGAATGCGGACAACTGACTTTCAAAATAGGTGTCTGCACTGATATTTTCATAGCTTTCAAGTTTTTTTGTTGTGAGAGAGTATGATGGATTTGCAGAAATTCGAAGTTTGAGGTTTTTGACAAGCTCAAACTGTGCGCCAAGATTAAGAGATGGGATGTTCCATGTTGTTCTATTAGTATATGTGCTTTTGTCAGCATCTTTCTGGTGAACATCTGTTTCCTTTTTGTATGATGTTTCTAAGTCAATAAAAAGTGTTGTGTTTTCAGTTGCCTTAATCCGAGTTCCAAATCCCAAAGATGCAGTCATGATTCCACCAACCATATCGTTTGTAAGACCTAATGTTTCAGCCTGACTGTTACCATTAGTTACGATATCCCAAGAAAAGCCTTTATCCTGCATGCTGAATTTGACTTCTAGGCCTGCAATTGTCGTGTCGTTGAGTTCTTTTACTAGCAGTGCAGAAATGCCTAAGTTTTCAAACATAGCAGGTTTTGTATACATATAAGCAACTTCCTTGTTGGTCTTAACGGCTTCATATTTTGTGAAGTTAAGAGTAGATTCAACAGTAGCATAAACTTTTGCAATTCCTAAGTCTATTATCGCTGAAGGATTGAATGTGGATTTGAATCCATACGTACCATCCCAATAATATTCTAAAGCATTTGTATTGATATCGGTATAGTTCAGGTAGCCAAAATCAGCATTAGCTGTAGTATTATGATAGAAATAGGTTTTTGCAGAAAAACCACCAAGTAATTCTCCGAGTTTTAAACCATAAATAAAACTTACGATTTGAACCATATCCGCATTGCCAACACCCAAGTTTTGCGTAAGGGTTGTTGGTGCATTCTCGTAAGAAAAGCAGATTCCTAACAGATCACTATCTTTATATGCTAATCCAAAAATTTCATAATCATTTCCAGCATTATTAAAACGAGCAAAAATGCTGTTTGGGAAAAGCTGGAGTGCTGCAGGATAACGTGCAAGTATTGCTGTGTCATCGATATTCATCAAAGGTGTACCGAGAGTGCCATCACCGATAGCATCCGCCTGTACTGAAACAACTGAGAAAACCATGCAAACAATGAAAAGAATAGAA
>DYKD01000033.1 GCA_020722765.1 Brevinema andersonii | reverse complement strand
ATTTTATCCTAAAAATGCCCTGTTTTTCAGGATTTCCGGTGAAGTTGGGTTAACAGAATTTCAAGCGCTTGTATTCTTTGAAATTCTACCTTTTACACTTTTTTTCAAATGAAGCTTATAATCTTTCTTATCCTCCAAAACAAAACTGGTAATACTACAACTACAAGCAACCCTGATCCCACTAATCCTGAAATAATAGTTATTGCCAAAGGCTTCCATAAAGAACTTCCTTCTCCGCCAATCAGTAATATGGGAAGAAGACCAAACACCGTTGTCATAATTGTCATCATAAGTGGTCGCATTCTTGTTGTTACAGAATTAATAATCACTTTTTTATATATTGTTTCATTTATCTTCATTTTTAATGATTGTTTTCTTTTATATTTTAATGAAATCATCTCTTTGATAGCTTCTACCAACAAAATACCATTATTTACAACAATTCCTGATAACATAACCAATCCTATGTATACTGAGATATTTAACGATGTTTTTGTTATAAATAGCACAATAAATACAGATGCCATTGAAAGAGGGATTGTAACCATTATTATGACTGGCAAAACCAAGTTTTCCATTATACCTGCCATAATCATATACACCAATATAATTGATAAAAAAACAGCCAAAACCATTTCTTTTCTGTTTTTTTTAAGCATTTTGACATTTTCACCTAATTCAAAGCTTACCCCTTCTGGAAAGACCATTTTTTTTATCTTTCTCTCAATTTCTTTCACAATCCTGTTCAAATCGACCCCTTCATACCGGACAGACAAGGATGCGCTCCTCTGCTTGTTCAACCTCATGATTTTTCCTACTTGCCCCCCCCTTCTTATTTCACTGACTGAACGCAAAGAAACCAGTCTTCCCTCATTATTCCTTAAAAATATCCCCTGCAAGTCCAAATCATCAACTAAGCCTTCTTTCTTCAGCATGACACGAATATCAACCTGCCTCTCTCCCTCAAAAAACTTTGAAGTGACTGGTCCATGCAACATCTCGCGCATGGTTGTGGAAATCCCCTTTGGTCTAAGCCCCATGACAGAAGCTTTTTCCCTATCAACAACAGCTTCTATGACTTCCCCCGGATCCTTGAAATGAAACACGATATCCTTGACATAAGGGACTGTTTTCATCTTTTCTGCGATTTCATGACAGAGTTCCCTCAGCCGTTCCATATCCGGACCAACAAGAAAAACATCCACGGACTTCTGTTCGCCTCCTGCGCCATCACCTGAAGGCTCGCTGAAAATGATGTCGCATCCTGTAATCCTGGAAACAGCCTTCTGCGCAGATGCAATGAATTTGGAAGATTTTATCCTCCTTTTTCCTTCCCTGTCAACAACAATAAAAGCATGCGCCTTATCAACACGGGAAGTGACCTGCTTGATATATCCGGAAAATTCCCTGTTGAGGACCTCTTCCACTTCTGCAACCTTCATCTCTGTTGTAACAAGATCAGCACCAGCAGGGAGCTCCACATTGATATTGATGACATCCCCTTCTATAGGATCCACATACTCCTGTTTCAAGGAAGGAATGACCAATAGCACAACAAGAATCATAAGACCCACAGCCAGCAAGACTTTCCCTGAATGATCCAAGAAAAAAGAAAGATCCAGATTCTTTTTTAACCCTATCTTCAACATCAGAAGAGAAAACAGCTTCCTCACCTTTTCCAAGGCAACAAATAAAAACCCCTTATTGTCAACATTTTTTTCCTTTCCAATCCTGTTCACCAGAACAGGAAGAAGAACCAAAGAAACAAAAAGAGAAACCATAATAGAAAACACTACAGCCAAAGTGATGTCTCCATACAGCAAACTGTTCTCTTTGCTCAAAAAAACGACAGGTAAAAAAACAGCAACAGTCGTCAAGGTGGAAGCGATGACTGCTTTTTCCATTGTAAAAACACCTCTGTTTATATCCTTAGCCTCAACGATTCCTTCCAGAACAATAATACTGTTGTCAACCAGCATCCCTGCAGCCAAGGCAAGCCCACTTAACGAGAGCACGTTCAAGCCCATTCCTTTCATATAAAAAAAAAGAAAAGTGGAAAGGATTGAAACAGGAACAGCCAACGCCACAAGTAATGCGTATGCCTTTCGTCTGAAAAAGAATGACAGGACAAGCAGTGCCATGAGCGATCCCCATAAGACCGAAACCGTAGCGTTTGAAAGCGCTTTCCCCACAGGTTCTGCCTGGTCATACGTCGTATCCACTTTCACGTCAGGATATTCTTTCCTGATCTTCTCCACCTCTTTGCGAACACTCTTTGAAAGCGCTGTAAGATTGGCTGTACCCGCCTTCTGGATATACACTGCAACACGCTGCTTACTGTCTATACGTGAAACCGAATCTTTCTCCCTGCCAGAGCGCACAACCTCTCCCAGATCTGAAACACGGACTATGGACGCGGATTCATCCTTGACAACAGCAGTCTTTCCGATCTCATCAACTGATGTATATTTCCATGATGCTGTGAGTGCGATATCCTTGTTGTTTGGTCTTATTTTCCCAGGAGAAAGATCCACGTTTGCAAACTGGATTTCCCTGAAAACATCCTGAATGTCCATCTGCCGTGCGAACAGTTTGTCCTTATCCACCTCAACCCTGATTTCCTGTTCAGAACCACCAGAAACAAAAACCTCAGAAACACCATCCAGGCTTTGCAACCGTGGCTTGATCTTAAATTCTACCATTGTCCGTAATGCGTCAATATCCATTACAGCATTATCAAATGCAAGAATGATGACAGGAGTTTCAGAAGGATCATACCTGATAATCAAAGGCTCCTGAACTTCACGAGGGAATGTGACTCTGGCCATCTCCACACTTTCACGAAGGTCAAGGATTGCGGAGTCCGTATCAAAACCTACAGTATATTGAATATTCAGCCTGCACTTCCCTTCTTCAGATACAGAAAGCAGACGGACGATACCAGGCAAAGAAGCCACTCTCTCTTCAACAGGTTTTGTCAAGATAGATTCAATCTTGTCTGAAGTCATTCCCGGATACTCAATAATCACAGAAATCCAAGGCGACTTGCTGTCAGGCATAAGTGAAACTGGAAGATGGAACAAGGATACCAATCCTGCCAGGACAAGAAGTAGAAAAAGCATGATTATGGTTATAGGTCTTTTTAAGAATTGCGGATTATAAATCATTTTCGCTTTCAAGATAAAAAAGAGGAAGATAAATCATGGTCAGAAAAGCTGAAAACAGGAGCCCTGCAATCACGACAATGGCCATTGATGACTGAAGCTCATTTCCATTACCAATCCCTGTTGCAATAGGGAAAAGCCCGAATACCGTGGTTAATGTAGTCATTAATACAGGTCTCAACCTGACAGAACATCCTTTTATGACAGCCTCCTGCAAAATGATTCCTTTTTTTCTGAATTGCCCAAATGATTCAAACAGGACAATCGCATTATTCACAACAATACCTGACAACATGACGAACCCGATTCCGGAGATCACATTGATCGACTTTCCTGTCAAAAGAAGTCCGATCATTGCACCAGTAATCAATAAAGGGCTGCTCGCCATGATGATAACCGGTTTTGACAATGATTCAAAAAGCGAGGCAAGGATCATATACACCAAGATGATGGACAGTATAAAGGCGAACATCAGGCTTTTTATGGAATTCCTGGTTTCCGGATCAAGTCCAGCCATTTCTATAGAAACGTTTTCATTGTTAGTTAGCCCTGATTTCTTAAGCAGATTTTTAACATTTTCTTTTTTCCCAACTTGATTGTAGGAAATCCTCATGATTTGCCTTTGGTTTTCCCTGTAAATAAAAGGTTCTGAATCAACTTCCTCAATCCTGGTGAAAGCCGCAAGAGGAACAGGTATGCCATTCACTCCTGTTTTCACAAGCATCTTTTCCCAAAAAAGAGGATCATCCCGATCCGCAGATGACAATCGGACCCTGACATCCACTTCATCATCCAAAACCCTGAACACAGTCGCTTTTTTCCCACGGACTGCAGCCTGCAATGTTTCAGCAACAAGCTTAGTATCAATTCCCAACGCAGCCATGGCCTCCCTGTCAGGCATGATACGAACTGTCTTCACATTCACTCCACTTTCATCTTCAAGATCTGTCACATCTTTTGAAGACGAAAGCACTGACAGGATTTTCTCCCTGGTACTTCTTAATAAAGAAGGCTCTGAAGACTTAACCAGCAAAGTCCTGTTTTTTCTTGATTCCATTTCTAAACCAGGAATACCATCCTGCTGTTTTACAAATGTCATCTTTACATCAACGGGCAAGACAATCCTTTTTTTCAAATAGGCCATTGCTTTTTCAGTTTTACCACGTCTGACAAAGACATGTATCTGGGCAACATTCATCTGCAATCGTTCTGTCCTGTTTCTCACGACATTCTGTTCATCATAACCTGAGAGAGAATAGATTTTCCGAACATGTTTTTCATTCCTCATCAACTGATCTTCAACCTGTTTAGCGGCTTTTGCGGTCATTTCAACAGGAGTGCCTACAGGAGTCTCAAGACGAATGACAAAATGACCTTGATCTGTCTGTGGTAGAAGCTCTTTCCTGACCAGAAAAAACAGGGAGACTCCGATAAGAAGTATGACCATCCCTCCTAACAATACCCCTTTTCGGATTGGAATCAACTTACGTAAAAGATGCTCTTGCCAACTGATATAAGAATCAATTACCGTTCTTCCCTTATCAAACAGACTCTTCCCCTTTTTCAGCCTCAAAGACATTTCCACCAGTAACGGAATCAACGTCATAGAAGTAAACAATGATGCTACCAAACTGACTGATATAGTGAATGCCAGCTCTCCAAAAACGGCACCTGCAATCCCTTTGACAAAAACCACTGGCAAAAAAACAATCACTGTTGTCAATGTAGAACCAAAAACAGACATCACGACCTCATTGACTCCTTCAATCACACTTCCACCTTCACTTAATCTCCGATCTATGGACTCTAAAACAACGATCCCGTTATCCACAAGCATCCCTACTCCTATGGCCAATCCCCCTATGGAAATCATATTCAAACTGATGTGACGTATATACATGGCGATAAAAACAAAAATCACTGAAACAGGAATGGAAAAAATGATAATAACCGATTTCCGATAATCTCCCAGAAAAAACAGAATGACAAGAAAAGCAATCACTCCACCAATCATGGCAGAAAAAATCAGATTCCGGTTTGATTGGATGATATGATCATCCTGGGCTTCAAGGATCTCAATATGAATTCGGTTCCCATATTTTTTTTCTATTAGGCTGATACGTTCACGAACTTCCTTGCAGACAGACACTGTGTTTTTCAGACTCTCTTTTCTTATGGCTAAATTCAAGTCTTCTAATCCGTTATAGCGTGAAATCGAAGTCCGTTCCTTGTAGGAATCCCGGATAAGAGCCAAATCCTTCAATCTGACCGGTTCTCCCTTTTCACCAGAGTAAAGAACAACCATTTCCAGGTCTTCCACATTCTTGAACTCTCCTGCTACACGCACTGGATAATCTTTCCCATCCTTGTTCAAAATCCCTGCAGGATAGCCGTAGTTTGCAGATTCCAAAGCATCCATGACTTCCTGTAATCCCATATTCCGCGAAGACATTGCTGCCAGATCAACATCTACTGATATTTCCCTTTCTGCACCTCCGGTCATTTCTATTGAAGCGATTCCATCGACTCGCTGCAAAAACGGGATTATTTCTTTTTTCGCCAGGCGTCTTAAATAAAGAGGATTTTCTTGAACTGCTGTTAAAGACAAAGTCATGACTGGTTGATCTGATGGGTTGTATTTCAAAACAATAGGACGTCTTGCATCTTGTGGCAAAGAACTGCGTATCAGATCCGCCTTTTCCCTTACTTCCATTGCTGCAAGATCCATTTTCCGGCCCCATGCGAATTTCAGCCTGATGATGGAAAATCCTTCAGTAGAAACAGAACTGATATCACGCACGCCAGGGACAGACGCAAGTCCTCCTTCCAATGGTCTTGTAACAAGCGTTTCAATCTCTTTTGGAGCAGCTCCTTCATATTCTGTCACAACTGTCAGTTCAGGCAACTCCAGATCAGGCAGCAAAGAAAGAGGAAGTCTGAAAAATGAAATGAACCCCAACAGTATTACCGCAGAATAGACCATGAATGTGGCAACAGGCGAGGCCAGAGACTTTTTTGTAAGATTGATCATGTCTTAAAATCAATTATAAAATCCTGGATCATATAATTGCCCTTCTTATCCTTGACTCCATCTTTGGCGCCCGTGATTGTCAACCTATAAGTATTTCCAGAATCCAGACCATATAAATCAATCTTCAAAACATGATCATTATCCTCCCAGCTCATATCACCAATCTGGACTCCTGAACTTCCAATTCCAAAGAGATAACGGCATCCGACCTTTGTCATTGTCCCCGACTGTTCCATTGATGAACTGAAACGAATGATAATATTGGTGGCTTTTCCGTCAGCTGACACCAGTAGTGGCTGGTTTTGAACCCACACCCCTGACAACTCATTGGAAATCGATACGATTTCAACAGGCAAAGAGTCGATCCCATTGATTTTAAATAGATACACCGATTCCTTTGGAAGTGAATTTCCTGCAATATCATGGACACTTGAAGGAACAACCAGAGAATAAATCTGACCTATCTCAAAAACATCATTAGGGTGAAAAGCGACATTAGAAACCGAACTCCAGGAGAACCGTCCTTCAACAGACGGTGTAAAAGAAAGTCCGTTTTCAAAGGACAAAAAATCTACAGCTTCTGAAAAACAGAATTCTATATCCGAATCCTTCTCTATACCTTCATTAAGACTATCACTAGACCAGAGACCAACCGTCCCAGACACGGAATTCAATACAGGAGGATGAAAGTCACTTCCTGCTGTGAAATAAAAATAATGATCATTCAACAAGCCGTTTCCCTCAATGTCTTTTATTGAAGAATTCAAACGCACGGAATAGAAAACACCATTCCCAAATGCGGATAATGGATCAATGATTACGAGAGAGGATGTATTTGTAGAAACAACCCTGTAATCGAACGAGGGTGAAATGACCAACCCTTCTGAAATCGTGTTTTTGTCAATAGGCTCTGAAAACAGGATCCTGAGATTACTTTCCAAACCAACACCTGATATCCCAGAGGCTGGCCAAGTTGCAAGGACTACAGGTCTTTCACTTTCTGAACTTACAGAAAATGAAAAACGATAATCCCGAACCAGATCATTTCCTGAAATATCTTCAGCACTTTTCGAAATATTTATCTGATAAGAAATCCCTTTTTTAAGCGGTGCTGAGGGTTTGAAATAAAGCACGGTCTCTTCTTTGTTCCACCAAAGATAACCATCCACAGCACCAAGACCTTCTCTTAACATAAAGGCCTTTTCAGAAAGCGGTTTTTCCATCTTTTTTGAAAATGTGATTTCAATTGTGGAACAGGCAGAAACACCCCTGCTTCCATCACCGGGAAAAACAACAAGCACTTCTGGCTGAGTCTTGTCCTTAAAAAACAAACAAGATGACATCATCAACAATATGGCGAAGGCAGATAAAAAGTGATGTTTCATCCATTACCTCACTGTCTTAAAAAGGATGATACAGTCTGTTTTCATTGGATTTCCATAATTATCACGGACACCTGTATTCCCCGATCTTAAGCTAATCCTGTAATAGTTATTGGTTGAAAGATCATCAGCTGAAATCAAAGCGGACTTGATATCTGAATCATACTGGATGTCCTTGACTGTTCCGGAATACCCTGTGTCTCCTGAACCTGCAAAACGCACTATATTGATACTGTCCTGAAATGCGACAGTATCAAGGCCGTTCCCATCCGCAAGATTGAACTTCAATATGAACATGTTGGTATGTTCAGAACCGATAGAAACAACGTTCAAATCTGAAAACGAAAGGATTGTCCCACCCACAGAAGCTTGTGTACACTGTAGATATCGCGAAAAAGGCCCGTCCATTTTTACCTTTAAAGAAACATCTTCTTTCAGGTTGATTCCTTCCATATTAGCAGCAGATGACCCGATTTCAATTTGAACAAGCGACTCTGTTTCAAAATGCGTCAATGGATGAAAAACCATGGCTTCACCTTCTGTAACATACCACTCAAACCATCCGTTTTTTGACGGAGTTGTCAAAAAAGCTCTTTCCACCTTTTTTCTGTCCATGGGTTCATCAAAATGAACAACGACTGATGAGCTTTTCTCTATACCTTCCTGATTGTTAGTCCAATATCTGGCATCAACAGGCATTCTGGTATCTCCAAACCTGTAAATTCCTAAAACTTGAGGCGCTTTGAAATATTCTCCAGTAAAAAAGGAAAAAGAGAAATCCTCTGCTATTTTCATGCCGTTCGTGTCTGCAGATTCATTCCCGATAATTACTGAATACTTCTTGCCCTTTTCAAATTCAAAGAGAGGGCAAAACCTCATGCAAGTGTTGTCTTCCTCCCAGAAAAACTCTCCTGCCATTTCAGGCTGTATCCTGAAACCCGCCTGCACAGAATGAACATCCATAGACCTAGAAAACCTCACCACAATATTCGTTCCCGATGGAATTCTTTCATCCATGTCTTCAGGATATGTACCAACAACAGATGGAAACATGTCTGGTTTACCTGCGTAAAAAGCGAATAAGACCTCTTTTCCCATCCTATTTCCAGCCTTATCCCTGGCTTCTCCTGAAAGTTGGACCGAATACCTTGTTCCTGGTCGTAAGGCCTTTTCAAATTGATAGGTCATACATGATGGGCTTTCCCATACATATTTACCTGCAGTCCCCACTGATGCTGAGACGGAAAATGAGGATTCTGCGGATTCCTTGTCCATAGTTTCAGAAAAATCAATCCTTATAGATGCCGTAATAGGGATAAGGGTGTCCCCATGCAGAGGATAATGTTCCTTGACATAGGGTGATTCAAAATCAGGAAATATCCCTGAACAGGAAACAGAGATTATAGCCAAAAAAATCAGACTACTGAAATGTTTCAATCTGTAATCCATGCACCTTCTCCCCCTCATTCAACTGAAGACTGCCATCTTTCAGTATGATATCATTTGTTGAAAGACCTTTTTCTATTTCAAGAACATCCGAATTCCCGGTTTTATACATGACATCACGAAAATAGATCTCATTGCTGTTCATTACAACAAACACCTTTCCTCTATTGCTTTGGGAAGTGATCAAAGCGGATTTCGGAATACGGAAGGCTTCATGCTTTTTCCCTGTAAATATGCTTCCTCTTATAAACATGCCTGGTTTCAACTTATATCCAGGATTAGGAATCAGTCCTTTCACTTCAATAATTCCGGTCTTAAGATCTACTACAGGACTCACCATTGTCACTATTCCCTTATAATCGTGCCCCTCAACCGCATCTGCTAAGACTTCAACCCTGTTTCCTTTCACGACTTTTCCTGAATCATTGACAGTCACATTCATGACTGCATAGACATCTTCTATGTTCATAAGAATCATCAAGGGTTCCTCGTTGACAACACGTTCCCCAGGCTCAATATTTCTCGCAGCAACAATACCGGAAATAGGAGCCCTCACAGTGCTTTTATCTATAAGCATCTGTATTGATTCTATCCCTGCTTGCCCGTTTTTGATCCGTGCTTTCTGCATATCCAAGTCCGCCCTATCCATCGCTGTATTCATCTTTTTTAACAAAACCAGTCTCCGTTCAAATGTTTCAGGTACTGAAAAACCCGCCTTAAGCAGGTCCTCGTCTGTATATCCGTTTTTCTGTATTTCCAATTCTTTCCTGGCAAGACCCACACGGATTTCTGAACTGTTCAGCTCAGTAAGGATATTATCAAGCTCTTCCTGTGTAACAGCACCAACTTCAAACAGCTGTTTTTTCCTATCCACTGTCTTCTTCAGGTTTTCCAGGGATGCCTGTTTTTCCGCAAGATCTGCTTCTGATTTTTCTATCACCTTCATCTGCTGTTCAATTCTTTTTTCAGCTTCCAAAAGCTTTGCCTCTGACAGATGCAGGGATGCCATTGATGATTCCAGTTCAGCTTTTGCCTTTTTCATTTCAAGTTCCAAAGGAAAAGTATCCAACCGGATGAGAGGTGCTCCTTTTCTTACAACCTGGCCAACATCAGCATATACCTTTTCCACTTCCCCCATGACCTTTGAAGTGACAGAAGCCTTTGCATAATAAGTTACAGTCCCAATGGCATAAATCTTTTCTTCAACAATCTCCTTTCTGATTCTCATCCCTGTCACGGAAACTGTCCGCTCTTCCTCCTTCTCCCTGTCCAAACATCCAGAAAAAAAGAGAAAGACAATCATCAAAAGCATATATATCCTGGTCATTTTCCAACCTTCCTTTTAACGAGTCCAAGAGACCCTGTTTCCAAACCAAGAACAGTCTCAAAATCCATAGACACATTGATATATTCTAAAATTCCTTTCACGGTTTCCGTCCTAGCCTTGGTGTATTCAACTTCCGCTTTTAAGGAGTCTACCCTTTTGGCTTCACCCACTTTCAGTTTCAACTGATAGACATCATATCTCTGCCTTAAGATTTCCTCCCTATCCTTAAGGATTTTCATCATCTCCCAACCTTCATTCATCTTTTGAAGGGCTGTAGAAACTTCTAATGCCAGATCACGCTGTATTTTTTCAAATTCAACTTGCGCGGACTTTAATTTCGCCTCAGACTCAACCAACGCCCTAAAAATGGATATATCTGAAAAGGGCGAAACAGAGGCATTGACTAAATCTGACCCTGTTCCATCTGTTAGTTCTTTTCCCATGTTCGCTGAAGAAGAAGTATTCACACCTCCTATCTGGAATGAACATCCTAATGCCGCGTTCCAACTTCTTTCAAAGGGATATTTTCCATCTTTCTGAAAGTCATATCCAAAACTGAGATTCACTTCAGGGAGATAATACAACCTCGCAATCTCAAATTCCCTGGTTGATTTCTGAAGCGCGATCCTCTTGGTTATCAGCTCCACCCTGGATTGCAAAGCAATTCTCAAGGCATCCTCTTCTGTCATTCTGGATTCATGGCATTCATACTTATCCATGATGCCGGCATCTATAACCAATGTTTGATGTAGGTCAATATTTAGGATTTTCTTGAACTCGTTTTCAGCGCTCATCCTCTGATGTTTTGCCTTGATGTAATCCAGGCTTGCATTAGCCGCATAGGCTTCTATTTCAGCCATGTCTATCACTGTCATGACTCCAACATCCTTTTCAACATGTGCCACATCCACCTGGACATGCGCATCCTTCTCAAGCAGTTCCTGAATCCTGACAATATCACCAAGAACCAAAACTTCAAAATACTTCTTGCGTATGATGCCGGTAAGATTTTTCTTTCCCAGATCTCCTTCCATTCTCTTCAGCACGATATCAGATTTTGCAGCTTCCACCGCAACCCAATACCGCCCCCCTCTGAACAGTGGCTGATCCAGTTTCATTTTTACAGACTGCATACGTGAATCAGGAGCATACTTTGCAATACGGTCACTATGTGCATAATCCACTGACAACACAGGCAAGAAAAGCCTGTAACTTTCTGCCAGATACTTCCTGGCAGAATACTGTTCTATCCTGTTAAACCTCAATTCATAACTGTTTTCCAAACCGATTTCAATGGAAGTTTCCAGGTCAAGAAACAAGGAACTCTCTTCTGAATAAAGCAACGTGGAAAACCACAGCAACAATACAACAAAACCATAAGACTGTCTCACTTTCTGATCCAATCACATGCTCACAAAATTTTAACAACAGACCTGATATATTTTTGCACAACACCTGTATTCAGAAGGTTTTTTCGGGAAGTACCTGAAAAAAGAACTGTCCCTATTTTTTTATTATTGATGTCAAATATTTCCAAAACGATGGTCATGTTATCTTTTTCCTGAATTCCCCTGAAATACCTATTATGCACGATCCTCATAGTCAGGAGAGCGTCTGCGCCCTTTTCCTCCATGACAACATATCCTGATTTTTCAAGCTCAAAAACAATAAGAGACCGCATTGTCTTACTTATGAAAGGATCATATGTCAAAGATTGGATTTCCAAGTCACCTAGCTGAACAGATTTAATCGCATCCATCTTTTCTTTGTCAAGAATAACCTTTTGAGGCTTTTCACAGCAAGCCAGAAACAGGGGAACTACCAAAAACATAAGGAAAAAAAGTTTATTATTTTGAAACATGTTTTCTAATCCTTTCAATGATCTCTTTTTCCAAATCACCACCCGGGGAATATTTCAGGACTTCCCTAAATTCATCAATCGCCTTCTCCTTCAAGCCTTTCTCTTCATACAATCTACCCAGCTTATAATGTGCAAGATAGACAATATTTTCCAATTCAAGTGCTGATGAATAGGAAAGAATAGCCTCTTTCACAGCTCCAGATTCATCCAATATCATGGCCCTATAGAAATGAGCTAAAAAATTATCCACATCTGATCTGAGTGCTCGTTCACAGTAGGAAAGCCCTCGTTCGGGTTTTCCCTGTTCAATTCCCTCAATCCTTGCAAGCCATGTGAGAGCAGTCACATTATTCTTATCCTTTGCAAGCAAACCCTTAAATGATGCTACAGCCTCTTCCTGTTTTCCCTGGAAGTAACAGGATTTGGCAAGCATCACTCGTGAAGCTATATGTGAAGGGTCTTTTTTTACACAGAGAGAAAACAGCTCTTCTGCAGCCTTGAAATCACGTTTAAGGTAGGCAGAGCGGCCTTTTCCAAAAAGAGAATCCATTTCCGCCTTGTTAACCGCATTGCTACATGCAAAAAGAACGGGGATGAGAAGAATGAGTGAGAAAAGAAAACCAAACAGACGTCTATACATACTTCACACTCCGTAAATATTTTGTCTGGCATGATCATGTCTGGAACACAGGATGAGCGGTTGTCTCTTTGGCTGAAAAATCCAGCCTAAAGGATGAACGAAAAAGACCCTTAAAATCCTAAATATTACAAACCCTCAATCAAGTTTCCGAGAAAGAAAATATATCGTTTTTTATAAAAAATCAAATTATGTTAAAAATTTTTGATAGCGCTTCATGACATACAGTCACTGAAAAGCGTTTCCCTTTGCAACATGACGCAAACATCGTATATGGACTCTATTTGCCATGAATATCTCTTGTCCTTCTCTTTTCTCAGTTTGACAATAGCGTCTATTCTGAGTATTTTGATATCCGATTTTCATCATGTTTTTTCTTTAAACAGGGATTTCACAAACCAGAATCATAAGGACCATTCAATATGAAGCTGAAATGTCCAGACCCAGCACCTTTTCATACCGACCTTGTAGTGATACTCGTCCGCACACAGATGGCTGAAAACATTGGCTCTGCTGCCAGGGCTATGATGAACTTTGGCGTTGACGAGCTTAGGCTTGTTGATCCCAGACCTTTTGACCAGTCACAGGCTGAATCCATGGCTTGTGCGGCTTCGCCCATCATAAAAAAAGCAAAAACATTCCCCGACCTTTCATCAGCCCTGGAAGACTGTCACTTTTCCATTGCCACTACAAGACGTCCACGCAGGGCAAGATTTCCTCTCCTTTCCCCAAAAGAGGTCTTCAGCATGGATTCAATCAAAAACCTCAAAAAAATAGCACTGGTTTTTGGGCCAGAACGGACTGGTCTTACAAATGAGGAAGTCTATCTCTGTGACAGCGCTAGTTCAGTACCTACAACGGAATCAGGAAGCATGAATATAGCACAAAGCGTAGTTGTCTATCTTTACGAATGGTTCCTTGCACAGAAAGAAAAATCCATAACAGTGCAACAGACAAATCCCGATGACAGGCCTATCACCCAAAAAGAGAAAGAAGTTACATTCAACCTGATGCATGAAATTCTGGAGAAAAGCGAATACCATCCGAAAGTCAGGCTACCGGATTTTATCAGCAATCTTAAACATCTCTTTGAACATAGACCGTTGAATCTTTGGGAATACAAGACACTTGTGAAAGCTTTACGCTATGTTTTGAAAAAAATGGACAGGAAAACCGGGAAAGATTGAAATAAGACAGACCGCATACCTCTCGTCTTTAAATCCAATTTTTTAATAGAACCCTGCTAAAAACAAAGGCCTATGCAATCCTTTGAACTCTCCAGGATGAGACAATATGATTTTCGTCCCAGACTTGATTCCTTTGAATTGGGCATATCCCTTCCCTGTTCCACCGATCTCTATGATGATTTTTTTATTATCCTGCAGGATGAGGTAATCTGGAGTCTTTCTACCTGTCTTTGTTTTCAAGTAGTGGATTGTCAATTCCCTCATTCGAGCATTCTGGACAAAAAAATCCTCACGTAAAGGTCCCATGATATTGTCAAACTTATCATACAACAACCTGAATGGCAAGGCCATTAGCACTTTAGGCTCAGCCATGACATTCGTGCCTTTCGGAAAAACAGGATTCAACACAAACGCTGCAGAGAGAAGTGATATATATTGGATGGCCTTGTATTTTGTAATCCCTACATTCTTGGATAAGGAGGTATAATTGATGCCATCCACAGCAGACTTTCCAATAAAATCGACACATTTCCGTATTGAATCCAGCTCGTCTGTCAATAGACGATGGATCCTTGGAATATCTTTTGTGATAATCCGATCAAGGACTGTTTGCATAAGAGGGATGATATCCCGCTCTTCCAAAGAAAAAGGCATCAATCCTCCTTTGAGATAATCATCGAACTTATAACCTGATTTAAGATGATCACTTAAAAACCGCCCCTCGACCAGGTCATCAACAGACACTGGTGCGAGTTCCATGTTCATATTGAAATGAAGATACTCCCTATAGGAGAAGGGATGTAAAGAAAAAAGCTTCACACGCCTGGAAAGGTCTGATGCCGTATCCGCCAAAGAGAGTGCTACAGAACTTGTAAAAATGACACGTATATCAAGAGTGTCATAAATGGTCTTGAGCTGCTGGGAATAATGAGGATTGAAATGGATTTCATCAATAAGAATCGTTCGTATCTTATACTGTTGATACAATATTTTGGCCATATCAAAAAGATCGAACACATCTACAGAATCCAAAGACATGTATAGGGAATCTTTAAGATCAAGTGCAAGCTGCTTGAGGAGAGTCGATTTACCTACACCCCGAGGACCTATAATGCCACAAAAATGACGTCCTTCGCTATGAATGAGCTTGTTGAAAAGCTCACGTTTTTTCCAGTTTTGTACTCTTGTCTGCTCACGCACCATTTCGTCTATTTCAAGAATCCTGATTATGTTCATGAAAACAAGATAGCAATTTATTCATATTTTGTCAAATGATTAAACAAAATTAATACATTTCTGTCAAATAATTGAACAAAAACCAATTATTGTTATACAATTAAATAAATAATAACAATTAAATCTATATATTTTGTTGATTTTTATCTAAAAAGTATTATTTTTCGTTGTAAAAGAGAGGATATTGATGTTTTTATTGACTACTAAACAGATAGTTTAGAAAAAAGTTTTCTTACACCTGAATCATGTACTTGCGAAATCTCTTCTATTCCTTTCCCAATCAAATCAGAATAAAAATAGTATAGATGTTTAACATAAGAAGGCCGATTCGGTTTCCCCCTCATGGGGATGGGCGCCAGAAAAGGAGCATCCGTCTCAAGAAAAGCCCTGTCCAAAGGGACGTATAAGGCCGCTTCCCTGATTGGATCAGCATTCTTGAAAGTCAGCATTCCTGCAAAAGAGACAAAAAAACCAAGATCCAGACATCTCTCTGCTTCCGCCTTGGTTCCTGTGAAACAGTGAAAGATCCCGTTCAACCGGCCTTTGTAAGAATGGAGCAAAGATAGCGAATCTTCCCATGCATCACGTATATGAAGTGAAACAGGAAGATGGGATTCCACTGCCAAGTCCAGTTGCCTTATGAAAAGATCAGACTGCTCTTTCTTGTTTTCCTTGTTATGGAAATAATCCAGACCGATCTCACCTATCCCAATGCATTTTTTATGGGATAAACTTGCCACAAGAGCATCCCAGTCTATTTCCTGTCCTGGTTCATCCAATATTTCCGGATGGTATCCTGCCGTATGAAATACTGTCTTATTCCTTTCTGAAAGCTCCCTGCAACTTTTCAATCTGGTCTTGTCAACACCGATGTTTATCATCAGCGTGATACCCTCAGCCTCAGCTTCCCTGACAACCAAGTCCTGTTCTTCAGACAGATCTGATATCAGGTCAATATGTGTATGTGTATCTATCAAAATATCAACCTTTTATTACTAACATTTTTTTCATTTCTTTAAGATTAACATTGCATATTTCCCAAATTATTTCCTTGTCAATTCCTAAATAGTCATGAACAACACGGTTTCTCATGCCTACGATCAATGCCCAAGGCACTTCTTGTTTGTCATTTTTAAACTCAATAGATAAATGTTTTGCTGCTTCTCCTATGACTTCAAGATTCCTGATTACAGCATCAACTGTCTTATTATCATCCAGAAAACCTTTTTTATCAAGCCCGTCTATATACTCTTCAATCCTTTTAATTGACAGGACGATGTCATCCAACAATAACAAATCGTCACGTTTAGGCATCCATTTTTTCCTTTTCTATTATTCGCATAAGAGAGGGTTTTATCGCTCTTTTAGATATCAAATCCACTTTTTTTCCTAATAATTTTTCCAATTTTTCAGCAAGCATCACAAACTTTATACCTATAGTTGGATCCACATCGACCATTAAGTCAATATCACTTTTTTCGGAGTTTTCATGCCTAGCATAAGAACCAAAAAGTGAAATAGAGTGTAATGGATATTGTCTCATTAAATTGTTTTTTTCAACTTTGAGTATTTTTAAAATATCTTCAGCTACCATATTATCTCTCCTATAAAAAAAGAGGGTTTGTTCACTTGTGCAGCTCTTGCTGTTCAAGATAATGCTGTGCCGCATAGGCTGTAGCTGCGCCTCGTCCTACTGCGGTGGAAATCTGGCGTAACAGTTGGGAGACGCAGTCTCCACAGGCAAAGACGCCTTCCTTTTCAGTACGTCCTTCCTGGTCTACGGGGATGTATCCACTTTCATCCAGCTTCAACATGTTGCCCAAAAACTTTGTCTGTGGATCAATGCCGACAAAAACAAAACAGCCGTCAGTCTTGAACTCTGAAACATTTCCTGTTTTCACGTTTTTTACAGTGAGTGATTCCACAAACTTACTTCCATTGATTTTCTCAACAACACTATCCCAGAGGAATTCAATCTTCGGATTCGCTTTGGCCTGGTCCTGCAATATCTGAACCGCCCTCAACTTATCACGTCTATGGATGATTGTCACTTTGTTCGCAAATTTTGTCAGGAAAATCGCCTCCTGTATGGCCGTATCACCGCCACCTATGACGACAACCTCCTTGTTTTTAAAAAAGGCAGCGTCACAAGTACCACAATAAGAAACACCCCGCCCAATCATTTCCACTTCACCAGGAACTCCGAGCTTATGCGGTGAAGCTCCCGTTGCAATGATAAGAGCCTTGCATCTGTATTTTTTTTCCGGGGTGTGAACGACCTTGTAACCGTTTTCTTCTGAGATTGAAAGGACTTCGTCCATCAATATCTCTGCACCGAACTTTTTAGCATGATTCTCGAATTTCATGCCCAAATCATATCCGGAAATTCCTTCTTCCATTCCTGGATAGTTCTCCACCCATTCCGTTATGATAATCTGTCCCCCTGGAGTCATTTTTTCAATAATCAATGTTTTCAATTTCGCACGTGAAGTGTACATTCCAGCAGTCAGACCTGAAGGTCCTCCGCCAATGATGATCACATCATACACATCATGGTTAACAATAGCAGAGGGATCACTCTTCCCCGGCTCATTCAAACCACCCAAGAAAATATCAGGCATATCGTTCTCCTTATCGTATATTGATCAGTTTATGAAGTCTTGGTTGCAGTCTCACTGCAAGTCCATCCTTTAAAATCCATTGGGCCAGTTTTTTCAAGGACATCTTTCCTTCAACAGGTGAAAAGAGAATCCTGCACTTAGGCCTGTGCTTCTTCAAAAAATTGACAGACCAAAGATAATCGGTTTTTCCTGAAATGACAAATTTCAGTTCATCAAAATTTCTTAAAAACTGGAGGTTCGCCAACAGATTGTGTCCAGACATCTGCGAGGAAGGTGTCTTGATATCCATGATAAAAACTATTTTCGATGGAAATCCTTTAAGGCTCAAAGATCCGTTGGTCTCAACAAGCACAAGATATCCTGCTTTCACAAGTTCTTTAATCAGTATTTTGGTGTTTTTCTGTAAAAGCGGCTCTCCACCAGTAATAAGGATTTTTCTAATCCGCCTAAAACCTTTTGTTTTCCTTATGATATCATCAATGGACATGGTCGTACCAGATTCCCATGCATACTGAGTGTCACAGTACCTGCAACGGAGGTTGCAGCCAGTCAGCCTGATAAAAACAAACGGTTCACCCGCGTAAGTACTCTCCCCTTGTATGCTGGAAAATATCTCATTGACCAGCAAGTTTTTTTTTAGAAGGCGCATATCTTCTCCGAAAATTGATGGACAAGTCCAAAAGTTTCAATGAATATAGGCAGATTATTTCCATTTGTCCAATATGGATAATGAATCCTGTTTATCCAGTCCTACCTAGTGAATGATTTCGTTTAGGTCCGTCTTGGATTTTTTAGAACGTTAACCCCATTGTAAGCGAAGGTTCCAAAGATACTGCCCAATCTGTTGCTGGCAAAACCTCAGATTCTAAAGAAAGTCCGATCGATATGGCGTTAAATGAATGTGTATAGGAAAAAGAGGGATTCAATACGAGTCCGGGGTCATTCAACACATCGCCCGCACTAACGCTTATAGCACAATCAATGCCGATGTTTTCAGATTCTTGTGACATGACCAAAGCGCTTGTCATCATAATTATTATCAATGGGATTAAAATCCCTTTTTTTGTAAAAGACATCCTGTTTTCCTTGAAAAATCAACAAAGGATATTTGAATAGACGAAAAATATCAACTTGAATGTTTTCTTCTTGATTTTCTGAACAGCCAAACACCGAATCCAAAAATGGCAGCCAACAAGAAAGTGAAAAGTCCGCCAACAAGACCAGACACGCTTGTTCCAGCATTGACCTCTGGCCATGAGGAAGATGTTGCTCCTTCGGAATTTTTCATCCCTTCAGTTGATTTGAAACCATAATCTGGAAGAATAGCCACTTTTTCCTGGAATGTGCCAAGGGATTCATGAAGCTTTCCGTCTGATTCCAACTCTTCAACACCAGTTGATTTGAAAAGAGACCATTCCAGTCCGTCCGGATGAGAAGAGGCGAACCATGAAACAGCCAGCCCGACAATCAAGGCCAGTCCTGCCATGGTCAGAATCACTTTTCTGACAGGAGCTTTTTCCAGAGAATTCCTGTTCATGGCAGCATCCAGGATTTCCGGTTGCTGTTTGATGACAAAGACAAGGACAGCTGCTGTGACAAGCCCCTCGACAATACCTATGGCCAGATGGATTGGTTGCATGAACAACAGGAAAGCTCCAAACGGGATAACTGTCTTTCCTGACAGCATTGTTTCCAACACCACGCTGAAAGCACCAATCTGAAGCCCTACGATTGCTGTCAGCAGTGATGCTGTAAGGATTTTTTTGTCATCCATGCTTTTGGAAAGGAGGGGTTTGAACAAGAGGGGGTAAGCGATAAAAGACGTTACAAATCCAAGGTTAAAGACATTCGCCCCCAAGGCAAGAAGACCACCATCAGCAAAAAAAAGCGCCTGGACAATCAATATCGAAAGCATTGTAAGGAATCCTGCATAAGGTCCTAGGACAGCCGAAAGCAGCAGACCTCCACCCAGATGACCGCTCGATCCAGTTCCTGGAATCGAAAAATTGATCATCTGTGCGGCAAAGATAAAAGCACCCATGATTCCCATGAGAGGGATTTTCCTGGTATCCGTTTCAGGTGCGACTTTTTTTAGGGAATAGGCAGTGACACCAGCAGTGACCGCCCACATGGTAATTCCAACAGCAGGTGACAACAAGGCATCAGACATGTGCATAGAAAGACCTCCACAAATCGTGTTACGTTTTTATATAAATATAACACGTATTTTATGGCAAGTCAAATATAAAAAGCTCTTATTTTATATCCAGGATTTTCTTAACAGCAGCCAACCTTTTTGCTGGCTCCTTATACTCGTTTTCCAGAGTATAATCGCTTAAATCATTCACAATCTTGGCTTTTTCAGGACCATAAGACTGCAATTGCTCGGCCTGCTCATGAAGAGCAATTCCAAATTTCCTATATTCTGAATCCCTTTTCTTGATCAGATATTCCGTATCTGACGGTTCATTGATCCTGCCGAACTGGTTGACTGTCAGAACACCAAATGTTGAAAGTATCACATTACGGAGAATTCCTCTCAGATGATCTAGCTCCTGATCCGGTTCAATGACATTCTGAATGAGAAACTTATAGATACGCGCAAGATATTCCAAGGAATTCGGCACGCAGGGAGAATAAAACAGGTTGTTTTTCCACTCATATTGCAAGATCTTAATAAAATCCGGATCCTCAATCAAGGCATGCTTGCGACTCAAAGCGCTATCAAGCTCATAGAGTATCTGTGTTTTCTTATCATAAAAGATGTGCCTGACATACGCTCCCAAATTGCTCATATAAAGCCCTTTGGAATGATTGGCTCCCCTCTTGAATTCCACTACCTTGCCATCAATCTCCCATTTTCTAACAGGATTCGCCTGTATGACAGAAAACCTGAACTTGCACAATTTTTTTAAAGCTTCTTCATGTGGTATAGGCTGGTCTTGATCCACTCTCACTCCTCCTTAAAAATATCAAGATACTCTGATACGCTTGAAAAGTCAATTTAATTTCCAAAAGGACATCTGGCTCGCTCTACAGCATTGAAAAACGATTCAATCATGTTGACATACGATTCACATTAAAAAAATCAAAGGTCTCAGAAACTGTTTGCACAAAACCTAAAAAAAACGGGACCGTTAGAGGTCCCGTAATATGACATTTACAAAAAAATCCGTACAGTTATATTCTCATTTTGATTACTGCCCCATCATCCCTTTCTGGGTTTCTTCAATACCAATAAGTTCTACTCTGAAAATCAGGGTTGAATTAGGTCCAATATCAGCACCAGCACCTCTTTCGCCATAACCAAGTTTGGAAGGTATATAGAGCTCCCAAACAGATCCTGTTTTCATGAGCTGGAGGGCTTCTGTCCATCCTGGAATCACTCCCTGCACAGGAAACACAGCTGGCTCCCCCCTATCATAGGAACTATCAAACTGTTTTCCATCAATAAGCGTTCCCTTATAATGGACTTTCACAACATCATCTTTTTTAGGTTTTGGACCAGCTCCCTCTTTGATGATCTTGTACTGGAGTCCGCTGGGAAGAACCTTGACTCCGGCTTTTTTCTTGTTTGCTTCAAGAAACGCTTCGCCTTTTTTCAGATTATCTTTCATTTCATTTGTCCTTTCTGACATTTTTTTCTGCATCTTCTGCTGCATTTCCATGCTGAACGTGCGCATAGTTTCCATGAAGTCCTCTTCACTCATGACAGGATCGCGTTTTGCCATCATGTCCTCAACACCTTTTGCAAACCACTTCATATCAATGGCAATCTCCTGCTGTGAAAACTTCCTACCTATATCAACACCTATCGCATAAGAGACCTTCTCCATGAATTTTGCAGGAGCTTTGCCTTTCTTTACATTGGCTGACTTGACATTTTTGGGAGGGGCACTTTTTTTGGACGTAGCCGTCCATCCCATTGAAAGCCCTGCAGTGAAAAAAAGCAACAGGAACAAGGACAATACTTTCTTCATCATCATCAACACTCCTCTATTGTTTTATTTAATGAAAATATTTAGATTTCACTTATAGACCGCAAAATTGGAAACAAGCCTTTCCTTATAGGAGGAAGAATATGTCACTGTCATAATGGCAGTATAAATACCGCTGGCAACCTGACGGTCAGCACCATTATTGCCGTCCCACTCAAGATCCAACGTCTGATCAGCAAGATAGGCCTTTCCCATCACGACATTCTTGACAAGCTCCCCATAAATCGTGTATATCTGCAGATCCACAGAACACGCTTCCCCCCAGTTCTTGGAATAGAAAAACCGGGCTTTATGGCCTGTACCGATATTCACTGGGTTGGGAGCCACAAAGAGTGTTCCGCCACCTGTCTGGTCTGATGTCGATGAACCTGACTGTGAAAGGGAATAATAAGTCATGATGTTTGTCGCTTCAGCCAGGTTATTTGTAACTTTAATATTGATGCACCATACAGGTAATGTACTTGATGTTGCTGAAGACCCTGGTGTAAAAACCAGCCTGAAGTTTGTAACTTGATCCGTACTGTTGTTACTTACACGTGTAGAAAATGTCTTATTAAGATCCCATCCTGTAGAACCGAATAATAGAGACCAGTCAAGCGTATCAAAATAATAATTGTATGTAGCATGATTTTCAGAATCAACGTCGTTCAGTGAAGCCACATTCGTATTCCATATAGTAACAGTAATACGCTTTAAAGTACTCAAGGTGGAAGGCGCAGTAACGACCTTGAAATACAAGGTCATAGGATCTCCGCCAGTCAGTTTATTATAAGCTGGAGTGACAGTCCCACCTGTATTATCCTTATAGAGCGTTACATCTGTCACTGCAGGTGCTGCAGAAAGTGTACAAAATGAAAGAACCAAAATGGGAATGAATATCCTAAGCAATCTCATATGATAATTATACCTCAACTATCAAGGTTTTACAACATTTTTATTATCAAGGGTTCGGCCATCCATCCTTGTATAGCCAGAATTCAACACGCCTGTTCTTGGCCCTGTCTTCTTCCGTATCATTCGATGCTACAGGCACATTGAAACCCCGACCTACAGCCTTGAACTGGTCTTCTGAAAGTCCCTGTTTTGTAAGATAGACAAGGACTGATTTTGCCCTGTTTTCTGAAAGTGCCAAATTATACTCATCCCCAGACTGTGCTGAATCTTTGGATGCATGCCCCTGAATTTCAACCTTATAGCTTCTGTATTTTGAAAGGATCTTTGCCACTTTGTTCAATATCTTGCCATTCTGAGCACCTTCAAGGACTGCGCTGTCACGTGCAAATCCGATTGTACTGATCTTGATCTGATATCCGTAAGGGGTCTTTATGACAAGGATATCGACACTTTGTATATCCCTGATCTCAGTCGTATTTCCTAGAACATCAGTCGCAGTCAGAACAACCTCGTAATCCATGGCGCTTTCCACAAGTTCCTTCCCTGAATCATCACGACCATCCCATTCCAACGGTTTCGAGGGAAGGACTGTCCCGTTGAAAGTCCTGAAAAGAGAACCTCTGCTCGCATCCCTGATCGGAAAAATTTCAATTTTCCATCCTGATATGGCTTTCTTGTCTCTTTGGACAATACCAATGATAGCAAGATCCGCTTCTCCATCATTGTCTGGAGAGAAACTAGGAATCCCCAGTTTTAGATCCACATCTGGAGGAGTGCTGTCAATGGCACACTGGTCACGAAGATTTGTCTTGTTTGAAAGGATGTCTTCAATCAGGAAATTGACCTTGTATATCTGGCCACCTTTCACCAAGGAACCATCATCACCTTTTCCATCCCATGAAATCGATTCAGGAAGATTGGTTCCTGAATAGGTCTTGAAAGGAATCTCGGACTTTGAGCTTAAATCATAAAGGTTGATTTTCAGTGTCCACCCTTTCAGTTTTTTCTTGTCAAACCTGCTGAACTTGATTTCCTGGAGATCCGCATCTCCATCATTATCAGGAGAGAAGATACGGTGTTTCACAGAAACCGCAGCAGCAGGAGGAGCCGCATCAACCTGAATCATCATCTTGCCTGATGTGAACCTGTTAGCCACAATGTCTGCAACAGTGAACACTGCGTTATAAACCTCTCCCCCTTTTACAAGAGAGCCGTCATCTTTGAGGCCAGACCATGAAATCTGCGCAGCAGGCGAGCCTTTTCCTGAAAAAGACTTCACTACCACATTTTTCTCATCTGAAATTTCCAATTTCCAGGAATCCATATCATTGTCATCTTTTACCTTGATTATGAACTGGACAATATCGTTCTTTCCATCACCATCAGGTGAGAAAACAGAAGTATTCAAGACAATATCCGTCTTCGGAGCGCTACTGTCAACAACAATTCCTTTGATAAAAGTCTCAGGATGATTACCGTTCGCATATTCAGCATTGAACTGGTAGAAATAATTTCCATCCTTAAGAATCTTTCCGTCATTATCTGTCCCATCCCAAGCCATCTTGGAAGTGAGTTTGTTTGCGCCTTTGACTGAAGCCACAACATTCTTGTTTTCATCCATGATACGGAGTTCCCATTTCTGAAGCCCGTCAACAGATGAAAGGGTGGGAGTGAAAGTGACCTTGTCAAATTTTCCATCCAGATTCGGAGAGAAGACATTCATGTCAGCATCGATTTCTGCGGCATCTTTCTGTCTGGACAACGAGATGTTTGCCAGTTTCTTTTCCACAGCATTGCCCGCCTTGTCAATACCTGAAAGATGGTAGCTATAAACACCTTCTGCCACTTCTTTTCCTGTCTCATCTGTTCCATCCCATACGATTTTCCCGTCCGGAGTCTTATCTTTCCAATCATATTTTCGTACTGTCTTGCCTGATGAATCCTTGATTTCCGCATTCCAAGTATCATCACCAGTTGCATCATTGAAAAAAGTGACAACGTCTTTTGCTCCATCACCATTCGGAGAGAAAAGCATAAGGTCTGATTTGATTTCAGCTTTTGGAGCTACTGTGTCAATCACGATATTCTTTGTAGGCGTCTTAATCACGTTGAGGTTCTCATCACGCGCAGTTATGACAATCTTGTATTCCCCATCTGTCAGAGGCAATCCGTTCTGGTCTTTTCCATCCCAGATGATCTTCTGAGGGACAGGAACTTCCTTCCTCTTTTCGAACATCTTTGTCAGGACTTTTCCGACAGTGAGCTTTCCCTGCCATGTGCTGATATCAGGACTTGTAAACGTCTTGACAGCCTGCTGCTTGTCATTCATAATCTCAACTTTCCAGTCACGGAGCTGTGTATTGTCCTTGATGTTCATATTGATTGTGACCATGTCCTGGGCACCATCATAGTTGGGAGATATGAAGATGAAGTCTGAATCCTTGTTTTCCTCAAAACCGAAATCGACTTTGGGAGGAGTCTTATCAATGGTTCCGATAGCCGCATCAACACCTGCGAAAAGCATCACTTTCTTGTCAAGTGTAGGAAGGACTGTGAAGGAGGCTTTTCCTTCTAAATTCTTGATAGTAAACTTATAAGCCGCACCTAAACCGAACCAGTTCAGATCAGAGTTGAAAAGATACCCGAAATTCAAGCTATACTGTCTGAGAAACTCTGTTTCAATACCGACATTGAACTTGAACTTCACAAAATTCACAAGAATAAGATCCGCTGACACTCCAAGATCAAGATCCGGTGTAAGGCTCATGCGTGCAGAAGGCCCCACCTTGATCTGAAAAGGGGTTGTGATCACATTCGTATCAGCATTCTTGAGGTAATTTCCGATGTTTAAAACACTTGCACCAATCGCATAGTTCTTGAAGTTATAGCTTTTCTTCTCATTCACGTCAAGGTTTTTTTTATAGATCCCCCCGAAATCCAAACCGATCTGCGGATTACTGTTGCTTTTGGCATCATACTGCAACTGGAAATATTTCATTCCCAGTCCTATGAAAAGATTGTCCGTGAATTTTTTAGCCCAGGATAGGCTTCCGCCAACAGCACGATCTACGGATGTATCCGCATCAGCGCCAAAATAACGGAAGGAGGCTCCTAAAATACCGCGTGTTGTGGGAATGGCGCTCCCAAGATAAAAATACGTGCTGTTGCCTGCAAGATCACCGAACATTGTGGAGAACTTGAGCTGTTGGACAGTGGCAATACCAGCAGGATTGAGCATCCCTGCCGAGACATTGTTGTCAAAACTTCCTGTTGCAGAACCGAGAGCAGCCTCTGCAGCTCCTATGTTGTAGTAGAAAAGTTCAGCCCTGTTGAAATTCGTCGCTGAAAAACAAAAAGAAGACATTGAAACAACCAGAAGAATAATCAGCTTTTTCATATAACCCATACTCCTTTCAAAATAGTACATGCTTTTAGAATTGAACACTTATTTGTGAATATTTCGTGAACCCTTTCAAACAAGATATTCCATATTCTTATAAATCATTTGACCAAGACCTAAGGCATTCGATTCAGCCATTTTCTGTGAATATTCAGTATATAGCATGTCTGAAAAGACCTCTTCTGCAAATCCGCCATCCAGAAGCTTTGTTTTCTGGACATTCTTCCGCATCTGCTTGAGCATCTGTTCAATAAAAATAGATTCCATGGCCTCACAGGCCTTTTTCAGTTCCATCTTTGACTGAGTCTTTCCTGCCCCGATTTTTTTCGTTGAATTGTCCAGTAGATCCTGGAACTTACCCTCTTGTGTCCTGCCTGAAGCATCCTGTTTCATCTTGACATGTCCATATAAAGCCCGTGGATCGAGTGATAAACCTTCCATTTAAGTTCTCCTTAGTAAACCAAGACTGGATTCACAGATCCAGAATCAGAGAATGATCAATTCCGCGAAAAGCGCTCCAGCAACTTTCAAAGCCCGCATGATCGATATGATATCCTCAGTTTTAGCTCCCATCTTGTTCAATCCATCTACAATGGACTGGACATCAGCAGACTCTTCCATAACATGGGATGATTTCGGCCTGCTCTTTTCATTGAGCTCGTCAAGGAACGGATAACGTCCTTGACCGACTTCCAGATTGAGACCTTTCTGGGAAATAGCCACAGCAGAGATGCGGATGTCGCCACCCATGACTACAGTTCCGCTTCTCCTGTCAATGACAACACGTGCGATATTGCCTGGTTCGATTTCAAGGTTGCCCACTTCAGCTACGAACATAGGAACATTGTCCTTGAAAGAAGCGGGAATAGAAATATCAACAGTCCCACCCAGTTTTGAATTTGCAATAGCGCTTCCATATTGCTGGTTGATGGCTTCAACCGTATTTTTCAAAGTTGTGAAATCAGCCTGTTCAATGACAAGTGAAAGCGTATTGTTGTTCACATAAGAGTTCTTTAAAACACGTTCAATGAGAGCGCCACTTGGAATGTATCCAGATGTGATGCGTCCCATGAAATCAGAACGTTCCTTGTAAATGGTAACTACAGTCCCTTGACCAACAGCATAAGTCTGACCATCCGCAGCCTGCAATGCAGCCTGAAGAAGTTCTCCGCCTTCAATGCTTGTGGCATCGCCTACAGAGGAAACCTTGATATCGATCTTTGATCCATTCTCAGTGAATGAAGGAAGCGTTGCAGTGACAATAACTGCAGCGATGTTACGGGAAACAATATCCTGCGGATCAACACGCACACCGAATTTCTGGAACATGTTGGCCGCCGTATCTTTGGTGATCTTACATTTTGCGCTGTCCCCCCTGCCGTTCAGTCCAACAACCAGACCATAACCGACAAGCTGGTTGTCACGCACTCCTGCAATCCTGCTGATATCCTTAATCTTCACGGACATCTGGCCTGTAGCGGAAAAAGCCATCAGCAATACAAGGATAATGGATAATTTCTTCATGGATTCGCTCCTTCCTCATTGACAAGAACGGTTTTCCTGTCCCTGACAGAACCTTTCACTTTCCTGTTTGATTTGACAAGCAGGACTTCAACTTCATCAGACCTGTTCCCATCATTCAAAACCAGACCTTCAGTTCGAATCGTCAGATTTCCGTTTTTCAACACAACATCAACCTTGCTCCCTTTTTTTACAAGAGAATAGGTAGAAATCCTTTTAGCAGAACGATCCATACTGCCAGACATGTTTTCAGAAAGAGATGGACCACCTTCAAGTACAAAAGTCATGGTTACAGTCGAATATAATTCAGAGTTATAGAAAAGGTCTATATAAAGTTCTGTTTTTCCGTTTCTGATAGATCTCTTATTACGGATATCGAAGGTCATGTCCGAGTCCGGCGTTAAAACCGGAAGATCGGACATTTCCCTCACCGTGAAACCGCTTTGTTCAAGGAAACTCCTGATATCGTCTTCAACAGAAGCACTGACAAATACAGGAAAAAAAAGCAAGGCTGTCAATGCTATGAGTGCGAATATCCTGGAAATCCTATCAGACATCTTCATTAACCTCTCTTAAGGTTAGCTGCAATTCCAAGAATCGTGTCAGAAGTCTGTACAGACTTGGAATTGAATTCATAAGCCCTCTGGGCTACAATCATGTCAACCATCTCGTCAACGACATTGACATTGGAAGCTTCCAAAAAGCTCTGTTGCACTCCTGCCATGCCGTCATGTGCAGGAACGCCGTCAATGGGCTGTCCTGAAGCGACTGTCTCTTTCATCAGGTTTCCACCCAGGGACTTGAGTCCTGCTGGATTCACAAACCGTGTAAGCATGATCTGGCCAATTTCCACTGGGACATCGTCATTAGGAACTTTCACAGTGACAACGCCTTCTTCAGAAATGACGAGGTCGCCTCTCAGGAATTCCTGTGGCAGGATAATGGGAGGATCGAGCATGTAACCATTCGAATTGACGATCTGTCCGTTGCTGTCAATCTTGAAAGAACCATCGCGTGTATAGGCAATAGATCCATCATACATCTTGACACGGAAAAAACCTTCACCTGTGAGAGCCATGTCAAAAGGATTTTCCGTCTGTTTGAGGCTTCCCTGTGAATACATCTTCTGTGTAGCTCCCAGTTTCACACCGAGACCCACCTGTATGCCAGTTGGAACAACAGATTCGTTTGTGGCAGGAGTTCCTGCAACTTTGAGATTCTGATAGAGCAGATCTTCGAAATCAGCCCTTTCTTTCTTGAAGCCAGTCGTGTTTACATTTGCGAGGTTGTTAGCTACAGTATCAATGTGATACTGCTGTCCGATCATGCCGGACGCGCCTGTCCAAAGTGATGTGATCATGAAATTCTCCTTCATGACCAAGCCCCCTTTCACAATCAAAGAAAGTGAAAGGTCCAGCTCGGTTCATTGATTATCAGACTACTTTTGCGATTTCGTTGACAAGCCTGCCCAAGGTAGCGTCGTGTGTCTGGACGATACGCTGGTTGGCTTCATAAATCCTCTGTACCTCGATCATCCGAGTCATTTCAATGACTGGATTGACATTTGAATTTTCCAGAAATCCCTGCTGGATCTTGGTATCAGCTGCAGGATATTCAGGAAAAGCCTCTTCACGTGGATTGAAATAGCTGTTTCCGGTCTTCTCCAAAGAGCGAGGCTGCCTGAATTCAACAACACGCAGCTTGTCAACAATCTGCGGATTCTTCCAGTCATTTTCAGTGTAACTCACAAGACGATCCTTGTCACCCTGTAAATCACCATTGACGACAATCTCTCCCTGCTGGTTGACTGAAAAATTATTCTGCTTGATCTGGATGCGACCATGCTCACCAAGGACATAACTGCCGTCTTTGGTTACAAGAAAAGAATCCTTGTCCAAAAGGAAACTGCCGTTTCTTGTATAGCGAAGTCCATCCTTCGTTTCAACTGTGAAGAACCCCTCGCCATCCAATGCCAGGTCAAATGCGTTTTCAGTCCTGCGGAGACTACCTTGTTCGAATGTCGTGAAAGTCTCATTCACTTCCACTCCTGTTCCCAATTTTCCAACGACAGGCATGCGGTCATAGGATCCCAAAGGAAACTTGACCATCCCGTCATCGCTGGTTCTTCTGAGCAGCATTTCAGGAAAGCTCTTGAACACTGTCGTGTCCCGCTTGTAACCGGTCTTGTCCATGTTTGCCAGATTGTTTGAGATTGTATCAAGATTTTGCATCTGTGCGAGCATGCCGGTCGTTCCGGTGTAAAGGCCTCTGATCATCGGTTCACCTCCTTATTGTCTGGACCGCACGCGTTCAACACGCACGCCCAGTTTTTGTAATTTCTTTTCAAATTTCTCATATCCACGGTCAAGATGATAGACTCTGTCAATAAGAGTATCACCTTTGGCAGTAAGAGCCGCGATAACCATGGCTGCACCAGCACGAAGGTCTGAAGCCATGACAGGAGCGCCTGTCAGTTTTTTGACGCCCGTCACAAAAGCAAGATGCTCATCATGATGTATGTCCGCACCCATGCGGTTGAGTTCGAGGATATGCATGAAACGGTTTTCAAAGATGGTTTCGTTGATGACACTTCGACCTTTTACAGTGGCAAGAACAGCAGTAAGCTGGGCCTGAAGGTCAGTAGCAAAACCAGGATACGGAGCAGTTGAAATATCAACAGGTTTCAGGTTTTCTGTCTTATAAACAACAGCAGTATGGTTGTTGGGAAGATCATATTTAAGTCCCATCCTGTCGAGGACAACATAAAGGTTCTTGAGATGTTCGTTGTTCAATTTTTTTATGGTTATGGAACTTTTTGTTGCAGCTGCGGCAAGCAGGAAAGTGCCAGCTTCAATCCGGTCTGGAATGATCTCGTAATTCACTGGTTTCAATTTTGTTACACCTTTTATAGAAAGAATGTTTGAGTTTATCCCTTCTATTTTGGCACCCATCTTGTTTAGGAAATGGATGAGATCAGTTATTTCAGGTTCCATGGCAGCATTGAAAATCTTTGTCTGACCTTTCGCCAGGACCGCAGCCATAAGGATATTTGCAGTAGCGCCAACGCTGATCTTGTCAAAATAGATTTCACAACCTTTCAGATGCTTGCACTGGGCAATGACAAAACCCTTGTCCAATTCGATCTTCGCACCCAGTTTTTCAAATCCTTTAAGATGAATATCAATGGGGCGGACACCAATGGCACAACCACCGGGAAGTGCGACTTCTGCACGTTTGAGCACAGCAAGAAGAGGCCCCATGACATAAATGGATGCGCGCATGGTCTTGACAAGTTCGTAAGGAGCTTTATGGTTTTTGAAACCTGTAGTATCGATGGAAAGAGTGTTGGAGGAATAGGAGTATTTAGCACCTAGTCCAGCCAAAACTGTCAGGATTGTCTTTATATCTTTGAGATCTGGTACGTTTGTGAGAGTAAATTTTCCTTTTGCAAGGAGAGTGGCAGTAATAATGGGAAGGGCGGCGTTCTTTGAACCTGAAACTGTGACGTCGCCCTTAAGAACCGCTGGACCTTTGATTAAAAACTTATCCATAATTAGCACTGCCTGTTAGTTTTCTTTAATTATCGACCCTAAAATAAAAGTGATGAGGACTTTTTTTGTAAGTTTCCACCTAAATGTTGACCTCATCTGAGCTTAACCATTTTACAGATGGGTCATATCTTATCCCAACAGCACGCCGTCCAGCCCGAGCTTCAGGTAAATATGTGTCTTCAGCAGGTTCTTAATCGTCTCCCATGTCCGTTCGCCAGGAAAAATTCATCCGACATCAAATTCTTCCACATCGAATGACAGACATAAGAATTTTAGGAAGCTCGATGAAACTTTGCTCGCTAGTGAGGATGTCCTGGATTCTCTGTGCGAGTGACTTGTATTGTGACGGGTCAAGGTCAATGCACCCCAGGTTCAGGATCAATTTTTGGCGTAGACCTTTCTCTGTCCGCACAAACTCGACTAAATGGAGATAGGAGTATGATCTGGATGTCTGACCGTTTCGTTAAACAGCGTC
>DYKD01000118.1:3759-5698 GCA_020722765.1 Brevinema andersonii | reverse complement strand
AAGACATGACACACATATAACATCACATTTCTCAAGTTCAGCAATCCGACACAATATAATAATTGTGAGAGGAAAGCTCTCACAATAAAAACCACGTCGCCCGAGACGTAAAACACGGGAAGGAGCAAAAAATGAAAAAAATGACACCTGAAGAAAGAATACTTGCTGACATTCTGCGAATGTCAGCAGAACTTGAATCCCAAACTAAGATATCGAGAAGATATCTTTATGAAAGAAGGAAAAAAAGAGAAAACGTGGGGAAAGAAAACCCGCGTTAGAAAATGCAAGCCACGACGGTCCAATCCCGGTTCGACTCCGGGAGTGGCATAAAATAAAAGAAAGGAGGTAACAACATGGAAATTAATGTGTGGTCACAAAGATTATCAGAGCTTTCTGGCATTGACTTAGAAGAAGCGAGAAAGATCGCGAAAGACAAAATTCAATACCATGCAAGCAGAATACAAAGCTTACGCGAGAAACAATATCGCATTTATAATTCTGCAAGAGCAGAGTTAATCTCAAAGCTTGAGGGAATAAATCCTCTCAAAGAAATATTCGATGAGCGACACGCAAAAAATATTCTAAATGCTGCCAAACGACACCGCACAACCAATTATGACAAAATGCTTGGGAAAGCGAAACGAATGGCAAAAAACGGGAATATTCAGTGGACGCATGTGCGTGAATACGCACGACAAAACATAAAAACAAAAAAAACGAAGCCGGCGATCAAATGATCGCCGGTTTTTTTTTGCGTTTAGAGCTGCGAGGGGATAATCCGATGTTATGCAATAAAAATGTTGACATACAATAACGCATATGTAAAAAAGGAGTTATGTCGAGAGCCTCGAGGCGGACAAGAGAAATTTGGAATTATTTACATTCCCAGTAAGTTTGGAAAAGTCAGAAAAGAAGAATAACAGGATAGAAATCCGTGTGATTGCTTCAGATGAGTCTCTCGATAGAGAGAAAGATCAGGTATTATCTAAAGCATTCACGCAGGAAGTTCGGGATTATTTCCTAAAATATGGTATTATTGACTATGACCATCTAACTATTCGTGGGAAAAACGCATTAGAGAAATCTACTGCAATTATTGGTACGCCGATGCGATTCTACGAGGAGCGTCACAGAGGTGAGCCGGTCCAGGTAATCGAAGCATTTCTCCATGTCGGTAACCCGTACGTTGATAATATGATTGCTCCAGCATTGTTTTCCGGTTCGGACAGAATTGGAGCGTCCGTTGGCGGGAAAATAACTTCATTTTCGCGTAATCAGCATGGCGGCCGTTCTGTTGATGGTATACTTATGAACCATCTTGCAATCACTCCGACGTACCGAGCGATAAATCCAAACGCACGGGTGGAGCAGATAGGATTTACGCACGCGAGCATAGAAAAATCAGACGAAAGCGAGATGTATTGTTTTGATTCTGTAGGTTCGTTTTGTAAATCATTAGAGGCCGGGAACGAGACAGATTCAGCAAATATGATAGGCGCTCAAGTGCTTCAAAATCCAAACGCGTCCCCGAAAAAGATTGTTTCGATAATGATAAATAAGGAAATTCCTGTCAATAGAAATGAAATTATAAAACTTTTACGTTTATTCGGATATCCGGAAAACGAGGAATTGATAAATAAATTGCTTTCTAATGCAGATACAATAAAGAGAGCACAAAAATGGTTTCATAAATCATGAAACAAAAAGGAGGGTATATGCCAACAGCAGATGAAATAGCTCTTGAAAAGAGCATTGACGCGGAAATCGAAAGAATCGAAGATCTCATGCAACGACAAGAAGAAGAAGAAGCCGAATACGATGAAGAGTTTCTTAAATCTCTTGGTAGAGATGACGATGACGACGATGACATGGTAGAAAAATCGTATAAATAAATTGCTTTCTAATGCAGATACAATAAAGAGAGCACAAAAATGGTTTC
>DYKD01000118.1:0-3659 GCA_020722765.1 Brevinema andersonii | reverse complement strand
ATAAATAAATTGCTTTCTAATGCAGATACAATAAAGAGAGCACAAAAATGGTTTCATAAATCATGAAGCAAAAAGGAGGGTATTATGCCAACACCAGACGAAATAGCTCTCGAGAAGAGCATTGACGCGGAAATCGAAAGAATCGAAGATCTCATGAAACACCAAGAAGAAGAAGAAGCCGAATACGACGAAGAGTTTCTTAAATCTCGTGGTAGAGATGACGATGACGACGATGACGACGAGGACGATGAATATGACGATGACGATGACGAGGACGATGACGACGACGATGACGACGAATATGACGATGACGATGACGACGATGACGACGAATATGACGATGACGACGATGACGACGATGACATGGTAGAAAAATCGTATATAGACGAAAATGATGAAATGTACTATGATGCAACGGAAATTGTCAAATCGATCCGAGATGAAAACCGGGGTTTGTCAAGACGTGTACGATTTATGGAAAAGTCATTTCGCAAGCAATCAGAACTGATTCTTAGAATGGCAAAGTCTTTGTCAGATATTAATAAATCATTGTCCCAGCCGTCGGGCTATTTAAAGGGTTATAGTCCTTCTTTGTATAAATCTGCCAATAACGCTACCAGCACAAGCGAGATAAAACATCTTTTGCTGAAAGGATTGAAAGAAGGAAAATTAGATCGAAGTTCGCTCGTTAAATTCGAGCAGGCGGGACAGTTAACACAAGAAGCAAAGTCGTATCTGAAAGATGAAGTCAGATAATTGTAGAGATTAAGTCGCAAAAGGAGAATATTATGGCATTAACAAGAGAAATGATTGACGCTATTCCGGTAGCAGAATCGATGGAAGAAATACATGCGCTTCTCAAGGCCATGGAGGCTTCCGAGGGCGTAACAGACGTTTCACAGCTTACAGGTGCTGGGGCCTTACAGCCGCAATCTCTGGAAGCTTCGGTAGTATCATTATTGTTTGACCAGTCATACTTTAAGGTACTGAATAGAATACCACGAGAGCCAGAAGAATCAACCTTGGCACAATACAATGTGAAAACGTCGTACGGTAGAAGAAATCGGGGCGGATTTGTTGGCCAATCCGAGAATTCACGGCAGGCGGATCCGTCATACAAAAGAAAGACGGCAGATATTAAGTATATTCGCGAGCTCTGGTCAGTTTCTTCTGTTTTGTCCGCAACAAAGACAGTAACAGACACAGAATTAGAAGCCGTGGATGCTGCTTTGATGCGAGCGATGGAAACAGCCGAAAGAGCGTTCTTTTTCGGAAATCCTGCGATGGTTCACGAAGAATGGCAAGGGTTGGAATCTGTATTGTTAGAGCAAAGCAATGCAGAGCAACTTGTAATAGACATGCGAGGCGATTTCATAACCGAGTCTGTGTTGAAGGAGGCTGCAAGGCGGATTGCAGGAGCAACAGGACTTGCAAATGACTTCTACATGTCTTATGGCGTACAAACAGGATTCGATAACATGCTTACCGGAGCAAACGCACAGAGATACGTCCAGAATTTACCGGGCGACGTACTGAACTTTGATTTGGGTCATTCCATCAACGGTTTTCGCTCTACGTTTTCTAAAGATGGTAGATTGAATTTTATTCCTTCATTCTTTCTGGACCATGAAAACAGTGGTGTTCCTTTGATCGAAGACATCAATAACGGGAATATTCTTGTTGAGGGAGCAACATCTGACATGGCGCCTTCCACTCCGAACATAACAATTGCAGCTATAGCTCCAGCTGTGGCCGGGTCAAAGTGGAAGGCCAGCGGAGTAGCGCCAGCGGATACTTATGGATATCGTGTTTATGCCGAAAACAGATTTGGATTATCGAAAGCGTCATCTCCTGTTACTGCGACAGTGGCAGCTAATGGAGCAATTGAGCTCACTATCAGAGAAACGTCCAGCGTGAACTTGGCGACCGCATACACAATTCTTCGAGAAACTGTCGCGGGTAACGGCGATTACAAAGAAATTACACGTATAGCAAGAAACATTGCAGGCGATACTGTTTTCACCGATAAAAACGACGATATTCCCGGTACGTCTAAGGCATTCATGGGAGATTTTAATTCCCGCGGAGCAAACAGTCCGCTTCGGACAGTGAAAATCAAGGAACTTGTAGGGTACCATAAAACACGTTATTCGGTGGTAGGTCCGTACAATTGGGGTTCAGTTGCATACTATGCGACACCGATTGTTTACGCACCGTCAAAGTTTATCATGTTTAAGAATGTGAAAGCGACAGTATAAACATTGATTGACGGATTATAGCATTGTTGGCTATAATCCGTCATGCTTATTGATATCGTAAACACAACGAAGTATAATCGACACATAGCGTCGATTCAGGAGATTCAGATAGCAAGATTTAATCGCCAATGGACGAAAAACAGTCCAGTAACAGCAACAAAAGACGATCTTGAAGATAATACTGCTATATTCTTGTTTGGCGTGATTGGTACCGGTGTAACGATAGAGTCGAACGGGAAAACGATTGTATCCGGTGTTGACAACCCGAATTTTCAAAATTCCCCGTTAGCGTTATCGACAAACGGGTTCGCCATCACAGGCAATATAAATCTTATATATGGATTTTATTTATAATAAGTGAGGACGAAATAATGATTAATGCAAGCATTATAAAATCTTTGGCAACAGTCTTTACTCCGCTGGTTTTGAAAGCGTTTCGGTTTATTCAGGAAAATGCCATCGAGGATGGCAGTAAAGAAACCGATATTGGCGTACGAACTCCCGGAATAACAGCTAAAGATGAGCATTCAGAGAAGAAAGTACTGCATAGCGAGAAGCCTAAAGAAATCCCGATTTCTGTATCATGGCCGGTAAAACGAATACCGATAAGAGTAACGTCTCGCTATGGCTGGAGGACTCTTCCGAACGGCGTGAAAGGCTTCCATATGGGAGTAGATTTCCAGACTTGGGACAGTAGCAAGGAAGTTGTTGCAGTCGAAGACAGTTATGTAACCAAAATCGTTCAGATGGATAAAAAGTATCCCGAGAGATTCAAATACAATTCCAAAACAAAGCAATGGGACGAGATTGCTCCGAAAGGAAGAGCATGGACGCCATATGTGGAGCTTGTAGGAATCTACAGCAAGAATAAATATAAGTACAAGCATGTGCAATCACGTGTCTTTGTCGGGCAAAAGCTTTCAGCTGGGGATGTGATCGGGGTTGCGGGCAATTTTGGTTATTCAATGGGAGAGCACCTTCATTTTGAAGTTTATGACTACATTGAGAAAACTGGTCTGTACAGCAACGCGATTGACGGATTGAAATATTTAAAACAAGTATTAAAATTAGGTGGCGACGTACAATTTGGTAAAACAACGGTTCCGGAAATAAAATCTGAGGTGTAACATGAGTGATTCCAATTTTTATCAAAAAAAATACACAGACAATGCAATCATAGCGTTTGATTCTGTGATTTCTGAAATCCGCGAGAATATAATTTCAATTGAGTCAATTTCTACAGCAAACTTAGAGGCAAGAAACGATATAAATAAAGGTAATGCCGTATCTATTCTGTTTGGGAAAGCGATAAAAGGAGCTGTATCGAATGCATACAGCTCGGAAGTAGCGGAATTCAATGCAGCAGTAACAGATTACATTTCCGTTTCGCGTCTAACGGAC
>DYKD01000117.1 GCA_020722765.1 Brevinema andersonii | reverse complement strand
AAGAAAAGATATTGTGAAGGGGGGGTAGGGTTTTACAAAAAGTTTCAAGAGAAAGAAGAGGAGGTAATAGAGCCATCATCTTTTTTCTACATCTCATCTTTTTTTCTTGACAATGTTGCACTTTTATGATATGGTATTTACATGAAGTTATTAAATAAAATACGAAATTCACAACGTGATCTGAAGTTTTTCGTCTACTCTTTGAGTAAGTGTCTTCCTTACAAGCAGCCTTACGCCAGTATAGCTATAGAGGGGGCGTTTCTTAAAACATTGAAAAGGAGTGAAAAAAGTGGAAGCTCTAAAGATAGCCATTCTTAGAGTGAGAAGGACGGACTTCTTCTTTATGAAGGATTTGAATTACCTCTTTTACTGGCCCTATTATGACTTTTATCGCATGTGCACCACTCCAGTTTATCGGAGCTTAAAGTCTTATGTTGGAAATTACCTTAAAGGGAGTGAAAAGAGTGAAAGCTCTAACGACAACTATTATTAGAGCGAGAAGAGAGCATTTTTTCCTTATAAAGGATTTTTCCACGGACTTGAATTATTTCTTTCACAGATTCTATTATGATTTCTACTGCATGTGCACTTATCCAGTTTATCAAAGCTTAAAGTTTTATATCGCAAAAGGCCTAAAAGAAACAAAAAGGAGGAAAAATGATTGACGGATTGACGCCTGAACAGGAAGCGAAATGGGAGGAGTATCGCAAGGAGAGTTTCCTTGTCGGTACTGACATTACTCCTGTAGATAAGCCTGAAACCGAGAGGCTTATCAGTCTTATCTATGAAAAGGTCGGGGAGAGACCCCCTCTCTTCATTTGGGCTAGAAGCCCTGTGGAATGTGAGCTTTTAGCCCGAGTGGTGGAAGCTTATGAAGCAGCCTTACCTACTATCAAGAAAAGGATAGGGGATTCTAAGCTTGATCTATTGTGGGAGGATTGAATGCACGAATTGAAATATGTGTCCGCTTTGCGCCAATATATTTCCCGTGAGGGCTTAACTGATTCTGAATGGGAAGTGGTGAAGGAAGAAGTGGAGAAGAAGATCAATGAACTTTTTTCAGAAAAGGATGATGATGTTCGATGTTATTTTTTATGGGGCCAAGAGGAGGCGTATTGGACTGCAATGTACAAGTTTGCTCAAGAGTTGGGGGTGGTGTATCCTGATGATGCGAAAGAAACGCTTGAGCTTTGGGACAAGCTCTGTTATGTGTCTCATTGGTGGGCGCCTTTTCGCGGAGTGTGTTTTTGCAGTGAGCGTCCCACGTACTCTTGCCGGGCTTTTGATAAGCCTTTGCATCGCGAGGATGGTCCTGTAATTGAATACGCGGATGGGTGGAAGGTCTGGCATCTTAATGGCGTATCCGTGAGTGAAGAAATAGTGATGACTCCTGCTTCGGAATTGGATGCTAATCTCTTACTAGAGGAGACCAATGCAGAAGTCAGACGAGAAATCGTTCGCAAGATTGGCATAGAAAGAGTGCTCAGAGATCTTAATGCTGAAGTTATTGACAGGAAAACCTCTCGCGAGTTAGGAATTGGATCTGAGATGCCTTCTCCTCCTGATCTTACTTATGAGCTTTTGCTTTTAGACTTGAGAGATGGAAGGAAGAGACCTTATTTGAAGATGCAAAACGCCTCTCATCCTGAGTTAATTCACGTTGAGGGAGTGGGCCCTGAATGTAACACTGTAGAACAGGCTTTGAATTTCCGAGAGAGTTCAGAAGAGAGACCGGGAATAATCACATAGGAGGTATTATGAGAAGATTGCAGGGTGACGTAATCGTGAAGAAGGTTGAGAAAATCCCTTCTGAGGCTAAGAAACAATCCACAAACACAGTAGCTTACGGTGAAGCTACAGGACACACTCATCGTTTTGTCGGCGATGGAGTGACCACTTATCTGCACATGGGCATCCTGTATGTAGACGTTCCTGACAAAGCCAAGCTTATCCATGAGGAACATCATGAGATTGACTTTGATGCCGGAGTGTATGAGATTGGACGCGTAAAAGAGTATGATCATTTCCGTGAAGAAGTTCGCGAAGTGAGCGACTAATGAATGTTTTTGAACAACACATTGGGGATTTACAAGTTAGAGTTTGGGCGACTGATGAAGGGATAATTTACAGTATCTCTTACAATGACCAGGTGCTTGAGCAAAATTTTCTTTACGATCTCTTAACTCGTAGATCCCCATTGTGTCATTTATCCAAGGGGAAGGAATACCGGTTTTATGACTGCTGAAACAATGACCAAATTTGAAACCGCGATGGAAATTCTTAGGAAAGGTTCGCTCATAAAAGAAATCCAAATTTTTCCTAATGATGACAAAGGATTTAAAATCAATGTCCTTTTCTTTGATGACCGCTTTTTTTCAAGGCCCTTGGCTTCTTCTCGATACACTTCTAATTGCCAAAACTTGGAATCTGCGGGAACTTTTTTGTTGCAAACGATTGAAAGCGCTTTAAGGCAGAGGATACAGGCTTTGAAGAGCGAAACAGATGAAGCTCTCAACACTTTAGGACCTTTGGAAAAGCTATACCGTGAATTTTTTACTCAAGGAGGGGCGTAGTGTATCTTACCAGTGATGAGATAAAGTCTTTGATTCAATCACAGAAAATAGTTGAGGGGGTGGAGAATCTTGATGATAATCTTGAAGGCGGAGCATTAGACCTTTGTGTTGAACAGCTTCGACAACCCGATATCAGGCAACCGATTGATGTGATTTTTCGTCCTTTGCCTGTTCAAATGAAGAGCGATGTCCCGATAATCGGCCAGCAAATGATTCAGATCCCTGTATTGGGGAAGATCGGCCCTAAGCGTGTTACTCCCAAGACAGTGGAAGTTACGCCTACTCATCACGGAGACTGGGTTCTTTACGGACAGCAGTTCTATTACATGACGACTAAAGAGTCTTTCAATACTCCTGATTGGCTGAGACCGGTTTTGGGAAGACGAAAAACTACGATCATTGATTGTCTTTGCATAATCTTTGCTCCTATCCATCCCGGATATCACGGAGTCATTACTTTCGGGTGTTATGTTTGTTGTCCGATTGGTACTGCTATAGCGCTTACTCCCGGCAGTAGAGTAATAACTGTCATGTTTGAGGAGCTGAAGGGAAGAGAGACGAAAAAATATGAAGGAATTTGGCAAGGTGGTAGAATCTCTACCGAAGGCCAAGAAGAAAGGCCATACTAGATTTGGGGGGTAAACTGCTCCAAGCATGTTCTTAGGACATGATGAAATTCCCGAAGAAACGCAGACCACCGAGGCCCTGATCGGAGCGTCAGGGCCGCCCCCCTTGAGCACACATGTTAGATTACGACCTGAAAATAATAGATCAGTTTATTCTTAAGACTCCGCATGGAGGGAGAAGAGACACCCTTCTTGAGTACAGAGAAAAATATGCTAAGGAAGGAAAGTCCACTCATTTTAATATTCTTCTTCTGGCGATGTCTGAATCTCTCAATGTGGATCAATTCAGAATAGACGGGAAGGACTTACAGCGTTCAATTATAGAAGACAGAAAAAAAATTGCTACGGGATTCGAGTATTATGAAGGCCAAGGGTTTACCTTTGAAGCTCAAGAGGGCGCAGAAGATCTTGGGGAAGGGCTTCCGCAGACCGAAGCAGAAAAACAATTTTCCTTCAGGTTTTCTGAGGATAGTTCCTCCTCTTCTGTGAAAGGCAAAAATCCCTTTGATATAATAGATAAAGAGGATTTTGAGGACAATGAGGAATTAGGCAGAGTAAATGCTCCTCTAGACTTAACGGCATTTCCTCATCTTCCAGGACTTGAAGACCCTAAGCGAGTTATGGGAGTGGATGTAGCCCTTACAGGGGATGATAGCACGGTCTTTACTATTAGACACGGGTGTCATGTTGTGGATATTCAGAAATTTTTTCACAGAGATCCAATGGAAATTTGTGGCTACATCGTAAAAGCGGTTGACGAATGGAGATTGGATGAGATAGTGGTAGATGCTACAGGTGGTTTAGGAGCGGCTGTCGTAGCAAGACTTCAAGAAATTGGCATTGACAACAAGTGCGCGATAACTCCAGTTATTTTCAATGCCAAACCAAGAGATTCTGGAAGAAGAGTCATAAATCAACGTGCGGAGATGTATGATATTCTATTAGAGCGTTTTAGAGAAGGAAGGATATCAATTCCTAAAAATAAAAAATTGGCGAAACAGCTTGCATATATCACTTTTAAGTCCATGAGCGACGGTGAAGGTCTTAGAATAGTGTCTAAGAAGGAAATAAGAAAGGAGCTTGGGGAGAGCCCAGATTTTGCGGATAGTCTTGCACTTGCTTTTTATGACCTGGGGGGCATTGAGGTTTACTGATGGCTGATTTTGATGTAAATGAAGCAAAACGCCTTTTGCAAGAAGGCAAGAGTCTTAGAGAATTAGGGCGAAAATATAATTGCCATCCTGAGTCCATTAAATATAAGCTCAGAAGAGAATTGGGTTATATTCACGACTTTAAGGGAAGGTTTAGGCTTCCTACTTTTGATGTTGATGCTGCAATTGAGATGAAGTGCGAAGGATACTCTGATGACGAAATTGCAAAAAAATTTAGAGTTGCAAAACGGACAATCCACTACCATATCGCCAAACGAAGAAAAGCTCATAGATCTGTTAAGAGACGTGCTTCTCGTAAGTCATCAAATGAGGCTGATAATCCGTAATGGAGGCGGGGCTCCTTCCGAGAAGCTTATAGAACTTTTTGAGAAACACGATGAATTAATCCTAAGATCAGAATCCTTCCTATTTCCCACTACTTAACTCAACCCCGAGAATTCTCGGGGTAAAATTTCCTGTTTTTTATTTGACATCCCCTTGTAATTAAATTACTTCTTGAGAAGATGAACAAATAGATTTGTTAAATCTATTTGCCGAACTTCGATACAAGGGATACCCATGCCAGACAGGGGAAAAGCCGATTTCAGCATTATGCGTCCATTTGAGACTGAAGGACAATTCCAGATCTCTCCTTTGACGAATACCACCAACATTGAAATAGTAGATACTTCTGATATGAATCCTGCTAGGTCTCTTGATGAACCCTTGAAAGACTTGGCGGAATCTCTCGATGTGCTTCCTATAGAGGAAGTGGATGTACCTGCTTTTCTAGTCCAAGTTCCAACTTTTCCTGCTGAAATCAAAGAGCTGGACGACTCTATGGTAGTGGAAAAATGGCCTGCTTGGTTGAAGTCTCAAGCGCGCACAGTTGGCAATCTTGGCGGCAAAGCGCGAAAACTCCAGAATAAGCTAGAGAAGATCCAAGTTAGTTCTGTTATGGATAGAGACAAGCTCCAGAGAATGGCTCAGAGAGCCAAATATGCTAAAAAACTTCACAGCCGCCTTATGGCGATTCCCACAAAAGGGCACTCTGATGATCTTGTCACTAAAGCTCCGATTGAAATAGCGGAAGAACTTCCAAGTCTGATTAAAGTCCCGAATAGGATAGGCAAAAAAATCTTGTCTTCTTACTTGAACTCCGAAGAACCTCCTGTTCAGAAAGGGCTCAATATCGGAAGACAGGTTCAACAAAAACTTGCCACAAAGCAATCCAATATCAAAAATATAGCAAAACCTATTTCTCCAAAATTGAGTACAAGCCTAGCTACTCAAGGGGCAAATCCCTCTATGGGGGTTCAAAAACCAATTACTCCACGTCCCTCTACGCCTAGTAACGTT
>DYKD01000032.1:29746-31866 GCA_020722765.1 Brevinema andersonii | reverse complement strand
ACAGAGGGGCCAAACCGGAATTTGTTACCATGAAGGGTTTTGAAGCGGGGGAGGCTGCTTCTAGAAGAAAAATAGTTCCAGTGTCTTTCCCGAAAAAGCCTAAGAAGACATTTATGCCGGGAATGAAAAAATTTGCGATAGGGCTGGGACTGGGGCTTGGCGGTGCAGGATTGTATGAAGCATACCGGGGTTCTGAAGATAGACCAATCGAAATGGGTCTTAATCCGGAATTAGAAGTTAAGGGCGCTATCAAAGGAGGGCGTATTAAAAGGGTATTGGAGTATGGCAACAAGCTGGGCATAGTCCCTGCTGCTGCAATAGGATACACAACTGCCGAGGCGGCTAATATAAGAGGCCGCTATAGTAACAGGAAGAAGAAAATCTCATAAGGAGTAGTCTTATGTATCAAGGAAATTCTAGCTTTGTGACGATGAAAGGTTTTGGCGGAGACTTCGTCTTCAAAGGCGATGGTCATGAGCCTGAAACTTTGCCTGTTGAGGAGCCGATCCCCGACGTAGCAGAGAGCGCTGAACTTGATGACGCTGGGGCGGATGTTCCTCTGGCATCTAACATTAAACCAACCGACAACAAGACAGGAGCCCCTAGTACTACTATGTCCCCTGAGCTTCAGGAAGTGGCCGACAAGGCGGAAGAGGACATAGCAGATGGTTACGTTGCTGATATTCAGCATCTTCCTGGTCCTGGCGATAGGGAAGTCAAGGCGTATGAGGCTTTCAATGATCTTATCATGAAGACTCATAGCATGTCCGGCGCCGGGTTTAATAAGTATGACATAGACGGTTCTTTTGCCGAGATACAGAAAGGGGCTGATCTTGCTTTTGACCGTTACGCAAGAGATACTTCCGGCTGGCTTTGTGTGAAGGAGCTTGATGACTCTCTGGTTGTTAAGGGGGACCCGGAGGATGTCAACCTTGAACAAGGCTATGTGGAAGAGGGCGATGCACCTGTAGATTTTGAGGAAGCCCAAGATGATACCGAGTCTGTTCAGGGGGAAAACGAGACGGCTCCTCAGACTGCTGAAGCGAAAGTGGAAGATGAAGAAGGTACTTCTGCTGTTCCCGCCGAGCTTTCTGACGAAGGTACACAGGCTCTTGGCGATACTCCCGATCACGATCAAGAGGTCAAAGGTTGGATGGCTTACGAGCGAATGATTCAGAAGGGCTTCCAGCTTGAGGAGAAGGGAGTAAAGGAACGCGCAAGTCAAGCTTGGGATGCTATTAAGAGAGCTGGTAGATATGTGGGAGAAAAGGCCAAAACGGCTGATAAGTACGCTAGAGGTGAAGCAGGATCAACACGCCGCAAGGTAACGAATATTGGTCTTGCTAGTGCTGCCGGCGTAGGAGCCGGTTATGGAGGTTATCGAGGCTACAAGCGCCTAAAGAAGAAGGGCTTTGAGGACTATGATAATACCATAGCAACCAAGGGCTTTGAGATAGAGGAAAAGGGAGTAAAGGAACGCGCAAGTCAAGCTTGGGATGCTATTAAGAGAGCTGGTAGATATGTGGGAGAAAAGGGAAAGGCTGCTGGCAGGAAGACTTGGGAGACAGCAAAAGCGACTCCGGCGCATCTCAAACGTAATGCTGCTCTCTACGGAGCTGGCGTCGGTGGTGCTGCTCTTGGGGCTGGTGGAGGCTATGCTTATGATCGTTATCGCAGGAAGGGCTTTGAGGACTATGATAACACCATAGCAACCAAGGGCTTTGAGATAGAGGAGAAGGCTCCTAGTGCTTTGAGAAGAGCTATAGAAGCGCCTGCTAGAAGGCTCCAATCTGCTTTGAAGAATAGAGCTATCAAAGTCGGTGGAACTGTGAACCCAGGTGAGAAGGATTATGGCAAGAAATACGAGCAAGCTGCTCGTTTTATTGCTCGTCATCCTGGAAAAGTAGGAGCAGCGATTTATGGAGCTGGTGCTCTTGGTGCAGCAGGAGCCGGTTATGGAGGTTATCGCGCTCTTAAAAAAAAAAGAGCTAGCTGATGCGATAACCGCCAAAGGGGTTGGGCGTGCTATTCTCAATACACTTGGATCAAGTCTGAGTGGTGGGCTTGTGGGCGGTGTAACGGGAGCGATTCCGGGAGCAATATCAGGTGCTATTAGCGGT
>DYKD01000032.1:20334-29646 GCA_020722765.1 Brevinema andersonii | reverse complement strand
TTTTCTTAGGAGTTAACATGCCGTCAATCTTCATTGAGTATGAAGATGGAACGAAGCTTAGGGTAGATAGTGACACCATCTCTTCTTCGGAAGAGATGGTGAACCTGCTCTTTAGCGATCCATCTCCGAAAGTTTTGGTGCCTTCCTCTTCGGGAGGTACTTTGGTCAATACAGAAACAATGCGCTCGATTACTGATGAGCAAGGTAGCGCGCTTATGGGTAGTCCTAAGAAAACAACTCAGCAAGTGGAACTCAAGGACAATCCTGCTCTGGAGATAACTGAAGTTGGTAATGTATTTGAGTCTTTCCGCAAAGACATTGTTGGCAGTGCGGAAAGACAAAATACTTTTATGAAGACCATAGTTGAGAAAATGGTTCAAAGAGAATCACTTCTTCAGCAGTCTTCGGAGGCCCTTCAAAAGCAAAATGAGGATCTTCAAGAGTTTCTTTCGGATATGATCCAGAAGTAATGGGATTTGTAATGTCCGTCACAAGGAAGCCATAATGGGATTTGTTACATCTGCCATAAGGAAGGCAGGGGGGTTTCTGTCTTCGGTAAAGGGAGATTCTCTAGTAAGACTTCCCGGCGTGTTTGATCCCAATCAAGATCCTACAACTGATATAGTAGTTATCAAAGGTTGGGAAGAACTTAAATCGAGAACTCTTTCCCTTGTCAGCGATGCAAATCCCGGCACTCTTGCTCCTACTGTAAGAATAGAACAAGCTCTTCAAAGATATCGCTCTTGGGTTTACCCTTGTGTGAATCTCATTCAGAACAGAGCGTCAGCCGTCCCTTACTATCTCTATGAAGAGATTGGGCAACCCAATGACGAGGAGTTCAATCGAATTCTCGATCATCCTTGCATACAGATCCTTAAAAGGCCTAACAAGGCTATGACGGGGAATTTTCTCAAACGCATTACACAGCTTCATTTAGACTTGTGTGGATGCGCTTTCTGGCTTAAAGTGAGAAGTGCAATGGGAAAACCTGTTGAGCTTTACCCATTGAATCCTCATGAGCTTGTCAATATTGAGCTTGGTGACAGTACTGATAGACCGATCAACAAGTTTGTCTTTTCTTCAAGGAGTCATAAACAATACAGAAGAGAATATCCGGTAGAGGATATTGTTTATTTTCACTATCCTCATCCTTGGGAGCCATTGATTCCTCATTCTCCAATTCAAGCTTATGCTCACGCAGCGGATATAGATCTTTATCTTCAAGTTTACGAAAAAGACTTTTTCCAGAATAATGCTAGACCTGATTTTGTGATAGTGGCTGAGCAAGCGATAAATAAAGAGCAAGCTGAGAGAATTGCAGAAGGGTGGATGAACAAACATCGTGGCCCTGGCAAGCAGCATAGACCGGCAATCCTGTCAAAAAATGTGAGAATAGAGCAATTGGGGATGTCTGCTAAGGATTTTGAGTTTCTGGCTCTTTCCGAGTGGACAAAGGATATGATTTTAGCTGCGTATGCTGTGCCTGAAGCTATGCTTGGTCTTTATGAGATGTTCAATAAAGCTTCGTCTATAACAGCACAGACGACTTTTGTGGAAGAATGCTTGCAGCCACGTCTCAAACTCTTTGAGGATGTGATTAATCTTCAGTTGCTTCCTGAGTTTGATAACACAAGACGCTTGGAATTTAAACACGAATCGGCTCTTCCTAAAGATGATGAGATGGAGCTTGCTAAAAATCAGACTGAGTTAATGCTCGGATTGACCACTATAAATGAAATACGTAAAAGACAAGGAAGAAAACCTTGGAAATCGAAACTTTTTGATGTTCCTTGGATAAATGGTGAGCCGGTAAGGGGTGAAGATTCGGAGGCTGATACTCTCTGGGAAGAAGCTACTAAAGTCAGGATGGGCATAAAGTTTCAGATGCCTGCTGCTGATCCTATGCAGGCCCTTCTTGGGGGACAAGCAGGAGCTATTCCTCCTATTCCTGGAGCACAGGGCTCTCAAGGTGTTCAAGGTGGAAGGCCTGAAGGAGTTATGTTTGATACTCTCATAAGAGATGCTATCCGATTGACTAAGCCAGGGCTTGATACTCTTCTTAATGCTGCTCGTGGCAAGAGAGGGGGAATAGATGCTCTTATACAAGCTCATCCCGAGTGGCATAGGCTTGACGAAGTGCTAGATAGACAAAGAGGCGGAGAGGCGTTCCAGAGGGCGCTCACAAAGACGATTCATGATGAGATAATGTTAGGCCTAAATGGAACTGATCGGCTTGTTTTTAAGGAATATGAAGAGGCGCTTTCTTCCCTTGAGGAAATTGAAGAAAAATATGCTACGGAAACTGAGAAATTTATGGTCAAAAAGGGGCATCAAATCTCTGAATTGGTGAAAAAGGCTTCTGGGCCTTTAGTCGAGAAGAGCCCGATGGAGAATATGCACGAAGAAGACTTCAGAGAGGAATATAAGCAATCTGCAAGAGATTATGCCCTAAAAGCAGCTAAGATAGGGTTTAATTTTGGTCTGAAATTGGTTAATAAGGCTGTTTCTGACAACATAACTATCGACCCGGAGGAAGAAGCGCAGAAAGCCGCCGGCAGATTTTTGGATAAAAGCGCTGATTTGAGAGTAAAAAGCGTAAAAAACAATATCACAAAGATAATTCAGTCAGGGATTAAGGAAGGGCTCTCTATAGAGGATGTTTCCGAGCTTATTAGGAAAAAGTTTTCTGCATTTGGGATCAAAAGAGCGAGTATGATTGCGAGAACTGAAATGATGGGCGCTTTGAATGAAGGGACAATGGCTTCGTTTGAGAGAATAAATGAGGAAGCTGGAAAAGCTATTGTCAAAAAGGCAATATCGTGGAGTTCACTTGATGAACGTGTGTGCAATGATAAAAATCCAAACAAAAATTGCACGAAAAAACACAATCAAGTGATCAAAGATTTTGAGAGTGGAGTTGAGTACATGGACCCACCTCCACATCACCCGCTTTGTAGATGCGTAGTAATTGCGGAGACTTAACTCAACCCCGAGAATTCTCGGGATAAGGGATTGATCTTGGAAGCACCAAACTTTGTAACCAAAGGCTTGAAATGGTCAGATGACTTTGTTCCTAATGTGGACATTGAGGAAAGGACTGTCTCTGGCTATATCTCAACTCCGTATCAAGATAGAGACGGTGAGATTGTTTTGACAGAAGCCTTTGAAAAACATTTGGATTCTTATAAAAACAACCCGATTCTTTTACTTTCTCATCAACACAAGACTCTTCCTGTGGGAAAAGCCATTGAATTGGAGATAAGGCCACAAGGGCTTTGGGCCAAGTATCAGTTTGCTTCCACGCCGGCGGGAGAAGAAACCTTCACTCTTTTTAAGGAAGGATGTCTTAGAGGATTTTCTGTTGGTTTTATGCCTATCAATAAGATCGCCTATCCTCCTGTTGAGATGATCCCCAAAGAATACTTGAAGACCTCTCTAGGAAGGCCGACTAAAGCACTCTATAAGGAAGTGGAACTTGTAGAAGTTTCCGCACTTGCTGTTGTTTCCAACAGAGGAGCTTTGGTGGACAGGGCCGAGAAAGGCAATAGTATTGCCGGGCTTGTCGTGAAGATGTTTGATGCTGAAGACGATATTTCATTAGTGGTTAAGGAATGGGTTGATGCTTACTGTTTTGACCAAATAATAACTAAAGGTGGTGGTTTGGTGGCTATGCGAAGGTATTTGGAAAACCATCCCTTTCCAATTTTTTCCAGTGAGCCTTCACGACCAGAAGAGGAGAGCTCTGCTCAAATGGAGCAGATTCTGAATAATCAAGCTGAAATGATCCAGCAGCTTGAAGCTATTAGCGGCAAAGATTCATGGAGGGAGTGGGCTAAGAAGTGGGGGATCGGGCTTGGAGCCGCTACAGCGGCATATCTCTTGTTCAGAAAGACCAATTTGGGAAAGTCTGCCATAGACTATGCAAAGGAAAGGATTAAAGATTGGTCTTTAAGGAGGCCAAAAAATGAACCGATAGATGTAGAATATACTGTTGTGAGGGAGTATGGAGACAACCAAGAAGAGCAACAGCTTAATGACTCACTAGACATTCTTACGCTTGCACTTAATAAAGGAAGAGAGGTGGGGGCTGAAGATACCGACGAATTTGACCAGTTTAAAATTCCCATTTTAGAAATCGAAAATGCAATACGAGATCTTCCAGAGGAAGAAGATTCATTTGATAAAACGATGAAGAAAGCTTTTGCCGTTAGTTTTGATCTTCTTATTACTAAGGAAATGACTAAAGAAGAATTTAAAGAATCAGAACATCCAAGAGCTTCGGATGGGAAATTTAGAGATAAATCTGATGTGAATTCCGCTCTAAAAATAACAAGAGAACCTTCTCAGAAGCCGACGAAGAAAATTGCTTCAAAACAAAAGCCTGCTGAAAAAACTTCTAGGGTTCTTCCTATCCTAAAGAAAGTGGCAGAGGTTACTGTTGGTACTGCTGGGGTTGTAGTTGCAGGCTTTATGATCGCTAAGAAGGCGTCTCTTTATGGGAGAAAAAAAGCAAATCTTAAGCAGATTAAGAAAACAATAGAAGAGATACGAGCTGCTTCTTCTGCTCCTAACGAGAAGGCCATAGAGGCTATTGCAAATTTGCGAGTGGAAAACCGGGTATATGATTGGGATAAATTATCGGATTCTCAGCGAGCATTGGCGACTTATATTAATAGTGACTCTTTTCAAATAGATTTGAGCAAACATTTTGGGCACTTGCCCGCCCAAGGGACAAAACGAATTGTAGTTCTGTCTGAAACCGGCCTAAGCGAGCTTTCACCGTTGTCACCAACTAAGTCTTTCGCAAGGAGAAGCATTGGCTATTATGTGGTATCAGATACGATCTACGTGAATTTGAAAATTTTTAAGCAAATTGAAGAGCATTTGGCACAATATAAGATAGCTGATCCCAAGACTCTTCTTTTACACGAGTATGCCCATTCTATTACGTTGGCACATCCTGAAATTGCTAACAGACACATGGATGAATATAAAGAGGCTCTTGATAAAATAGTTTGGGGTGAAATGCATTTTAGTTATGCTGCGCCGGCGCTTCAACAGCTTAACATTAAGGCTGGAGCGTATAGGATTGAAAGAGTAGAATTAGTTAGAAGGGAATCCTCCGTTTATGGTTCTAAGAATTCAAGATTAAAAAATGCGGAGTATGTTTTCCCTGTGTTTCTGTTAAGAAATCTAGGTGATAACTCTTATGCTTATTTCGCCGGTATGTTCTTAAATTCGCCGTTTGCTGTTCCTGGCCCTATTGTCACCGTCACCGATAAGATGGGGCATGCGGTTGATGACAGGACTTTATATGGTTTAGGGCACCTTAGTGAGTTTTGCAGTGTTTTGGTGGAGAGAGGAGGGCAGCTATGACTTCCTTTTGGGACAAGCCTTATACTGAATTGACGCCTTCTGAGTGTATTACGATAATTGAGATGTGTCCTGACTTTTTTCTTCATTCGGGAATAAATCAGCACGCTGGAGAAATGGCGAAGAAGAAAGTTGTTACGAAGGCTATGTCGAAAGAAGAGTTTGAAGAATCGGAACACCCAAGAGATAAAGAAGGACAGTTCACCGACAAACCTGGAGTTCCGAAGAAGACCCCTAAACTCAAACTTCTTCACGGAGGCAAAAGACCTGGAGCAGGAAGATTGCCTCTTAGTGCCTCTAGCGCCGTAGAAACTCTAAAGACTCGCTATAGAGTGAGGTTCCCTTCTCTATCAGAAGATGAGGTTTTGACAAAGGTTAAGGCAGATGCAATCAAAAAAGGAAAACCTGATTGGGTGGAGTATCTCGATGACCCGGCGAAGTATCTCAAAAAAGAACAAGAAGAGGCTTTGGAAGCGGCTAAAGCAAAATACCGCAACTTAAAGCTAGGAAGAAAACCTGTCGGTAACGTTGATACAAGAGTTGACACTGCTGCTGTAAGGTCTTCTGTAGAGGAAACTAAGGCTCGTTTTGATAGAGATGTTGCAAAAGCTGGGTCCTTAAGAGAAGCGTGGAGAACATTCAGAGATGAAAATGAAGATGAAACGAAAAGAAATTATGCAAAAATTATTTTAGGAATTGCCGGAATAGCGTCATTGGCGGGATTGACGGCTTTGTTCATTAAGAGGCCAAACCTGGGTCAGTTTAAGGCCGCTAAGGAAACTCTAACGGTGGGCGGCAAAGAATATGCAAAGCTGAATCTCCCAAAGAATGGGTTCCCCGAACCAGATCCATTGGAGATTCCGGGCCTGTCTTGGGTAAAGATCAGAAGAGTTATCCGTCCCGGTACTAAGACGGAACTCCCGGGTGATATTAGGCCCGAAGAATCTAGCGCAATAAGGAGGTTTTTTGGGTTAGCATATAAGAAACTATTTCCAGAGAGTTATAAAAGGCGAATTCCTCCAAAATTTAGAGGTGGAAAACAACCATATCCCATTGAGATAGCCGGTTGGGGTAAAAAATGGACTGGCTTTGATCCTGAAGTCGGGTATGTTATCGACATGGGATCAAAATCGGCAAAGACAGGGAAGTATTCTAAGGTAGCTTTAATGAATAGGGGGAGATACCACCCTCGACCTGGGGATATGGACCCTATAAGTGGAGAAGTTTTTGTTGTTGGTGATGAGAAGAATCCTAAAATTCTTTGGGAAAAGTTGCTGGAAGCGCATTATAAGAATGGAACGCTTGCGAATATCAAGAGACAAATCGAGAGTAAATTAGGCGCTGATGGTTTGAAGGAATTTGAGCGGCTTGTGAAAGAAGTCCACACTGAGGGAAGAGTCCAGTTTAATATATTGAGTCCAAAGAAACCTACTAAGGTTACTGAGGGAATCTCTGAAGAATTCAAAAATTTGCTTAGGGATTCCGGATTGGGGGCTACTAGAAAGGGAATAGTAAAAGGCAAGAAAGAACTGAAGGATGTTTTTATCCCCCAAGGGGAAATGATGCCCAAGTATGTCTATCAAGATTTTACTGGAGTCCCGGAAGAAATAGCGAAACAGAGAGAAGCCTTCAAGGGTGGTTGGGCCGCGTTTATGAATGATCAAGTATTGCCAGGACTTTCAAGGAAAGTTCTGACACAATTGACTGCTTCTGGCGTTGTTACAGCAGGAGCAGGATATTATTTCCATCAAGATATTGTAGATCTCACGGAAGCCATAAAGGAAAGTCGAGCAAGGGAAGAATTGAAACCCAAAGTCCGAAGGGATGTTTCGGATGAGATTGCTCTTGAGAGAGAAAGAAGAAAAAGACTTGTTGCGGAAGAGAGAGCTCATCAACAAGCCATAAAAAGAAGAGAAAAAGAGGAAAGCGCTTATAAAACAAGGCACCTGTATCTTAAGGAAATAGTTGATTTGGTAAAAGAGCTTCCTAGCTACTTTGGTAAGACTTATGTCAACGATTTGGAAAAACTAGCGGCTGGAACCGCAGTAGGACGCCCTGCTCAATATGTGATTGATAGACTAAAGGGGGAACTTGAGGAATACCGCGAAAAGATTATGAGTAGGGGAACCGAATCAGAAAAAAATACTTTGAGGGAGCTTGAAGCAAAAATTCAGGAGTGGGAAGGCGCTCCTACCGGTAGTGTTGCCTTTGGAGAGGAATTGAAAAGCGGCGACTATGAAATAATCGTAAAAGCATTCTTGGAAGAAGAAGGAATATATGAAGAGGAAAAACACCCTTCTATTGATGAAATTACCGACGTAATGGCGGACGAAATTTCAGGCCAGATAGAAGACTTGTCACAGTCTTGTAGGATAATGATTGAAAATGGCATTCCGGGGCATTCAAGGTTTGAAGAGGCCAATGACGCAATCAATTCCCTTGTTGCTAGTTTTGCAATTGCATCAGGAACTCCGATAAAAAGGGAAATTCCCACTACAGTAGAGAAAGAGTTGAAAACTGCAATTCTGATATTGAAGGAAATGAGCGGTGAAGTTCCTTCTGATGATGATGGAACCCAAAAGGCGATGTCTGCTCAATCTGATTCAGGGGGGGGACTTTTTACTCAACCAGGGAGTCAAGTCTACTACTGCAATAAATGTGACAAGCTCGTTACCGATGAACAGATCAGAGAATGTAGAGTCTTAGAATGCCCGTTGAAGGACTTCACAAAAGAGCTGGTAGGAGACACAGAGCCGGACGACATGAAGTACAAGGAAGGAGACCATGGCGAAGAGATCAGTTAAGAAGGCGAAAGCTAAACTTGTCACGAAGCAAGTGGGTATAGGAGTGCCATATTCCACAATGGCGAGTTCTTATCCTGGAGTTACTACTAATGCCCCGTCCACGAATGTAGTAGCGACTCCTGTTCCTATCCCTACTCAGCCATGGCCTGCTCCTACGCAGTGGTATCAGCAAGGAAAGGATGCCACTAAGAAGGCTTTGACTGAGATTTCCAATAACGTTGTACAGATAGAGAACGAAACAGACAATGAGAGAAGGCTCAGTCTTACGGGAAAGCAGAATAACCTTGCTCAAGGATTGATTCAAGGGATAGCTATCGCTACTGAGGCGATGGAGCTGGAGCTTCAAAGAATAAGAACTGGTGATCAAGCGGCAAAATTTGAATTGGCATTAACGGAAGATACTCTAAAGAGAATGCTGAAGATGCTTTGGTGCCATAACTTTTTGGCGAAAAAAGGTATGTATCCAGGCATGGAGATTAAGCTTCTTGAAAGTCAGCTTACAGGAAGGATTAATCGTGCAGCATCTTTCAGAACAAACGATGATGGGATGGAACTGGAGATAGCGAAGGGGGAAAAAGCTTCCGATTTATTTTTGATGGAATATCAGCCTCCTGATGCTGGACAACAAGGTGCGCCTTTACCTACTACTCAACAGACGTCTCCTGCGCCTATAGGAGCCGCACCACCTTCTTTGCCCGGACAGGTTCCACAAGAACAACCTCCCCCGGCTCAAGCTGCTACGCCGCAAGCAGAACAGCCGGCGCAACAGGAGCAAGCAGCACAGGCAGGCGAACTCCCGATTACGGAAGAGGATATTGCTAAGCTCCTGGGGCCGCGAGAAGGGCAACAGGCGGAGTCGTTGGGAGTGCCACAAATGGAGGCTTCTCAAAGAGAAGCAGCATTAGCGCAGAGAGAAGCCAGTGTGGCGCAGAGAGAAGCCGCAGTGGCGGAAAGAGAAGCGGCAGTGAATGCCAGAGAACAAGCTCTTATGGGAGATTTTCCAGACATGGAGGATGAAGAAGAGCCGGGGGAAATGGATACTGAAGAGATTCCCCCAGAGAATACTGAAGAAGAACAAATAGAGCCGGGGGAAATGGATACTGAAGAGATTCCCCCAGAGAATACTGAAGAAGAA
>DYKD01000032.1:0-20234 GCA_020722765.1 Brevinema andersonii | reverse complement strand
AGAGCCGGGGGAAATGGATACTGAAGAGATTCCCCCAGAGAATACTGAAGAAGAACAAATAGAGCCGGGGGAAATGGAAACCGAGGAGATTCCTCCAGAGAATACTGAAGAAGAAGAGATTGAAGAAGGAGAGACTCAATATTGCCCTCTTTGTGATATGGAAGTCAGCCAGGAAGACATAGATGAATGTCAAAATCCTGAATGCCCATTTAAACAGCCACAAGAAGAACCGGTAGAAGAAGAGCCGGCGGAAGAAGAAGTCAGTAAGCATTATATCTTGATGGATCACAATGATCACGAAGGGCATGACACTCATACTGTACTCATAAAGGGATATACAGACGTAAAGGGGGAGTATTGTGTAACTTGCAATAAGTTTTTCTCTTATTCTTTCGGAGACACATGGAATACTTCTCAAGTGAAAAGTTTCATCAAGAAGAGCCTGGAGTCGAAGAAAGTAAGAGAGAAATCGGCTCAGGATATAATCTATTCTACACTTTACGATCTACCTGAAGACGTAATCTGTGAATGGATTGAGGAGAAGAAACAATCCGCTCTCAATGAAGATGAATTGGCAAACTTTGTTGCCGAAGAGACTACTAAGGCATTTAAGGAGATAAGTCCATGAGTGAGGAATTGAAGAAGAAACTGGAAGAAGCAGTACGCAACAGTATTGCAACAGCGGTACAGGAGAAGATGGCTCCTTTCCAGGGTCTTTCAACGAAAGTTGAAAGCTTGGAGAAGATGATAGCGGAAAAGGCGATTGCTCATCCTATCCATCATCCTTCCTCTGGGAAGATTGTGGATTATGGGTATTTGCAGCAGGTGGGGGATTCTTTGTATAGGCTCCCGCAAGGCTCCATTATCAATACATCTTTTTACAACATCAACCAGAAAGGTCTCAGGAGAGTGGGGAGTGGCCTCTTTGAGCATCCTGGAGAGACGATGTTGGAATTTGCATCTAACTTGAGGAATGCTGTAAGGAACGGGCAGGACATCAAGTTCATATGCAAAGAGCCTAATCTTGATCTCGTAATCAAGGACGCCGCTATAACTGATGCAATAAGAGCGGCTGATGATTCCTCGGCAGGGCTCTTCGTCCCGGAGGATATCAGGTATGCTCTTTTGCAGATAGCACCTCCGGGAACGGTAGTGTGGCCTAGAGCCCAAGTGTGGCCTATGACTACAGAGAAGATTTCTTGGCCAAAGCTTGTACAAGATCCCGATAACAACTCTTGGTTTGGTGGAGTGCAAGTGTATTGGGCAGAGGAAGCACAAACTCTTGTCAATACCAAGCCTGAGTTTACGATGATGAGTCTTGAAGCTCATCAGATTGCGGCTATGTGCCCTGTAACAGATCAGTTGCTTGCTGATTCAGCAATCAATATCGGGAATCTCTTGGTGCAGATGTTTCAAGGAGCTTATTGGCATGTAACAGATAGGTCATTTTTCCAAGGTTTGGGTGCAACACAACCGATGGGGCTTTTGCAGACGCCTAATGTGCCGGCTATTTCAAGGGTGACAGCAGGAAGAGTCGGGTACAAAGACCTACTCAATATGTCTACACAACTTCCGCCGATGTATGATGCAAATGCCTGTTTTTTCATGAAGAAAGAGTGCTTCAATGCGCTGAGGAAAGAGACTGATTCTCAGGGCAGGCCCGTGATTGATCTTAGCGCAGGATACAACGTTTTCTCGGAAGGTGTAGCGGGATATGCCGCTGGTTACCCCATTGTTATGTCAGATTACAAGACATCGGATATGGGGGAGAAAGGGGACGTGGTGCTGGGCGATATGAAGCACTATTTTGTCGGGGAACGCAAAAGTGTATCAGTTGAAATGTCGAGGCACTATTATTTCAATCAGGTGATGACGGCGTTTCGATGTGTCGCACGAGTTGGCGGAACAGTAGAACAAGAGAAAGCGTTTGTACTGCTTGATTCTACTGCCGATCCTGAAAATATGAGCTAATCCGGGAAAGCTCGGAAAGGAGTCATACAATGGGTTTCGCAGTTCATGAAATTTTGGGAGATGTTCTTCCTTGGATGGCAATTGCCCCTTGTAGTGTGGCAGACGGCGCATCCATAAACACTTATGACGCTTCTCCCCAAAAGACTACTTCAATAGATCTTTGGAGTGATGGGGCGAATGCTGATAAACACCGTTTCCAGAAGGCTGTTCTTATAGTCATGGTAGCAAGTATGGGAGGGACTGGCAATATTGTACCTTATTGGTATGATGATGATGCTGTAATGACAACAGCAAGCCATGCCGGGGCTACTCTTGCTATTACTTTTAGCGGGATCTCTTCTGCCGGTCTCTATGTATCGGAGGTCAACTTGGGAACTGTCTGGGCAACCAACACAAGCCGTGTAGTTGCTGATAGTACAGCGGATAAGATTAGGAGGTACTGTAACATCCGTCTTACGAACTCAAGCGGCTCTGCTTCCGTACTTTCGGCTGTTCTATTGCTTGGAAAGAATTTGGGAAGCTTTCCATCGGTGCCATCTGCTAACATCCTAACTCAAACAAAAGCAGCATAAAATCAGTTAATAGCTGATTTGAAAAAAGACCCCAATGGGGTCTTTTTTTTATTGACTCAATATTATTTTCTGCTATTCTGTTTTTAACAAACCGAACCGTGTACTCCCTCGATGAGTAACCCCGGAATTTTTCCGGGTTTTTTTTCTCTTGACAAAGTAGCACTTTTATGATAAGCTCTGTTCGTAGCTTCATCGGTATCTCATCTCCTGTTGGGCAAAATCCCCAAGATTCTTCTTGGGGATTTTGTTTTTCTCTTGACAATTTATCATTTTTGTCACTATGATCCGCTATGTCCAATCTAGTCACAATTAAGTTCATCACCGCTCAGGCTTGTTCTAAATTTGGCGTACAACCTGTCCAGGTCACTCTTTCTACCGCCAAAGAATATGTAAAAAGAGGAATGGCGATCATTCTTACTCCGGTGGCGGAAGACAAACCCATTAAGCAAATTATAGAAGAAGATCTATCAAGAGACAAAAGCGTGCATCTATGGGAAGACTCAGATGGTTTGGATAGAGTTGTATGGATTGGCAGAGTTATTAACAGAGAAGGGGAAGTTTATGGGGTCAGGTCTTCTGTTGTGACTCCTAACAGCTTTTCTCTTGGGCATCTTCTTACGGCTAATATTCTGATTGTTCCTTCCGATCTTTCAGTCTTTCTTCCTCAAAATCAAGTTCAGATAAATATGTCGCTGTTCCAAAAAAGAATTCCTTTTATTCTCTATGCAGAAGAGCTTAAACTTCAACACTTGCGATGGATAAGGAACGCTTTGCTTTTCACTAAAACGGTCCTTTTCCCTGTGCAAGAGCTTTTTGAAGCATGGTTTGATAGCCTTGGGGACTATATGAAAGATTGGGTAGTCTTTAAGGATGATGCTGAAATGTGGAAGAAAATACTGGAGTTTGTTAGATGAAAGCTGTAGTAGCTGTCTTTACAAACGAAAAAAACGCTGATTATTTTTCCTTTTGCCTCCGATACATTCTGAAAAGCGCCGCTGGTCTGGCAAAACACAAGGATATCTTCAATGATCCTTTGAGGGCCGCACAAATCTATATGAATGTGGTGGATTTTGGAGAAGACCCGGAGAAGATAAAATCGATCATTAAGTCAGTTAATCAGCCGGTTGGCTTGATACATCGTCCCGGAGCCGGATTTTGCAGCAATATGAATTTTTTCCTTGATGAATGTAAAAAACATGATGTTGACCTTTTGATTCAGATTAACGACGATGCAGTGATAGAATATTCTTTTCTGGAAAATGCTTTTCTAGAGATAAAGAAGACCGGGGCCGCTTTTATTGGGGGTATTCCTCAAGATGATGGTAATTGGAATGAGTCTTTAGACAAAATAAGGCTCCCCAAGCCGGAAGATCTTCGTGAGCACATTACAAACTTTACTCGTCTTTGGTGGGAAGCTTCCGCTTGTGTCATTAACGTTTCAGAGATAGGAGATATTCGTTTTGATGAATACTATGATCCCACTGGGCTGATAGCTGACAATGATTTTTTGCTCAGGCTTGCGAAAAGAAATAAAACCATAGTGCGGTCGTGGATGCTTAGGTTTTGGCATGGGCGAGGATTGACTCAGACCAGAGTTGTAGGCCGTGTGCCCTCCTCCGGGCCTGATGAGATAAGGCTAAGAGCTGTGGAGCACTTCAAAAAAGTCTGGAGAGTTAATATCATAAACATGTCAATGCCCAAGAGAGTTTTTGATTTTCCTGATTTGCCGATGGAGGTGGGGAATGACTGATTATCTTTGTGTGGCATCTAGAGACGAAAGAAGGCTTTCTTGCTTCATGGATACTCTTTGTATAACTGATGTTACCGAGGGCAATCTCACTGCAATCGTTCTCAATACTGGAATGCCTCATGAGCGTGCTGAGCTTATTGCTTCTTCTTATGAGAAGGAGGGATTCAATGTTACAGTAAGGAAGGCGACGCTTAAAAACAGAGTTCCTTATGCTCAGGTTATGAAGATGAAATTGAAGCATTTAGAAAAACGAGACCTTAATGAAATCGGAGGGCTCGGTGATGATGATACAGTATGGCTTGCTGATGATGATTACGCTATGAACCCGGAATGGCACAACGTTTCTAAGAAAATCTTCAGAGAAAATCCAAGTGTTAACTACCTCACGTTGGGAAAATTTCCCGTTTCTGGTTTGCCTGTGTTTTCTTTGTCCGGGATTAACTTCCACAAAGTCAATTCATTGATGGGTGGAAGCATTATGTGTAGATTTGGGCGATTTAAGAAAGATGCTGAGGTTTTCTTTTCTACTTATGGGCTTAACAACATGTTTGACCAAGATTTCTGGAAAATCGTAAAGGATGATATCTATATGCTTGCCGACTTCTCAATGATACAGCACTGTAACTTTGGCTCTCACTATGGGAGAACAGGGCATATGTACGCTGTTGATTATGATCCATGGAGAAGATTTTAATGATTGCCACAATAAGCATTGCTTGTCATAACAGGAAAGACATAACTCAAAAATGCCTTGAGTCATTGAGAGCAAATACTCCATTGGAAGGAGTGGAGTATATTTTGTCAGACAATTGTTCTAGTGATGGCACTCAAGATCTACTCTACAATTTCGCTCTTCCAAACAAGACGGTCCTTTCCTATGATGAGAATCTCGGTTTTTTAATTCCACACAATGAAGCTTTGATTCACGCCGCGGGCAAATTTTTTGTTGTTTTGAACAATGACATTGTAATCAATGATCCAGACTGGTTAATAAATCTTCTCGACCCATTGACTCTAGATGCCAATATTGGATTGACTGGGTTTGCAAATACGATGCAAACCCTTACAGAACAAGGAAGTGGCAACCAAGGTAATTTTGTTGATTACATTGAAGGCGTGTGCATTGCCGGTCATACAGAACTCTTCCGAAAATACGGTCTTTTTTCACCTGCTTTTAAGCTTGCTTATTTTGAAGACAGCGATCTTTCGCTAAGATTCGTGCAAATGGGGTATGGAATCCGCCAAGTAAAAGTCAAATTTACACATGATAGAGGCGCTACTGCAAAGATAGTTGATCAAAATAAACTCAATGAAGCAAAGGAACACAATAAAAAGATTTTTCTGGACAGGTGGGGAACTTATCTGAGGACAAAGAAATTTACGAATATGGTCTTGGTGAAGTGCAAGTCCGATGGAATTGGAGATATAGTGGCGATGACTCCTGTTCTTGAGGCTATCCAAAGAGATCATCCTACTGCAAAAATTTTTCTTGATACCAATTATCCAGATCTTTTCAAAGGTAATCCTTTTGTTCACCAGATTGTGAGTCCAAAACAACAATGGAAGCATAGACTCGATAGAGAAATAGACTTGATTCCCCCAACAAGCGCCGGGGGTTTTAATTTTGCTTCTTACGAACTTCTTGCAGAACAAGCGGCTAAGAAAGCTTCTACTTCTCTAATTTCACCTTTTCCTCAAATTTTTCTCAAGAGAGAAGATCTTGATGCAGGGCATAAAAAGGTGCAAGAAGTGAGAGGCGATACCGATAAGCCAATTGCGGCTCTTGCTACAAGGACGCATAGAACAGAGTGGGAAGGAAGAAGTTGGACAGGTGAATATGAAGCTCAGTTAGCAGGGCTACTTCAAGAAGCGGGTTATATAACAGTCGAACTTGGGAAGAAGATTCCTTCCACCGAGGTATGTGATTATTCTTTTGTAGGAAAAATGGGCTTCAAAGAGTATTTTTCTTTCATAGCAAATCTCTTAGGACCTCACGATTGTCTTGTCGCGATTGACTCACTACCTCTTTGGGCCGGGCAAGCTTTCGGAATAAAGACTTTTTGCTTGTTTGGCGCTACCGAACCGATTGCAAGGGTAATTGATTTTAGCAATGTATTTGTAATCAGGAATATAGGCTTGAGTTGCTTGGGTTGCTATCAAAGGAATGGCGTTTCGGGACATACCAAGTGCAAGATAGGACATCAACTCTGTATGAGGGGGTTGTCGCCTCAACTCGTTATGGCTTATATTCTTGGAGAGATAAATCCCTTTATGTCAAACGTGGAATACCTCCGTGCTTTGGCAAGGAAAAATCTCTAAAATTGAAAAGTGAATAATTCTGCTAATTTAACTCAACCCCGAGAATTCTCGGGGAAGATTGCTGTGGGGTTCGCCAACGGAATTGGCAATTTCATTCAATTCATTCCAGTACTCCAGGCGATCTCTAAAAAATACTCTACTCACTTGTTTTTTGATGAGAATCTAGATCTTCCTGTGCAACCTCAGTTAATTGAATTGGCAACTCACCTTTTTACAGTGAAAAGATTTCCTTCTGAGTATCGAAGAGAGATGTACTCAGCAAGATTCATGAGTAGTCACAATAATTGGTGTGTCATGTATGATGAGTTTGTGGAAGAAAGAGAAGACTTTGATTGGGCGGCTAGTTATATATCAGAAATTGGATTCTACTTAGATGAAGTCTACAAAAAATTTGGGTTGTCAGTACCTTCTTTGAACATAGAGATCCCTTTTGATGAAGAAGTTCATGAACAATATTCAGATAGGAAGTTTATTTGCATTGTGAATGGATGGTTGAAGTGGAAAAATTCGCAAATGAGAAGAAAATCATATCCACATTGGGGAGAAGTAATCGAGAACTTGATAGAATTTTATGATGGAGAGATTTTTCTTCTTGGAGGTGAAACAGATAGGGCATGGGCAAGTGCCATATCTGGAATCTCGCCAAAGTGCAAAGACTTTACCGGGAAGTATAATTTGATAGAGGCGTTCGCTTTATTGAAACTTTCAGAATTGGTAGCCGGAAATGATACAGGATTAATGCACGCTGCCAATGCACTGGGAAAGAAAGTTGTTTTGCTTTTCGGGCCTACTCTTTTCAGTAAAAATGGTCCAATAGGTGAAAACTACAAGGTTATCATCTCTCCTTATCATTGCGCTCCATGTCAAGGAACTAGAAGATGGTTTTTGTGCAAAGAAGAAGAGTCTTGCATGAAGGCCATTTCTCCTCATTTGGTTTTTTCAGCTATACGAAAATCAATTTCTTAATTTGACATAGTATTTTTTATGTGGCAAAAAGGGGAAGTAGCCTTAGTGGGAGCACTGTACAAATTTCTCAACCCGGAGGAATGAGTTGGCTCTTTTTACTCTTACAGAATTGAAGACCTTTTTAGGGATTTCGGGGACTACTGAAGATGCTCAACTCACTCCCATGGTTGCTGCGGTTAATGCTTGGGTATTGAAATACTTAGATAGGGGGATTGAGAAAACCACTTATACGGGGGAATTATATGATGGAACAGGAACCGCTTCTTTGATATTGAGGAATTATCCTGTTTCAGCGGTTACTAAAGTATTGATTGAAAACGAGGAGCTAAAAGCGGTTGATTACGATGATAGAGTAGAAAGTGGAACTGATGGGTATTGGATCAAAGATGCTGATACAGGAATTCTTTTCAGAAGCTCATGCTGGCCTCGTGGAAGAGGACTGATAAAAGTCTCTTATACAGCCGGCTATGATGAAATTCCCGATGATTTAAAGTATTGTTGCTATCGAATAGCGTCATATTTGAGAAATGTTCAAAAAAAGCCCGGACTTGTGGCGGAAAGCCTCGGCTCGTATTCTTATTCGCTTGCCGGGCCACAGTCCGGGCTTGACATTATACAAGCAAGTGGCGTTGGGGAAATTTTAGACCACTACAAAAGATTCGATCATGGGCTGGTGTACTGATGTATGACAGTCTTCTCAATTCCACTTGTAAGATAGAGAGAATCCTGGGTTCTGAGAACTATGATTTCTCTTCTTCAAGTTATGGCGAAGTGGACGAAATTTGGGATGAAATAGAAGGTGCGGAACCTTGTCGATTAGAGGTTAGGTCGGGGATCACAACCGCGAGACGACAAGATGGTCTTGTAGAAGTGGGAGGAACCGTGTTATATGTCAAACTCACTGCGAATATTCTTGAAGGAGATCGAATTACTCACAATAACAAATTCTATGTTGTAGACAGTGTTTCAACTATTCCCGGATTCGATGTGGATCACCACAAAGAAGTTTCAATAACCAGGATGGATCACAGCTAATGGCCGCCGGGCGCACACTTACAGCTTCTTTTCCTGCACCAACTGCTGATTTGGCGTATCAGATTGGGATGTTGGTATTGAGGAATATTAGAGAGATTCTTTCCGGAAAAAGGAGTGGAAGATGGTATCCAATGCCGGGAAACATTAATTACGAAAAAACAAGTTTGAATAAGGCAAAAAACTACGAAGTAAAATATATTGGCGCAAGTAGAAAAGATGACATCATAGGCGCTTCTTATCAGGCTTCTGCCCCCGGCGAGCCTCCTGCTCCTAGAACCGGTAGGCTGAGACAAAGTTTTTTTTTAACGGTGCAGCCGGTTCATGGAGCTTTTAGCGCAGTAATCAGAACTAATGTTTATTATGCAGATGATCTCGAATATGGAACTGAAAGACTTGATCCACGACCATTTTTTCGACCTGCTGTTCAAAAAGCTATTCCGGAAATTCAGAAGTTATTTGTAGGATACTCAAAAAGTCTTGTAGCGCAATCTATGAGAGGCATCAGATATTGAGAGAAATAAATGAACTAATTTACAACACGATTCGCTCTGATCCCACTTATAGGACTATTTGCGGGGCTACTGTTACTGATCCTAGAATCTCTATACACAAAACACCAATTGGATTAGTAGTTAGTGACGCGAAGCCCGCTTATGGAGTCTATTATCGGAATGGCTCCGCTAAACCTCTGGATTTCATAGATGGCGTGCAAGAGAATAACCAGGTATATACTGTAGAAGTTTACGGGAAAAAACTTGAGAATGCCGATGACGCCGGCGAGGCGATTGTTGCGCTTTTTAACGATAAGAATTTTGAGACGACAACGTATTTGGTAAAATACACTTCCGCATCTTTAGGAAGCCTGACTTTTGATGACGCTAGGAAGCTGTATTTTACCACTGTAACCATTTACTTGGACTTCATCTACCACAAATAGGAGAACGACAATGGCTGGAAATGCAAATGAGATCGAAATGGGAGCAGCGTGGGCATACTTTGGGACTCCTACAGGGAATATTGGACAACAAATTGACCTGGGATACACCAAGGGTGGAATCACGTTTGCACTTGAGACAACAACTTACCCTATTATGGTGGATCAGGAAGGAGACAGTCCGGTTGGCGAGGTAATTACTGGTAGAGTTGTGACTGTGATGGTTCCGACTTCTCAAGCCAACTATGAGAGATTGCATTCTCTGATACCTGGTTCCACATATATTGGTAACGTCCTTAACGTGTACTCAGGAGTAGGCGCCGATTTGATGGATTATACAGACCTTCTTCAAATCGTTAGGAAGAATGACAGCAATAAGTGGATCAAAGTCTATAAGGCTGCGCCTATAGCTTCATTCCAGGCGGTCTTTCTCCCTAATGCTGAACAGATTTGGGCGATTCAGTTCAAAGGATACGTACCAGAGACCGGGCATGCATATGAGGATATCATCTGTGCTATGAGTCTTGGGTCATAATATAAGGAGGCTTCGGCCTCCTTATTATCACCATAGAAAGGGAGTAAAATGAGAGAAGAAGATCTTGCTCTTGTTGCGGCGCAACCTTTTCGTTTTAGGATTGGGGAGAAAATATTTCTGGTCAAAGAACCCAATTTGAAAACGATTATTCAGCATGAGGCAATGAGAGGGAAGCATTTACAGGAGTCTCTCAAACTAAGAGAAGCGCAAAAATTTGAGAAGGCTTTTCAGTTAGAGCAAGAGTATGTTTTAGATGAGCTTCAACTCTATATACCGGAACTGACGCGAGACGAAGCTCTATCCCTCACAAAGACACAAATACAGTGGATTATGAAGAAAGTGGATTCTTTTAACGCTGAGGAAGAAGAAAAAGAAGGAGGTACGCAAGATACCAAAAAAAAGGAGTAGGTATATCTTGGCTTGAATTGATTGGCAGGATTTGTGCTGTTTTTAAGGGTTATACACATGAATCTTGCCTTGAAATGACACCAAGACAGCTCAGAGTTATATATGCCGAGACTTACCGCCAAGAGGCTAGGGAAAAATTGAAGTGGATTTCTATTCTTCAAATTCCCAAGATTACTGATAAGGCCAAGTTTGACGGAGCGATTTACGGCATTAAACTACAAGCTTATCCTCCTGATCCTTATGCGGATGGGGAGATGAATGATGAAAAGCTTCTGAATTTGAAACGCATGCTTGAACAAGGCGGAGTAAAAGTAGAGGAGCCAAATGAGTCCTCCAAATGAAGACTATTTTCCAGGAAGCCCTCAATTCACAAAAGAATTAGAGAAACAAGCTTCTCTATTAAGAAGAATAGGAAGTGGTCTTTCTGAGTTTGGGAGAAGAGCAAAGTCAGTAGGCTTTGATCGTGGGTTTACTGCTTTATTTGCTCCCTTTGATGTTATGACTGCCAGTCAGGGCCTTGGCGGAATTGCTGAGGTCCACAAAGGATATGCAGAATTCCAACTTGGGAGTTATGGAGTCCAGAGACTAGGACAAGGATTACAAAGTCGCGTAGCAGTTATGAAGCAGCTTGAGTCTTCTTCAAAAGCCGTTACTACTGCTCTCGATAAACTCTCAAGAGGAATGATAACTTTGGGCAAGGCAGGGACTGAATGGGATGCTCTTAAAAATTATAATATGGCGCTAGAGGGATTAGAAAGAACAGGCACTAAGACAGGAATTGCTCTTGCTAGAGCTTTTGCTCCACTTAGAGTTGTTTTTAATCCTCTTGTCGGTGCTGCTACTATTGCTATTACTGCAATTGATGATCTAAACAAGAAAACAATTGAAGCAAGAAAAGAAATGGAGGCATATGGCAAATCAGCAAAAGCTGTTTTTGGGACTTCTCAAATTGCTTCCGGAATGAATCTTTCAAGGATTTTAGGAACAAGCACTGCTACCGCCTTGGGAACCATGACTCAGGTTGGCCTTGCTGGTTTTTCTGCTAGAGATTCGCAAAAAGTCATTGAGATTGCAAATGCTGTTTCAAGACAACAAGGAAAGGAGATTGGGCAGGCAATCAATGAACAGATTACTAGATTAACTCAGCTTACTATTGGAATGACTCGTGCTGAAAAAGGTCGCTATCTAGAAAGAGAGGCTGTTCTTAGTGGAAGCATGTTGGAAAATCTAAGAACAAGAGGAAGAACAACCTTTGGGAGAGAATGGGAAAGGGCAGGGTTAGGAGCTGAAGAAGGCAGAAGATTGATGAGGACTAGCTTACAAGCCTCATTAGGATTAGATGTCTTTCGTCCTGGGCTTTTAACTAGAGCAGGTAGAGCAATTTCAGAAAATGTTAGTCTTCGGGTGGGAGAACTCCAGTCTGGCATCAGTAATTTGATCACTTTGCCTGTACGAGCGTATGGAGCAATTCAAAAAGCTTTTATAAGAGATCAAGCAGAAATTGATCTTGAGAGATCAAGACGGGTTACGGCGCCAGAACAAGAGATTGCGCCAAGAAAGTCAGGATATCTTTTAAGGGCTCTTCCTTTTGGCGCAATACTTTACGGCGCTTATTCACTTAGAACAAGAAAGCCCTCTGATCTGGCTACAGCAAGAGTCCTCGAATCTCAAGCAAAAGAAACATTAGCAGTATTGAATAAAGGAGAAGCTGAGGAGAGATTAAGCAAGATTCAAGCTGATATCCAAATGAATCAAGATAGATTACGTGTTGTTCGTGCCCGAGAAGAGATAGACAAGGCTAAAAAGGCTTTAAATGCTCCTGATTTGTCGCGTGAACAGACTGCTATACAGATGGGGATAATTAAAAGGAATAGAGCAATAGTAGAAGCACCGGGGGCGCAAGCGGTTCTTAGTAAATTTAGAGAGGAAATACTTTCACAAAGTGAAGATCCGTTTGCACTTTTGTTGCCTCCTGGTGTCGAGGTAGGCCTGCCCTCAGCCGCCGAAGTAGAGCGTAAAGTAATAGCCCTCAAAGAAAAAGCCCAAGAGGAGAAATATAAAATAGAAGAAGAGCAGTATAAGATATACCAAGAGTTAATTCGTCAGGGTAGAAAATACACTCCAGATCAAGAAGCTAGAATTGAGCGGGAAGCTAGAGAAAGTCTCCGTGAGAGCATAAGAGAAAAATACACTAAATTAAGACATGCAGAGGGGAAGCGTGCTAGGATTTCAGAAATAATGCCTGCTTTACGAGCCAGAGCAGAACATGGTGGTGAAGCCGACAAAAGAGAATTAGCAGAAGCTCAACAAGATTTAGCAAAAGTGACTCGTGAGATTGAAGGACCTGTTGAACTAATAAGAAGAAGTGAGAAAGCAATTGCCGAATTGGGAACAAAAATTGAATCTTTAACAGACGAAAAAGAGATCAAAACAGCTCAAGAAGAATTAGCCAAGGAATATACAAAGCTTCAAAGCCTAGTTGTTCAAGGCTTGAAAGGGCAGTTGTCCGAGTTATCAGAATTGTTTCTCAAAGCTCATGCAGAAACATTGTCTTCAAGAGAATTGAAAGTTTCGCAGCAACAAACACGCTTGAATGTTCAGTCTATGGCTGCGCAAGGTTTTCTTTCTCCTGCTGATCAAAAAAGGCTTCAGCCTCTTCTTGCCGGTGAACTTACTCCTATTCATCAGGAGGCAATCTCAAAAACTCTTGCTGTGGCTCAGGCTGAAAGACAAACAAAGCTTATGCAGATTCAAACCGAGATGATTCCTGTTGAGCGAGAAAGAGCAGAAAAAGTTGCCGCTGTTGATCTTGGCTTTTTGAAACGTAAAGGAATAACTCCTCTTGCTACAAAAGCAGATATGGGGGCTCTTGATCCTGTATTAAGACAAGCGGCGCAAAGTATAACAGAAATGCAGAAAAGCATTTATGATCAAGACATAGAGGCATTAAGGCACTATGCTCAATTGCGTCTTAACATAATAAAAACTCATTACGATAATGCTATTGCTCTTGAAGAGGGGAAACTCTACGGAAAGGAAAGAAAGCTTGGACCCGCTATTGGCTATGGTCAACAGCTTATGGGCCTTGCCGGGCAAGAGTTGGGAGTTTATTCTCGTCAATTTGGAATGGAGGAAGGGCTCATTGCCGAGAAGCGCCAGAAGGCTGCTCTTGAGCAGGGAAGAAAAGAGTTGATGCTTTCTTTGGTCAGAGGAGCTGTGCCTATATATGCTATTCCAGGTGCTTTGAGGCAACAGAAAGAAGCAGAACAGGATTTTCATAGAAGAAAAATATTCCAGATGCAACAAGAAATACGTCAATTCAAACTTGGAAGAGGGACACTTGATGAGTTATATAATCAAGGCGTTTCTATGAAAGAGTTGGAACAAACGGAGGGTGGATTAGGACTACTGACTCAAGCCGCGGAGATGATGAGCCCGCTCTATACAAGAAGAGGAAAAGGAAAATACATACAAGGTATCCAATTAGGATTCATTCAAAAACAGAGAGGGTTGGCGGCAAAAAGGTATGTAGGTGAAGAAAGGACAAGAAAAAAGGAAATGCGCTCAATGCAAGAGCAAGTTTCCGCCTTAGAAGAAATGTATGCTAAAGCTCCTGAAGACTCTCGCTTAATGGCTGATTTAGCAGCTGCCTATAAGGCTGCTGGAGCTACTGCCGGCAGCATGGGCAATCTTGGTTTGCAGCGGAAATATGCAGAGAAAGAAAAGGAAATAGTAGCACAACTTCCTCCCGAGTTTGCTAAAGATTATGCTGATAAACAATCCCAAATGGCCGCTGCTTTGCAGGCTAGCTATAAAGAATTGGTCGCTATTAGAAAGATATTAGAAGGAGGAAAAGGTCAGATTATTAAGGAAAGTCGAAAAACCCCTAGGTCTGATCAGGCTGCTGCCAGTGAAAGCCCAGCAGCTAGGAAAAAAGGAGCTATCCCAACTAGTTCTGGCTTAAGTAGACATTTAGACAGAGGCGAACCTCCCGATAATTCTTCTTATGAGCCTTTTCCTCAATTTAGCCCACCGGGCCCTGCTAATCTACCAGCACCGACTTCTTCCTTCAATGTGGCCCCCGATTCAAGCCAATGGTCGTTGGGTTCAAGAGGGACAACACTTCCCGCAGATTCAGATTATGATTGGAATAAATATTATTCCAATGTATATCCTGCTCCCATAAAATCAGATCGGGAAGCTCGGCCAGACGCTCAATTGGCTGTAAAAAGAAAAGGAAAAGAACAAGGAAAAGCTCTCGGCACACCTGCGACAAGAACGGGTGTCTCAAGTAAGGCACTTCCTAGTTGGACTAAGGGACTTCCTAGTTGGATTAAGGATGACCTCCCCTACCTGTTGTCACTGTCTCCGAGTGAATTGAAGAAAGAATTAGACAAAAGAGATCCATATTCATTCAAGAAGGTATTTCCTGGTAAAAGCATACAATCCCTGCTCCAAAATAATTTGATTACACCTAATGGCGGTTTTACTAAAGAAGGTTGGCAAGAAGCAAAAGGGGATATGTGGAGAAAAGCCAGCGAGAAAGCTCATGCCTCCAAATCCAAATCAAGAGTGGCGAACAAAGGTGTGGCTTTAGGCACATTTGGATTAGGAAAGGCAAAAAAACCAGAATGGGAAAGGAAAGCTGAAGAAAGAGACTTAGAGCAAATTGCGCGTCGTGCTACGGGAATATGGGAGAACATAGAGCCCGAACTGTTTGGCATAGATATAGGAGAAAATATCACAGACGAAGAAGGGAATATCATACGTAAAAAAGGAAAGGGTATTCCAAAAGAAGAAGTTCGTGGTACTTCGACAGGTGTAAAAGCTCCGCCTGATAAATATGCAACACAAGTCAGAAGGCCAGAACCTCCTCAAAGAGGAGAGAAAAGTTCGGCTGACACTATGAAACAGGCTGCGGACATAATGTTGAAAGCCGCCACAACTCCTCTTAAAGTAACTGTCAACGGGAAAGATGTTCCAGCAAATAGTGGTAGAGGATCTTACTGATGTCGATTAATATAGATGTCAGATACCAATACGCCCATGGGAACCCGATCCTGTTTTGGGTAAATAGATTTGATCCTTTTATAGTAGGGACTGAAGTTCCAGCCCACTCGGGAAGAGTGGCGATGCTAAAGACTCGAACAAGCGGAAGTGCTGGTAAGCCTATGATTGTGAACTTTAGACTTGCTAGATACTCTCATATTGCAGCGTGGGTTGGAATGGTAGATCACAACCCTTTCAATACCACTTCTCTCGTGAGTTATTTCAGTACAGGTCACACTGTCATTTTTAGGCTTCAAGACCCGATTGTATTTCAGAATGAGATCATTACAGATTACGACGTTGACCAGACTATTTTCAGTTCCGGTAGTGGTGCGTATCGCAAAGGCTTTGATCTTTTCAGAGGCACTTTAAACCTCATTATTGTGACATAAAATGCAGATTAATGATTACAACTCAAGGGTTTTTATAAACTCAACAGAAATTCCTGATTGGGTAGAGTGGGAGGTTTCTGACCAATTAGGAATGGCGCAAGCTCAGGCTAGTGTAACGTTGAATCGCCCGTATATCCCTACAAAAGGCGATACTCTATCAATAGATGAGGGTTTTGCAGGGCACTTTTCTCGGATAATAAATGCGAAAGAGATTGAGATTCATACAGGAACTACAGCACAAAGGGCTCTTGTTGCCGCTGGTTCAAAGATTACGAGAAAGGCTCCATCAAAAGACATAATTTTCGTGAACACTGCTTGGCTCAAAAGGGTTTTGCCGTATTATTATCACAAGAATGGGCTTCTTTATTTCAGAGATTTTGAACAAGACCTTAAACATGATGGCGTAAGTGTTTATCGGATATTGTTTTTAGCTCCTTATGGGATTCCAGGGAAAGAAAAGAAAGATCACGAATTTGAAATCAAACTTGAGGAAGGAATAACTCACCATGACATAATAAAGTGGCTTGCAGAGCAGTGTGGCCTTACTGTAACGATTAACACTCCAAATCTTGATGTCCAAAAAACTCTTACAATCCCTTCTTCTGCTACTTATTTTAGCATGATTCCTGCAATGGTAGCCAAGTGGAATCCCCTTATCTATATTGTTGGAACTCGTCTTTACATTTTGGATTTAGGGAAAAGCGCTGTAGCAACATCTACTAAAGGCAATATCGTACTTACGGAAGACTCTTTTGAGATAGTTTCATGGGCAGAAGAGTTTGATGCCGAAATAATCGACCATTGTGTTATAAGAGGCCCTTCCTCCAGTTTTACTTTTATTGGTAGATCAAGAAACGCTTTTACCAGAAGTGTCAGTTCAACAGACCTTGCCGGAGAAGAAGTGGTATTGACAACAATGGAAGAGATCGATGATCCTTCACTGTATTCCAATTTGGAAGTTAAGGATTTTAAGACATTCACTATTACAGAAGCCAGAGCAGCTAGAATCATTACTACTACGACAAAGAAAATTGATATTTTTGATCCTGGGAAGCAGGTTATTACAAGCGAAGAAACAATCGCTTATAATGCTGCAAATGAAGAGATTTCAAAGGTAACTAAAACTTATGAGTATGCAGACTATGACACGCCTACAAGGCAAGTGGAAGAACAATACGCAAGAATTGTGAAGGTTGGTGCTGGTTATAACGAGACCACTACCGGTGAAATCTATCAAGAATTGCCAGAATATGAGTTTAAGCTTGTAGAAAAAACTACCACTGAATATCGAGACTATTCTTCTGATATTGGCGCAACTGAAATTGAGCAAACAACGGAATCCCTTTGCGTGGGTTATAAAGGCTATATAAAAAAAGACGGAGAGAAGAAAGAATACTATGAGCTTTTTATGCCTATTACTCAAGCACAACAGACAGGATATCCAACTTATGAAGAGAGAAGTAAAGACGGAGAGGGCTATACGACTAAATGGTGTCCTTCAGCAAAAAAAATAATAAGAGTGGATCAAAGCTCACCTTCTTTTCTATTAAAAAGGATGACAATAACAACTTATTTTCCTCATCCTGTTACGCGAACGTATACAGAAGATATTCCAATCCCTAATCAAAGAACAACAAGTATGATTGAAAGAAGGTGGGAGTATTACAAAGTAGGCAATACTGCTCGGTTATATGATGGCACTGGTTCTGTTCCGACAGGAGATTTTCATCCTAAAGTGGAAATATATGAGCCGGATGTTGTGGAAGAATCACAAGCAAAAGCAATAGCTGAGAGGCTATTCAAGAAGAGAAGCGTTCAAAATGTAAGAGGAGAGATAGTACTTACTGTTCCTCTTCCTGATTTAAAACTTGGATACACTATCACTATTCCTTCTTGCACAAAGAAATATTTCAATTGGACAACAAAAGTCTGGGACAATATCACTATCCCAGGCGGAACGTATTGGATAACGAAACACGTGAAAACTTGTCAATATTCGGGAGATGTAGGAGATGCTCAGAGAAGTCTTAATGTCAAAGACACATTAGCATTCGCAAGTCATTACGGAGAGTGAGATGTCTGGTTGGGTTTTTAAACCTCAGTATGGCGACTTAGAGGTTGATATAGAAGCCAATTATCGCAATGTTACCGGATCTCCTGTTGTTTCTGTAACTGTTATTCCAGTTAGGAGTTCTGGGGCTGCTTCACTTATTTCTGGCGTCTATCGCTTCACTTTTGAGTCTGCCGCCACTATTTCTGTGGCTTGCCCAGACATTGGGGATTCCAAAAATCCTCTTTTATTTTCTGGCACAAGGAACGTAATTTGTGATGGCGTTACTCCAAACTATAATGTCATTCCCGGTCTTTCGGTAATTTTTTCCGCAAGTGCGACTACAGATGACATGTTTGAAATTGGAATAGGGTGCTATTGGGATAGTTATGATGGGGCTTGGATAAGATTCTTGGCATTGGGATTAGGATTGCAAGGTCAAGAATCAAAGGAAACTTTGCTGTATGTGGTGAATGAGACAGGGTATACCCAATGTAATTCTAAGATCTATGCTACAAATGCGGTGAGAATTGAAAACGGCGTTGCTTATAACCGTCCTTTTTTGTGCTGGCGACAAGTTGGAAGCACTAACCCGGTTGCTGATTCTGATCTCGCAGGAGCACAAGTTACTTTTAACAATGTAGGAGGAGGCACTTGCGATATTCTTGTAAATGGAGCGCCAATCGGGATCTATGACGTAACCGCCCAAAGATTAATTCCTGGAGGAATAGGGCTAAGTCATGATGGAACAACTGTATACCGATTTGCTGATGGAACCAAGTATCAAAGTTGTGAGTTTATTCTTTCTGCTTCATTGACTGAAACAGATACGGCAACTATTTTTGTGAGTGATGGGGCTTCCGTGGTGGAAGTGTCTTCCAATGGCGCGGATTGGGTGAGTGGCGAGACTGGTATTTACCTTGTTCAAGAGGGGGAAAATCCAGGGATAGTGGTAAACGGATCGAACGTAAGTTTTTATATAAGGATTAGCGTTTCTGTAGCAAAATCCCCTGTAATGAATCAGAGAACTTTTTCGCTTAGAGTTACAAGTCAGGGGGCGTAATCAACCCCGAGAATTCTCGGGATTAACTTAAATAATTGATATTATAATAGTTTTAATTTTGGAGCTAAGATGAATTTGGTTGAGACTTATAGCGAAGCAGTTCAAAGATACTCTGGGAATCCAGAAGTTACTGGAATTATGCTTGGAAGAAAAACTATTAATGGAAAACTTACGAGTGAGCTTGCTGTTTGTATTCATGTAAGAAGAAAAAAGCCGCAAGATAAGGTTAAAGCTAAAGATTTAATTCCAAAACATATTGGCTCGCTTAGGACTGATGTAATACAGATGAAGCCTTGTAAACCTTGTCAGATGGTGCCACTTGAACCTTATTCAAATAAATCTAAAGTGAGTGTTATTCATCCAGGTATTTCGATAGGCCCCGACTCTGCTTCCTATCCAGTGGGAACTTTAGGTCTTATCTGCTACGATAATACGGATAACAGAGCAGTGGCTTTAACATGTTTCCACTCGGTTTCACATTACCAAAGAACTCCTGCAAGTTATGTCTTGCAGCCCTCCCATGCTGATCAAGGTATATATTTAACTGATAGAGTTGGAGCCACTTCAAGGTACATAATAGATGCTTATGGAGATGCTTGTATTTTCGTTCCTTCTGTGAATTACGCTCTTTCCATGTATTCCACTCACGATATTATTACAAGTGCTGCTTTTGCTGTTGTAGCAGATAGTGTGAAAAAGGTCGGACGGTCAACGGGCGTGACAGAGGGAACCGTTTCAGCAGTAGGGCGTTTGTATATTAATTATTTTAATTGGGGTCAAGGCATAATCTACATGAATGGGTTTTCCTTCATTTCTAATAACAATGACACAATTGCTGCAGAAGGAGATTCGGGAGCCTTAGTGTACAACCCAAGTACATTGGAAGGCTATGGGCTTTTGACTACTACTTATAATAATTCTGGCACTTTGACAGCTTTTGCTTGCAATCTTCCTACTGTGTTTACTCGGCTCAATCTTTCATTGCTCACAGCAATTGAGGCTGATAGTGAAGAATTGCAAGGTTCAATGAATGTAGCGACTCAGACCGAGACGGGACTTGTGGGGACGATGAATGTAGTAGAGGCTTACGATACAGCGGTTTTTCGGACTACAGTAGTCCCCGCTGCTGTAATAGCAAAACTAGCTGAATTTGGAGTAACTTTCACATGAAGCCTAGAAAGATCGATATC
>DYKD01000116.1 GCA_020722765.1 Brevinema andersonii | reverse complement strand
AAAAATTCAAGTTTTAGATTATCAGACATCCTGGCTTTTGATCTGATTCAACTGCTTGATGGAGTAATGATTCCGGAAATAGAACCAGGATCCTGCGGCAATGACAACGATATTTTGGACAATCCAAAGATATATGGAAAGCCCACCCACTTTTGATAACAGTAGAGGATCGTGAGACACAGCGGGATTCAGGAGGATCACAGTGAATTGTACTATGTATTGATAAGGACCTGCTCCTCCTGGACCTGAAGGGATGGCGATTGCAAAACATATCAGGACAAGCATGAGCAGTGACGCATAGAGATATGTCGTCCCTGGACTGGCAAGATCAATCTGGAAGAGGGGTATGAAATCGACACTGCGGAGAAGCATGTATGTTGTAAACATGTTCACCCACCAGAGCAGGATCGTAAGAAGAAGGAATGTAATCATTTTTTTTGCATCTGTAAAAAGATGAAGACCGTCATGTATCTTATGGATGATATCTGTGGCTTGAGTCGTCCATGAGGGTTTTGTTTTTTTCAAAAGGGATAGGGTGGCTTTTTTTATAGATGGCGTAAAAAAATAGAAGATCACAACGATGAGGAGAAGCATGACATAGGCAATACAAGTGATGATGATGAAGGGCAGGAATTTTTCCTTTGCTGTAGGTCCCATGACCATGACGGCAATCATGAGTGTAAAGATTCCAAATCCATCAAAAATCCTTTCCAAGAAAATGGTAGTCAGGACATGGCTTTTTTTTAATTTTTGTCTGTCAGCAAGTATGAACCCTCTGATGAATTCCCCTATCCGGGCAGGGAAAATAGATAGGGTCATGAATCCTATGAAGGTGGCAGTGGATAGGTCTTTCATTGGAACATGTCTATTAAAAAGATATTTCCATTTGAATGATCTTATAATGAGAGAGAGAATGACGTTTATGACAATGAACGGAATCCATCGCCAATGATTGATGTCATGCCAGAAACTTAGCAGGTAAGGCCATTCTACTTTTTGGAATGTGAGATCAAGAAACACGAAAGTCACTGCAAGTTGAATGAAAAATGTTGTGGGGAGGTGTTTAGTAAGGATTTTATCCAAAGTTACAGCCAGATATAGGAATGTAATGATTCCATAAAAAACATGTTGATTTGGAAATCTCCATAAGGAGTAGGCAATTGTTGCCACGAGAACCAGAAAAGAGAGGATGTTTTTAGCTTTTTGCATGATTTGATAAGATAGGTAGGGGGGGCTTTAAAGTCGAAAAAAAATAAAAAAAAACTTGACGATTGGCTAAAATAGGCTATATTAAGAACAACTAATCTGTTATTATTGATATACCCTGAAATATAAATAGATAATTACTTCTGAGGGTAGGAGGATTTTCTTCCAAAAAAAATGGCAGTACTTGTCATGTCCGTTATTGTGGAGTAGGTGGAACATTGGTTCCCAATTCTTACGCGAATAAGGAAATATGGGTTGCTAAGATCCAATATCAGGTTGATCTATGATTAATACTTCATTTCTATGATTATGGAGTGTCATTGGTATCCTTTTAGGGTGGGCAGGATTTGTACTCATTGATCGAAACGCTATTCTATCTTATATTAAAATGACATTATTATTAAGAGGTTTTACGTATGGCAAGAAAAAAAAAGACTGATGATGATTCTGCAGAATTATCTGTGGACAAGAAAAAAGGGCGTAAGAAAGTCGAAGTAGAAGCGCCTAAGAAAATTGTAAAAAAAATTGTCAAGACACGAAAAGTGGAAGGAAGTGAATCCGCTCTTCCACCATTGCCTTCCACAGATGGAAGCGCTCCTGTCGCATCTGTTCCTTCAACTCCTGTTGAAAGGCCTATTTATGAATCTTTCACTCCAGGAGCCAATAACGCTTATCAGCAAAATGGATACCAACAAACAAGTTATCAGAACCGCTATAACCCAGGTTCTAGCCAAAGATCTGGCGGTGGCTACCGTCCAAGTGGTGGAAGCTATGACAGGGATAGAAACAGACCCTCTGGGGGTGGAAGTGGTGGATATAGCGGGGGTTACAAGAAGCCATATCAGTCTTCCAATCAGCCTTACCAACAGAACCGGGATCAAAATCGTGACCAGAACAGGGATCAGAACAAAGGTTTTCCAAAGAATGTGGAAAGGGATCACATTGAGAATCTTGGTACAAGCGAACTTTTAAAAGCTGATTTTGACGGCTTGAAAGCAAAGGCAAAAGAGCTTGGGATGGAATTTTCTGATGCCATTAATCAGAAAGAGCTTTTTTATCTAATCCTCAAATTTAAGACAGAAAAAAGTGGTAATATTTTTGCCAGAGGAGTCCTTGAAATCCTTCCAGATGGATATGGTTTTCTTCGTTCTCCTTCTTCCAATTATCTTCCTAGTCCTGATGATGTATATGTCTCTCCTTCCCAAATCAGGCTTTTTGGACTTCGTACAGGAGATACGGTAACAGGGCAGGTTCGGAAACCAAAAGAAAGTGAAAAATATTTTGCTCTTCTTCGGGTAGAAACCAATAATGACGAACCTCCTGCAAATTGTCTAAGCCGTCTTGTCTTTGACAAACTTACGCCTCTTTATCCAAACAGCAGGATTAATCTAGAGACAAAAAGGGAAGAGCTAAGCACTCGAATTATGAATCTTCTTGTTCCGATTGGGAAAGGCCAGCGTGGATTGATTGTAGCTCCTCCTCGGACGGGTAAGACAATACTCATCCAGAGTATTGCACGTAGCATTTCTGAAAACTCTCCTGAAGTTGTCCTCATGGTTCTTTTGATAGATGAACGTCCAGAAGAAGTGACTGACATGCAGAGGAATGTGCATGGGGAAGTCATCAGTTCTACATTTGACGAGCCTGCACAGCGTCATGTGCAGGTTGCCGAAATGGTCATTGAAAAAGCCAAGAGAATGGTTGAGTTGGGAAAGGATGTCGTCATTCTCCTTGATTCCATCACGCGTCTGGCACGTGCCTATAACCAGGTTGTGCCGACTTCTGGAAAAATCCTGTCTGGGGGTGTTGATTCAAATGCCCTGCATAAACCAAAACGTTTTTTTGGTGCTGCCAGGAATGTTGAAGAAGGTGGATCTTTGACGATCATGGCAACAGCTCTTATTGATACAGGGAGTAGGATGGATGAAGTCATTTTTGAGGAATTCAAAGGTACAGGTAATATGGAAATCCATCTTGATAGACATCTTTCTGACAGGAGACTTTTCCCTGCTATTGATATTAACAGGTCTGGAACAAGAAAAGAGGAGCTACTTTTGGCGCCTGATGAGCTTAATAAGGTATGGATCCTTCGTAAAATTCTCAGCCCTCTTTCCCCTATTGATTCCATGGAATTGCTGACTGAGAAGATGAAGTCAACAACGAACAATAAGGAATTTCTTGATTCCATGAACGGTTAAAATTTGAAGAAGAATATTGACACAAGCCCTTTCCATTAACACGGATAGGGCTTTTTTGTTTCTCTGTCAAAGCATTTTGGGAGTAAACATGGAAAATCCAATAAGATCTACATTTCTTCCTAAGGAAGAGTCTGGATCTAGAATTGCCAGACTCCAGGCATCTCTGGAATTTACAGATTTGGATGGTGTTCTTGTTTTTGATTGGATTGAACAGTTATACTATGCAGGAACAATACAGAATGGATTCCTATATATTCCTGTTAAAGGTTCTGTAGTCTATTTTGTCCGTCGTAGTTTGGAACGTGCGTGCATGGAATCCCCACTTCCATTTATTTATCCTTATACCTCTTTCAGAGACGTAGCGGGAAAACTTTCAGAACTGGGTATTGTTCCTCATCGACTTGGTGTTGACGAGTCCTCGATGACTGTCGCATATTTAAAAATGCTAACAAAAACATTTTCCAGTGTAGTCTTTTCAGATGCAGGGATGATATTGAAAAGGAATCGCAGTGTAAAATCCTCTTACGAAATTGAGAAAATGAGGAAAGCTGGGGAAGTGTCCCGACAGATTATCCGTGAAATCCCATCGTTTCTTAGGGATGGAATTACAGAATGGGAATTGGCTTTGGCTTTGCATGGACGTGTTTCAGAACTTGGAAAGAATTGCCTTTCAAGGCTTTCACCAGGGAGTGGGGAGTTTTTTCTTGGGAATGTCTGTTTTGGTGATTCCTCAATTAAACCTACAGCATTTGATGGTCCTGGAGGAATGCCCGGAATTTCACCAGCATGTCCCTATGGTGGAAGTGAAAGGCAACTCAAGGCAGGAGACCTGATATATATTGATATCGGATATCCATTTGAGGAATACTATGTGGATAAGACCAGATTGTTTTTTTATAAGGGAGAACCAGATCAGAATATAAGAACTGCACATGAGAAATGTCTCAAAATCCAGGAGGCTGTAAGAAAAAGGCTGACAGCAGGGGCGATTCCATCAACTATTTATGAGGAAGTCATGGCTGAATGTGTAGGCTCTGATGTTCAGAGAATAGGTCTGATGGGGCATGCTGGAAACCAGGTCAAATTTTTTGGACACGGTATTGGGATGGTCATCAATGAATTTCCTGTTATTGCCAAGAAATTTGATGAACCTTTGAAAGAAGGAATGACAATGGCTGTGGAACCGAAACAATCTATTCCTGGAATCGGGCTGGTTGGGATTGAAAACACTTTCTTGGTTACAAAAGATGGGGGAGAGAATCTCACCTCTGACAGTGATGATATCATCCTTGTTGGATAGGCACTGTTTCAGGCATACTGATTCAGTATTTTCCTGTATAAGGCAGGCATGGCCACTGAGTTGAGGGCTTCCCTGTTCATCATTTGCCATGGTTTTTTGGGTTTGATATTGTCCTTTATTTTAATGGAAAACATATTCAAAGAATCCTTGTATTTGGTATAGAGATGGGTTTTTACTCCAAGTCTTTGTGGTTTTGGAATTGAATCAAGGCCTGTCATTGCTTTGAGAAAGGAGGTGTTTTTTATTTCAGTGTCTGCAGGGATGGTTGGGAATACATACATCCCTTTAAACATGCCTTCCTTGTTTTTTTTCATCATGACTTTCCCATTCTGGATGATCAGGTAGAGTGATGTCCTTTTATGCTTGATAGTTGATTTTTCAGGTGTGGGGATTGTTTCCTGAATGCCTTTTTTTTCTGCTTTGCATGATTTTCGTACGGGACAGGAAAAGCAGGCTGGGGAGACTGTCCTGCAAATAGTCTGTCCAAGTTCCATAAGGCTTTCGTTGAAAATCCCTGGCTGTTCACTGGGGATGTGTTTTTTAAGGAATAAATCCGATTCTATTTCTGTTTTTTTGTCCCATTGCTTTTTTGCAAGAATCCTTTGGCAGATTCTTTTCACATTAGCATCTATCAGCGTATAAGGCTGGTTGAAAGCCATACTAAGGATTGCTGCTGCCGTATAGGGGCCAATTCCAGGCAATGAGAGAAGTGAATCCATCGTGTCCGGTATTTTTCCGTTAAATCTTTCAACCAATATTTTGGATGTCTTGTAGATATTTCTGCCTCTGGAATAGTATCCGAGCCCTTCCCATGATGCAAGTACTTTGTTTTCAGAGGAGGAGGCTAAAGTCCTGATGTCTGGAAAGGTTTTCATCCATTTTTGGAAATGAGGCACCACTGCTGAAACGACAGTCTGTTGGAGCATGATTTCAGATATCCATACGGAATACGGAGTCCTGTTCGTCCTCCAAGGATAGATTTTTTTGTTTTTTTTGAACCAAGAGATGAGGGATTGGGAGAAACGCGATATTTTTGGATT
>DYKD01000031.1 GCA_020722765.1 Brevinema andersonii | reverse complement strand
ATTCTTCCAGGAATGTGCCTAAGGAAAAAGAGAAGGACTGGACGTGAATACTCCCTTCAAATTTGACAAAAAGCATGTAAAACATTAACTTGTATAATGATTAACAGTTCCAATTCAAATAAAGGATTTTGCATGCTGTACCCTTTAAAATTCAGACCCATCTATAAGGATAAGATATGGGGAGGCAATAGCCTGAAGTCAGTTCTAGGCAAGGACATTCCCTCTGACCGCATTGGCGAGTCTTGGGAGATTTCGGATCATGATGATGATACCAGCATTATTGAAAACGGATCTCTTGCAGGTAAAAGCCTTCACGAAGTCTTCCTGGATAATCCCAAGGATTTGATGGGAGAGCGGCTCGCTTCCCGTTATGAAGATAAATTTCCTCTGCTAATCAAGCTTATTGATGCAAAAGATAAGCTGTCTGTTCAAGTCCATCCTGATGATGAATACGCTTCAAAAAACGAGAACGGTTCATTTGGAAAGTCCGAAGCCTGGTATATTGTCCATGCAGAGCCTGGAGCCTTCATTATTGCGGGTCTAAGTAAGAAAATGGACAGGGAAATGTTCGAAAAAGCCATCCAAAGCGGTAAGGTGGAGGAATGCGTCCATAAATTGCCAGTCAAGGCAGGGGACTTCATATACATTCCAGCTGGTAGGATTCATGCCATTATGCCGGGAATTCTTATCAATGAAATCCAGCAAAATTCCGATATTACATATAGGGTATTCGACTGGAACCGTATGGATGATTCCGGCAAGCCCCGCGACCTGCATGTCCGTCAGTCTTTGGAGACCATCAACTTCAAGGATGCACAAGTGACAACAGGAAAACCAGTGGCAGTACATTCAGACAAGACGATTCTTATTGAAAACAGTCTTTTTACAATAGAAAAGCTGTTTGTGCAGGATGAGTGCAAGGCCTCGACGAAAAATGACAACAGCTTCCATGCCTATACTGTGATACGGGGAAGCGGTTCAGTCGAGCACGCTGGAGATTCGATCCCGGTTTCCCAAGGGGAATCATTCCTGGTGCCGTATTCTATTGGAGATTACAAGCTGAAGGGCGGTTCATCGGATTTCAGCCTGATTAGAACTTATATATGAAGAAAACGAAGACGAAGAGAGTCATAGAGCCGGAGATTGTTGAGGAGTTTGACGGTGCCAATATTGTCCCTATGGACAATTACAACCCGTTCAGTCGTTACCTACAGGAGGCCAATCGTTATCCTCTTCTGAGTGAAGAGGATGAAAAGAGCATGACAACAGAGTTCTACAAGACTCAGGATCCTGACTTGGGGCGGAAGCTTGCGCTTTCAAACCTCAGGCTTGTCATCAAGATCGCTATGGAATACTATTACAAGGTGTTTGCGAATCTGACGGACCTGGTGCAGGAAGGGAATATCGGTCTGCTCATGGCCATTAAGAAATATGACCCTTCCAAGGGTATCAGACTTGCGTCATACGCACAGTTCTGGATACGCGCTTACATGCTGAAGTTTCTTCTGAATTCGTACAGCATGGTAAAGATTGGTACGACACGCAAGCAAAGGAAAGTGTTCTATAACCTTGGGAAAGCGAAAGAGGCTTTGGAGAATCTCGGTTTCAAGGCAGACACTGCTCTTCTTGCTGATTATATGAATGTGAATCACAAGGATGTCATGCTGATCGAAGGCCGCATGAAGAACAGGGACGTCTCTCTGGATGCGCCTATTGGAGAAGATGGTAACAGGACAGTGGCAGACAGCATTGTTCAGGCTCCCCGCTTTGAACTGGATCTTCAGAAGCAGGACATACAGAACAGGGTGCGAGCGAAACTGGACGAGTTCTACAGGACTTTGCAGGACAAGGATAAGTTTATCTGGGACCAGAGGTTAATGAACGAAAACAAGATGACATTGGACGAGATTGCCGTTCAGTTTTCTATTTCCAGGGAGAGAGTGCGGCAAATCGAGGAAAGGCTGAAGAAGAAACTGAAGAAATTTTGGGAAACGAGTGCAGCTCACATTCCTATAAGGGATATTCTGGATTAGACATAGAGGAAAAAGATGAACAGACAACAGGCTCTTTTTATTGTCGTAGCAGACATCATCCTTTTGGCAGTGATTGTATTCCTTGTCGTCCTGGCATTGGACAAGGATTTTGTGCTTTCTGACAAAGTGAAGGATGTGACAAAGAAACATTTCCAGAAGGCAGATCCCAAGAATCAAGAAAAGGAACCTGTTCAGACTGGAGCTTTCTTTTTAAGGGCAGAAGCCAATACGCTCCTTAAGAATGGGGGTGAGCCTTTCAATCCCCATATCAAAGTCCGTGGCAGTTCCCTTTTTATGAATACTGCCAATGGTTCTTCCTATAGGTTTGATACGAAAGCCAATGCCATTACAGGAAGAGCGGACAGCTCTTTTACGAAGGTCTCTTCACTCGTTCCTTTTAAGAAAAATTTCCTTTTCATGGATATGACTGGACGCTTCTATACTCTTGTCACACGGAATATGACCATCATTCCTTATTTCTATTACTCCGCAGGTGGACAGGTACTCGATTTCCCTGCACTTGCGGACATGGACAGGGATGGGATCCTTGATCTGGTTTTTCCTGATTCCTTTTCAAAAATCATCTGTCTGAATGGGAAGTCGTTTTCACCGAACTGGATATTCCAGGACTCATCTGACATTGTCTGCAGGAGTCCTGCCATCATGAACATCAACAGTGACTCCCACCCTGATGTCGCTTTTATAGGAAAAGACGGTGTCCTTTATGCAGTAGACGGAAAATCCGGATGGGTACTTTGGAAGGCTCCCCTGCAGCAGGAAGTGTCCTCGCCTCTTTATGTGGAAGATGTGAATCGAGATGGTTTCATGGAAATCCTTTTCGTTTCTGATGCGGGAATGCTTTTCTGTTTCACTCATCTTGGAACACTTCTCTGGCAGATTCCTTTGGAAGACAAGTGTCATCCGGAAATTGTTTTTGCGGATGTGAATGGAGACAGGATTAAGGATGTGATCCTGTCACTGATTAACGGTAAGATTGTCGCATTCAGCGGTATTTCCAAGATGAGGCTTTGGGATTTTCAGGCAGAGGGGGCTTCCATCCGGTTTGCGATAACGGCCTATGATGCGGATAAGGATGGGACTGTCGATATTGTTTTTGCTGATGATACGCCTGCCCTTTATGTTGTTCAAGGCACGACTGGCAAGGAACTAGGCCGCCTGCCTTTGGCAAGAGTCCCTTCTTCAAGTCTTGTTTCTCTCAACAGCAGATGTTATTTCTTGAGTGATGACAATAATCTCCATACTATAAGATTTGTGGTGAACAAGTAGGATGAAAATCCAAAGGTCCCTTTCAATCACTCTCCTGTTCTTGTTGTTTCTGGCTGGGGGTGCTTCTGCTTTTTCAAAACAGCCCAAGATCGTTCTAAAAGTGTTGGATAGTGATACGAGGCTTGCTGTCACACCGACTTATGAGAAAATCACTGAACTTTCCACAAATGTCCATAAGAATGAGTCTTTTATCTATAAGATAGAGATTCAGGCCCGTGATTTCAATCCGTATGTATCAACAATTGACATTCCCTGGTCCATGCGTGGTAAGACAGTCATAATTACGAATTTGATGGTCTCCCAGTATTCTTTTAAAAAGCCTGCTGAAGAACCGAGTGAGTCATCCACTGGCATGACTGTCAGTGGGATAATCAAAGACAGTGCAGGAAATCCGTTGCCCAATGTCCTTGTCAGATGTTTTGATGAGACGTCGCAACCTGTAGCTGAGCAGTTCACAGGAGAGGATGGAAAATATCTGTTTGCAGGATTGCCTGTGAAAAAATATGTGATTCGCGCATCAAGCGCAAAGGATGTGACAGGTAAGGAGATCCTTATCCCTAAGCGGCTAAAAGAACCCTTGCCAGCAATACAGGAGAGTGCAGGCATCACAACCAAAGCAGATGACGGTCTGCCTCCTTTCCCTGACGATGCTGTTACAATCAGATCGGCAATGAACGGAATGCTTGTGTTGGCAATGAAAAAGACAAATTCTTTGGAAGGAGTGAACATCGCAGTCAAGTCTGGTGGGAAAGTTTTTTTTGTGACTCCTGCGAATGATCTTTCTGAAAATCCTACAAACCATGCGTTCACTTCACAGGAAATCATATTGACAGGTAAGAACATAAGGTTTCCGGATGGATCGCCGCTCTTCCGCGATGGTGTGGCATTTGACCTTTACATCTATCCTTTTTATGGGGATACGGTTTATTCCCCAAGACCACGGGTCATGAAAAACATCATGACTCGTGATACCGTGCCTCCGCCCTTACCTGTTTTGGAATCAGTTTCCTTTTCCAACAAGATTTTGACAGTCCGTTGGAGACCTGCCATAGCGAATCGTGAACCGTTGGCATACAGGATCTATTACAGGACCACGAATGTATGGCATGTCCTTCAGAATATGGATGAATTCACGACAGATGCACCTTTGGTAAAAAGCATTCCTTTCCCTCCGGCTGTAAAGGATGTTACCAATATTTTTGTGACAGTGACAGCAGTTGATGTTTCACTGAATGAGAGTGATTTCAGGGAAAGTGAGACTGTCATCGAGTCGCCAAAAGATTCCATAGTCAATGCGGACATCGTTTTGGAAAAGGGAGATCTGCCTGCTGTAGAGTTCCCCAAAAGGCCTGTCGTTGTAAAGCCGAAACCAAAACCCAGGCCACGTGTTTTTACAGTGAACTCTTTCATTGCAGGACATTTTGCGATTCCTGCGGGAACCACGTTGCGGATTAAGGATAGGACATTCAGGATGCCAAAAGGTAGCCGTGTGGTGCTTGGAAACAAAGCTGCGCTTCTCCTGGAAAATGTCAGATTCATTTCTGGTTCGGATTCCACGTGGTTCGGAATTTCCTGTAAATCTGGATCTCTGTTGAATGCGAAAAACTGTGTTGTCTCAGGTGCTGAGACAGGGATAGAAGCCCGTGATCATTCCAAAGTGGTCCTTCAGAACACTCGGATTACACGTTGTGGCACTGGGCTTTCCATGCACTCCTCATCCTTGTCCGCTGTAAGCGTTTCCCTCGCGCAGAACAGTAGGTCTGCTGATTTCAGTTATTCAACAGTGACGTTGAAGCATTCTTCAATCCTTTCGAACGGAAGAAACATCAATGCTGCCTATTCAACCTTGGATTTTTTGGGGATGAAAGTCGGATATAACAGGTCATCTTTTGTGGTTCTGAAAGGAACAATAAAACTGGCTGGTTCAGAATTTTTTGCCAATGGTGGAGACGGATTGCTCTTGGATGCTGCGCAGGGGACTGTCCTGACAAGCAGTTTCCGGAATAATCTCAGGAATGGTATTCTCTGTTCTGCAGGTGCGAATCCTGTTGTGGAACAGTGTGATTTCATAGGCAACGGTTATCATGCGGTCAAGAACGGAGGGCGAATCAGGAACTCCCATATTGCACGGAATAACCGTTCTGACAGGATTGATTCGACGCCAGACAACGGGTCGGATGATGATAAATTCTTCACTTTTTCAAATATGTCCATCCAGCAGATTTTCGCGGCAGATTCAGTCAGAGGGCTCAAGTCCGTTCCCCATTTCAATCAGGAGGTCAGACAGTGAAGCAATCGGTATTCAGAAAATTCCTTTTTAATAATGACAGGATCAACATCGGTTTTGTATTCATCTGTGTTTTTGGGGTTTTCATCCTGTTCAGTGCGATCATGGTGGGCTATGGCGGATTCATCTATTCTTCCTACTTGAAACTGTACAAGACACGCACTATCCATGACCTTGCCTATGGGGTTGAAAAAATCCTGGAAGATAAGAACATTAAGGAATCACGAAAGCCTTATGAGATATCGCTTCTTTTCTCCTATTTTCAGAAGGATCCCTCTATAAGCGAGCTTTGGGTGACTGACAAGGAACTTCGTCTTACATACAGTTCACGTGCTGATATCCAGAGGAGTTTTTCAGACAAGAAACTTCCCAATGAATATTTCCCGCTTTACAGGAATATTTTCAATCCCGGAGTGGACGGTCACTCTCCTGTCGTGACGAAAGATTTCGGGCGGTGGGAGACTGGTCTGGTCATGGCTGTGCGGACGAGCCCCAAATCACAATATGATTTTACTGTGGGGATCCGTCTGCATAAATATAATTTTTTCCTGGAGCCAGTGAACATCAAGCTGAAAAACGGCATGCAAGTGAACATCACGCCTTCACTGATATTCATTTTTTTCATCCTGGTGTCAATCATAGTCTCCTCGCTTTTGACTTTTTTTCTTTCCAGTTTTTTCAACGTGTTCGAGCAGAATAGCAGGTTGTTCGCGTCACATGTACAGAAAATTCTTGATACAGGTGATTTCACGCCTGGGAATGTGAAATTGCCAGAAGATAATACTGCGATTTTCGGACCACTCTCACGTTCATTGAACATGATCCTCTCCCAGACTTTGGCTTTCAAGGATACGGAATCCGCGGAACGCGTGAAGAAATCCATCACTGATGATAAGACCTTCACTCACAGGACCTTGTATGATACGCTTTTTCCAAAAGTGCCCATCGAAATCAAAGGATGCGAAAATGCGGTTTACGTTTCAGGATTCAATGTCCAGTCCCATCATGTCCTTCTTGCCAAAGACAAGGGCTCCTTTGAAACTGATTTTCTTCTTGTGACGCTTGCAGAAAGGGATTTTGAACAGTATCTTCTCACATATAATGCCATAAGGGATGTTTTCATGACCTGGAAAGGCAGGGAATCCCTGGTTGAACTGAATGCTCTTTTACGGTTGCGTCATCTGCCTTATGTGACAGCGGTGACAGGACGATTCAATGCTGTAGATTCAACAATGGAAATCCTTCATTGTGGATTTGGATCCTTCATCATCTATAACAGCAAACTTGATGATTATGTCTTGCCTTCGCAGGAATCCTTGGCAATAGGGAAGAAATCGGATGATGATTTGCTGCTGTTGATGAAAGAGCAGAAGATCCGCTTTGACTCGGGAGACAGGATCTTGTTTTTCAACAACGACCTGCTCGCGCAGGACGTGACAATGGAAACGTTGAAGAAAGAGATGGCAGGAGACCCCGCTGTTTCAGCGGAAGACACGTTAAACAGGATTCTTTCCGCAACAAGCGCTACAACAAAGAACGCATTCTGTTTTCTTATAAAAAAAAGATAGGAGTTGAACCATGGCTATCTGGTATATTTTAGGATTTTTCTATTTCATAGCCGTTGATTTGCTTATTTTCATGCAGAAATGGGACTGGCTGGTGATTTCACTCATAGCAGGTGTGATTTTTGTTGTTATCGTCCTGATAACAAGATCTGTTGTTGCAGAAGCGCCTGCGCAACAGGCAGGGGAAGAGCCACAACCAACACAACCAGTGCAACCAGTATATCCGCATGATGACCAACAGATGCATTCAACAATCCAAACTCCTTCCCAGCAGCAGAATCCCGCTTCTTTCAGCGCTGCACTCGCATTTTTTTATGTTGAACTTTTCATCATCATCGGCCTGGTTGTCTATCTGTTCATGAGGGGATGAGCTTTAGTATTTTTTTTGTTTCATGTCTAAAGGGGATGGACGAGTCAGTGTTCTGGTTTTGATCATTCTGGTAATATCCAAAGAATTTCTTTCCTTGTCTGATTTTTGGGTTGATAAACGAACAGCAGGACAGGTCATTGCGTCCATTCGCAAGGGCAGGACTCGTGTCTTAATTGATTGATTCAGATATTATTATTGGGAATTGGGCGAAGCGATCGATGATTGATAATGTCCGAAGATTGAGTTTATGTCTTTCCCTGTTTCATGCCCAAAGCTGGTAGTTGAGAGAGATAGACGGAAGATGTTTGCGTGTCCCCATTTTTCTGCAGGCTATAGCGAATGAAGAGGGAATATTCCTGTTTTTTGCAAGTGCTGTGTAGAAATGATTCACGAAGGTCAAGGTTGTTTCATCATCCCGGACAGGGTGGACAGCGGCGATTCCGAAGCGGACTCCAGCGACAAGAAATGCGGAGAGGATTCCTCCATTCCAGAAGTGGTGGGTTGAAGAAGAGACGTTTCCTGCAGAACTGCATGTGTTGAGGAAAACCAGATCGAGGTGTCTTAAGTCCATAGCCGCAATGTCCGCATAATTGAGGTTCTCTTTTTCCAGAGGGAGACGTGAAAGCAGGATGTGCCTGTTGTCCCTTATGCCGTGTAAGGCGAAATGGATATAGGATGTCGCGGGGTCTGAAAGGAAGAGCAAAAGGGCGTTTTTGTTTTTTGGAATGGAAGCCTGAAAGCGGGATTGAAACAGTTTGGAAATTAGGGACTCTTCCTTTTTCGCCAGGGGGAGTTTTGCTTTTCCCGGATATTCGTATCTGAACATCCGTAGTTGATCTTTCTTCTTTTTTTCTGAAGGCTTGAAGATATCTGAAAGAGAATGAATCTGTATGACTTCGGACTTTCCGATCAGAGGGGTGCCATTGGGTGCGAGCGCATGCAGAGGCAGATCCCTGAAATCTTTGGAGGAGAGAATCCAGAGTCTTCTTTTCCCTTTCAGTGGCTGTGATGCTTTTTCAGGAAGGAGTTTGTTTCCAAGGAAAACCAGTTTTTTATGGAGGGATAAAGGATCTGTCTCAGATGTTTCTATTATGCTCCTGTTGATTTCGTTTTTTAGCGAAGAGACCAGGATTTCTGTATCCTTGTCAAAATCCTGATGGGATGTCGTGTAAACCAGCCGCTTTCCCTGCTTTGTAAGAATGAGTGTGATGAGTTTTTGATTGGAACCTGTCTTATATCTGTAGAAAACAACAAGAGCGTCTTTTTTTTTCAGCTTGTCAAGGCATTTGAGGTGGTCTGAAAGGGCGCGCTGTTCTTTCAAAGTCTCTAAGCCATTCTCCCAGCTTGAGGTAAGCCAGTCAATGTTTTCCATATCGTCCGGAAGATGTTTGAAGAGACGGACTCTTGCATCACCTGACACTGAAATCTCTTTGTGAATCCCATGGAGCAACCTGTCAATGGCAGAGAGGATCTGTTTCTCCCTTTTTTTTGCCATGTCATATTTGAACAGTCTATGCCAGATCTGGTCTCTCGAACTGAGTATGCTGTTCTTCATGGCAATGGGAAGATCAATCAGTTCGATCTCCAGATTTCGGGCTGCCAGGAGAAGGACTTTTTCAGCCTGTCGGGTTTCGCCAAGGTATTCAAGAATATAAGCCGCTTCATAGAGATGGTCATAATCTGTGGAGATCTCCTCATCAATCACTGTTTGAAGGGTTTTGATGGCTTTCTCTTTTTTATGATTCTTGGCATACATGGCTGCCAAGGCGAGGGAGGCAATGGTGAAATCCCACTGGTCAACGGTATAGCTCTTGATATCCTTTTCACATCTTTTTTCATATTTGGATATTTCATCCCGCGACACGGGGAGATGGAAACAACATAAGGCTATCATGCACTGTGTTATGGATATGTCAGGGAAGAAGTGGGTCTTGCGTGAAAGGGCAAGGCTTTTTTTGAAATGATCAGCTGCTACCTTGTAGTTTCTTCTTATGAAATATTCTGTCAAGCCCATCGAATGTAAGGTGATGGAAATCCCCGTGATCTCTTCGGACGATTTCCGGATCTTCCTCGATTTCTCTTTGATGCTCTGTCTGTAGCATCTGATTGCCTTTTCAGGCATTCCTATCTGGGCATACAGATCTCCGAAAGAGTTCCAAATTTCCCCAGAACGACGATAGCCTGTCAGATTGGCATTTGAAATCGCTTTAGAAAGGCTCATCTGGGCGTTTGGAAAGTCTTTCATATAAAGATAGCTGCAGCCGATGTAGTGGAGAATCTGGACTTCAAGAAGCTCGAAAGCCCTTTTTTGCCTGGAATTCTGGCTCAATCGTAGGAGCATCTTGTGGGTTCTGTTGAGAATTTGGAGAGCTTGGTCTGGTCTGCTCAACCTGTTCAGGATAAGACCATGCAGGGTTCGCAAAGCGATTATCATGGACCAACGAGAATCGATATTCTCCTTTTTTATCCTGTTTTTGAGTTCTTTTTCTATAATAAGAAGATGACCAGGTTCGGAGGATATGATTTTCTGTTTCAGGGCATGGAGTTGATTGTCAAAGAGATCTTTCATGCCTTGAAAATGCCTTTTCCAGCATGGAAAGGCAAAAATCAGTTTTTTTTTTCGTATAAAGTTTCATAAGACCAAGGAGAAGAGAATGACTGCCATAACACTTTCTATATTATCGTATGATCAGGATTTATCCTTGTTTGAATTTCCATCATATAAAGGATATATTCCTGACATGAAAATCGATCTGGATGAACTGGAAAATATAGTCCTTCGATGTGCCTCGGGAAATGATGCAAGAGCCTGGAACCTTTTTTGGGAGGCTTATTACGATAAGATTTTCAAGGAGGCGTATAGGCGAGGGTGTCTGGATTCTGAACTCCAGTGTGAAGCCGTTGATTATATTTTTAATAAGCTCAAATCAGGAAAGAGATTCGCCCAATATGATCCGCAGGAATCCCGGTTTACCACATGGTTCAATACGGTTCTAATCAACTTGTTCAATGATTTTTTCAGGAAACAGGAAGCGCAGAGCATCGAGAATGAGGAGATTAGCCTGGATAGCCCTGTCTCCAATGATGAAAATTCGCTTTCCCTTCATACAAAAGTGGCAGATCCGCGCAGTGTGGAGGATGTCAACAAAGACCAGCGTAATATGGTTCTTTTCCAGAAAATGAATATCTATCTTAGAGAGGAGGATGTGGCCTCTTCCGCATTATTCAAACTGAAATATATCCATTATTATTCCTTCACAGATTTCACATCATCAGAACTGGAATATATCTGCTCCTTGAAAAAGTTAGGGTTTCATGAAATTGAATCACAGATTATATTGCTCAAAGATAAGTCGTATGACAAATTAGATACAGGTGGAAATTCTGATGATAAAGCCAATTACAATTTCCATAGGATAAAAAAGTTAGAGAAACAGCTTGCAAAAATTGATGAGAAAGCACGTAATGCCGGTGTAGATCGTCTACAGAAGATACTTGACGCCAAGATGAAAACCGAAAAAGCTCTCACCCATAGGAAAGAGTTATCCTTGAAATTGAACACTACTTTGAATAGTCGTTCAGGATTGGTTTCCCTTTCCAGTGATGATCTTGTCCAGTTTACAGGACTAACAGCAAAAAAAATTGAGATGAAAATATCTGATATTTTGATGAAATTAAGGGAAAAAGGGAAGGATTTTTTTGCCAAGGAGGTTGATCATGAGTAGAAGTAAAAGGCTTCCTCCTGTTCAAAGTGGTAAAAACTGTCCTGAAGAGAATATCATTGCTGGTTATATTGATGGGATGCTTAGTGAAACAAAACGTAAGAAGTTTGAAAAGCATCTATTAACATGTAAACATTGTACCTATCTTGTGGCAGAAGTGCGGCAGATGAACAAGGAAGATACTTCCTTCAAACTCCCTTCTCTGAAGTCCTTGCCTGCAAGGATATCTTTTGACCTTTCCGACAGGATAGGGAAAGTGATATCCCCATTGGAAGTGACGCAGGTGGCTTATCCTGTTCTCAGGGGTAAGGTTGGCGAAAATAATGCTCATAACATCAGGATACCGGGAATGAGATTGGGTTGTAACCTTGTCATGAAAAAGATTGAAGGTAAAAAAGTGATCGTCACAACTCAAGGTTCACAAAATATATTGCTTTCAGAACGGGGAAAGAGTGAGAAAGCGGGGAGAATCGTCCTCAAGCCTGGTTTTCACACGCTCAAGATCGAATCCAAAGGAAAATCGGTCTACGTTGCCTTGAATATAAGCTAAGAGCCCTTTCTGATCGTCAGTGAATCTTTGTTTTATGGTGAACCCCCTTTTCTAAATATAAAAAAGCCATTTTGAAGTAGTTTGGACTTTTTTTTCGTATAAGATATCAGAAGGCGAAGGAGGTAATGTTATGATGCTTATAATCTATATCCTTACGACAGTTATCATGATAGTGACAACAATCGCCTTGTATGAGACTTTGCGAAGGAGCCGTGTTCTGAGCTGGTTTATCATGTTTATTGATAAGACTCCTTTACTCCAGTTTCTCTTCAATTTTGGTGTTTCTTATCTGATCATGATCTTTACAGGTACGGGGATGATAAGCGGTGCAGCCAATCTTACTGCAAGCATCCTTTTCCCGATCTATTGCACTATCAGGAATAAGGCGGAAGCGACATATATAGATCTTTTTTCCGGGAAAAAAGTGATACAAAATCATAGGAGGATTGCCCCATGGTAAAAGAATGGTTCAGGAAACATCTGTTGCCTAAATTCAAGGTGACGGGAGTGGTCTTTGCCGTGGTTTGTCTTGTGGGATTGGCCGTTTATCTGTTGCTCTGGAAAAATCCTGTCCTCATGCTTGTTGTCATATCCTTCATGTTGGCCCTTGCTGTCCTCCTTGTTGTTTTAATCGCCCAAAAACGGGGTGATGTAGAAAGAGAAAACAGGAAATTGGACGAGGAACTGAAGGAGGCAGAGAAGGAACTGGAGAGGTTGAGACACGCTTCCCTGAATGTATTGGATGTGCAACGAGTACTAAAACTCAACTGTTATGAGATTGATACCACAATCTATTCCGTGCTGAACCAGGAAGTGAAGGAGAAAAACACCACTGTTAGATATATGGGAACACTCAAGCTTGATATCAAGGCTGAGTATGGAGTGGATATCAAAGAAATCGTATGTAGTTTGGCCAAGGATGGAACTTTGTATTTGGATAATATCCGGCCACGATTCTTATCTTTCTCTTCCGTCCCCAAAAAAAGCTGGATGAATGCTGAGGTTTTGGAAAAAAGCAAGACTTTCAATATCGAAGGTGGTTGGAAAGTGGCATCGAAGCGAGCAAAAGCATTTGCTGAAGTGAAAGAGGCTTTTGTGACAGATCTTGAGCAGAGGCTGGCTGAAGAAGGGCCCATGGAACTGAAATTCCTGGAAGGAGCCATCAAGAAAAGTGTAAACCAGTTTTTGGAACTCATGCTCAAACCTTATGGTTATCAATTCAAGGAAGGATTGCCAAGAGGTAAGGATGATGTTGCCGTTCCGTTCATGGAATTACTCAAATCTCCTAAGAAATATCTGACCTGAAAGCGTTGCATAGGGAGGAAAGATGCAACCTGTTGTGTGGATCAATGCTGAAAAAATCAATTTAGAACCGGGACTCAGAGCGTTAATGGAAGCGGATGGAGATCTTTTTCCTCTGTATGCTGTCCATAGAGATGTTGATGGTCTCTTTATTGTGAGAGGGTATAAAGCGGATCTTGGTATTGAATGGGATGAGCATCCTGTAATCCAGGAATTTATGGATGAAGAACATAAAATCCTGTTTGAAAATTCCATCATAGAAAGTCTGAAAGAGAGTAGAAAGGATGAGATATTGGATTATTGGAACTTATGCGGTTCTGAAAGTCTTTACGCCCTGAATTTTTATATCCTGCTTGCCAAACAGAAGATGCTACCTCCGATCCCTACCTGGATCCGAAACTTAAAAGGGGAGACTCGGTCGCTTTTTTTCCATCTCCATTCCTGTTCCTACTTCGTGGAATCAAAATTTTTCGGCAAGGAGATCAAAATAAAGGGAGAAGAACCTTCGTTATTGGGAAAGGAATGGATCCTGTTAATACAAAAATATCATTCAGAAATCCTGGATGAAGTGTTGGATTTATACCATTCAGAAAGGGCGTGGTTTGTGAAAACTGCCCAAAAGATGAGCTCTGCAGGACTTGGTAGTTGGGATGACCTGATCTCACTCCTTATGATAGCTGGAAAGATCGGTATGATCGCTTCGTATTCAGATGAGAGCCATCTGGCACAAGTTGAGACAGGGCAATACCGTATGGGACGTGTGATGGATCTATTCTATGGATGTGAGCTAAAAGACCATGATGCTTATGCTTTCTGGAAGGTTTTCGGATGCAAACTAAAAGAGGGAAAGAGTATCAAAGCCAAGGAGATTCATACACTTTTGAAGGAATTGGAAAAAGTGGTTGTCATCATGCCACAAGAACAATACCAGCAGAGATATGACTTGTATTGTCGAGATTGGAAGTGGAGTGTTGAGCCTTTGGATACAATCGAAAAAATCAGGGATGAAGGTTCTTTCCAGGATAACTGTCTCCAGAGTCCTGAGCTTAGTTTTGGATACCAGATAGCTGGATATAGTTCCCTTTTTTCCTTAAGAAATGAAAATAAGAGAATCACGATTGAAGTGGATGAGAAAGGATGTTTGGTTCAGGCCAGAGGATTCAAAAACAGTAAGAGCAAGATCAGTGTCAGGGATCTGGATGTGGTGGAGCGAAAAGAGTTTCAGCCTTCAGGACATGTGTTTATTACTGACAAGTTGAAGGTCATAGTGGAGAAGATGGCTGTAAAAATGAAAGACAGGAATGCTTTCCTCAACAGGATTTCGGAGATGACAAATAAAGGTGTTGGAGAGATTATGAAGACGGTCAGGGAATATGAACTTTGGTATCTTGCTTGTAGGGCGAATAAGCTGTCTATTTACTCGAGGTTTAGGCCGGATAAACTGGTTTTTGGGGTTACTAAACTGTATGTAGCCAGGTTTACAAGATGATTTTATTGCATGGCAAGATGAAAAGAGAGGATGGTGCTGTTATCAATACAGCTCGTAGCCACTCGAACAGAGGGGATTTATCTCGTTTTTTTTCGTATATTTGGTATGGAAGGATTTGAAAGTACAAAACAACAAGGAGGCATCCAGAATGAAAAGTTCGTATCCTGAGAAGATTACACCGGAATGGTTGAGGCAAAATTCCCGCTGTGTCTTTGTTTTTGGGGATAATACGCTTCACATTGGAATGGGTGGAGCTGCAGCTTGTAGGGAAGAACCAAACACATATGGTTTCATCACAAAACGAAAGCCCGATGGGGAAGATACTTCCTATTATAACAAACATACATATCAAGCCGTTTTGGAAGAGGAAATGCAAAAGCTGGTCAAGGAGATAGGGGCACATCCTGAGAAAACATTCCTGATCTCCAAACTTGGAGCTGGTCTGGCAAACAAGTTCAATATTCGGGCCATGATCATCATGGCACTGGAACCTTTGAAGAAATATAAGAATGTGGTGTTTTTGGGAGGTAATGTCTAAAGGGGGAGGAGGCTTGCTGCATAGAGTGGCAGATTTACAAGGTCTTCCCGACCTTCAAAGTTCCGAGCTGAAATCCTGTAGATTTTTCTTGGATGGAATTTTTCCTGATATATCCTGAGACTTTTTGTGTTTCTATTTATGCCACTTTTCACTTCCAAAGGAAGTATCTTTTCTCCATCCATAATTAGGAAATCCACTTCCGCAACCCCTTCGCTCAACCAGTAGTGGAGAATACCTTCATGTTTTTGCGCTAATTCAGAAGCTACGAAATTTTCAGTGAAGGCTCCATTGTATTCTGAAAATGCAGAATCATTAAGCAACAGGGTTTTTGCAGGGACATCGATGAGTGCTCCCAGTAGGCCACAATCGAACAGATAAGCCTTGAACCTGGAGGGATCCCGATACCCTGAAAGTGGGATTTTGGCCGTAGTCACATTCATGGCTATGTAAAGGAGTCCGGCTCCCCGGAGCCATTCAATGGCAGATTCGAATTGGCTTGCCCTACCTCCTTTTCTTATGGTGCTATACTTGAATTTCTTGTTCTCCCGTGATAGATGAGAAGGAATCGATTGCCAGATTTCGGAGATACGAACAGCCTGGACAGGAGTCGTATATTTTGAAAAATCTTTCTCGTAAGCTTTGAGGATTTCCCTTTGGATTTCGCGGGCTTCAGGAAGTTCATTGGTTTCCAGATAGGTTTTCACAACTTCCGGCATTCCCCCCAGGTAGAGATATTTACGGAAAAGCCCCATCAGTTTTTCATGGATGATAGCTTCTAAAGGGGCTAGATCTTTTTTCTGCAATAGAAGTTGAAGGAGAGTTTCTTCCTGGGAGACCATGAGAAATTCGATGAAGTTGAGTGGATAGAGCGTCATGAAACTGACTTTTCCCACTGGGAAACTGGATGTTTTACCAACACTCACACCCAGAAGGGAACCTGCGGCAACCACATGGAATTCTGGAGCTTGTTCACAGAAATATTTAAGTCCTGTCAAAGCTCGAGGGCATTCCTGTATTTCATCAAAAAAAATGAGTGTGTTGTCTGGGGCAATGGTTTTAGATCTGTAGACAGAGAGTGATTCCACCAGTTTATGAGGATTGAGATCTTTAAGGAAGAGCGATTTCAATTCCGGGGTTTCTTCAAAGTTGAAGTAGGCAAAATCCGCATACTCTTTTTCTCCGAATTCCCTTAAAAGATATGTTTTTCCGGTTTGTCTTGCTCCTTGAAGTAGAAGCGGTTTCCTGGATTTGTTTTGTTTCCATTCGAGCAGTTTAAAATAGGCCAATCTTTTCATCTATACTCCCGTGAATATGAAACCAGTTGATTCAGTGTTTAATATAGCTTATGTTACCAAAAATGTCAATATCTACATAAAACTCGTCATAAAAAATGTAAAAAGTGACAAAAAATGCCGTATTCCGCTGTTCTCGATCCAGCTTCGCTTCGCTCAGCCACTCGAACAGCGGGGATTTCTTGCTTTTTTTCGTATAATAACAATGCCATAGTATCCTCCTCAGTATCCTCCTTGTGGTTTGAACACGGCAGGGTATTTTTTTTGACTTTTTTTCGTATATATCATCATGGAGGTGGAAAATGGAAAAGACTCTTCCTTGGGACGATTTCACGGCACTGATACGGGAACATAGGCACGAAGTCCAGATCCTGGATTACCAGGTGGCTGCTATTGGTGTGAGCAGATGCGTCTCTTTGAGAGCCAAGTCTGGTGGAAAAATCCATTATTTCCTTAATGTCAACGAGGCAGGTTATCAACCAATGGCGCTTGTGGATGAGAAGATGACAGCATCTATCCTGAGTTTTGAAGCTGCCAAAGAAAGTTTCCTTGAGACTATGGAAAACATGGATAAGACCCGTTCCCGTAAAGTGTGGTTTGTGGTAGGCGATAAACTTCATTAAGGAGGAAATCATGATAGGTGGATGGGATATTGGTTGGAATGGAGTTGAGTGGACATACTTTTACATAATTTTGGCAATAGTTCTTTTCTTTGTAGTAAAAGTGATTTTATATTTCATAAAATCGAAAGTAAATGAGAAAGAACTGAATACACATGGATATTATGTTTTAAATGAAGATGATGATAAATAGTTCAGCAAAAACAATACTTTAGGCCAGGAGGATTTCTATGGAACTTACTGTTGCTTTCATCTGTCTTATTGTGATAGGGGTTCTGATGCTTTTCAAGGATCCGCCTAAAAAATTTGACCTGAGGTATTTCAGGTTCAGAATATGGTTCCCAGAACAGAACTATTCCTATACGGAAGACTTCTGCATGCCTAATGGTCCTGTCCGTATTTTTGGGAAAACTTATGTCTTGAATCTGAAGATAGGTGTACGCCCTAGCATGGTAAACATTTTAGGTCCAGAACCTGAAAAGAAGATCCACGGAATTGAAACACTCAAAAAATTGATAGAGGCAGAGACTGATCAAAACATACAGAAGGTGTATGCACAGGGAAGTGGAAATAAGGAGTTAATGGAGAAATATCCGTTGAAAATAAATTAGCATCCACCATTTGGTTGGACATCGCTGTGCTGTGATTTTGAAAGTGATAATCAAGGGTGGGAGTTGGTACTCCAAGCAAGGAGGCTCTTATGTTGCTTATGAAATATCTCGCTGTTGCATTGATGGCCTATGAACTTTACAAGTTGTTCGCAATCAAGAAATATGCTCATGTTCTTATTGATGCTAGTTCGTACAAGAATCCTGATAAGACAGATCATTGGATTGAGATTTTGGACACTGTTTATTTGATATCTGTTGTTGTGATGGTTTTTTTTGCTCCGATTATCGGAATCATCATTCTTGGACTCGTAATCATTTATACTATAAAACTCAATGCTATGAAACCGCTAAACTATGATAAAGTTTTACCTGTTTTTGTTTTAGATGGTATAGGGACATCTATCCTGTTGACATTGTTCATTATAATATGAAGAGGGGAGTTTAATGCAGAAAGTTTTTTGTTTTATTTCGTATATATTATCTCTACTTTGACAAAGCAACAGTAAAGCTACCGGTAGCTAAGGAGCCAGCAGGCGCTTTGATACGTTTTTCATGGAAAAACACTAAGTATCCAGCTGTGTCTCGAAGCAAACCGGTGCAGAAATCATCAGAATGTCAAAGGAGAGTTATAACAAAGAGATTACAAGGAGGAACGTATGCCTGATCATTGTGAATATTGCGGCGCAGAAATGGATGATGACAACGAGAGCTATATGGGCGCATGTCCTGAATGTGGGGAGTTTCCGTGGGATCCTGCGTGGGATGCCCTGATTGGAGTGGAGGGTGAGGAGTGTGTCCTTACTGAAGAGGATCAAAAAAGCAGGGACGAAGCTACGGATGCTTTGATCAAACTTGAGAGTCACTGGGTGAATTTGCAGGAATCTGACTGCGTACGAATCATCAGGCTTGCAACTGAAATCCTGGAACATCCCACTAAAGTTGATTTGGAAAGTTTGGTTAAGCTTGGCAAGGAAGTGAATCAGAGAGTCTATGGAAAATTAGAAGGGGATTTTGATAAAAAAAGGGAAGAAAAAGCAAGAGAAGAGGAATGGAAGAGAAAACAGACAATTGAGGATGATGATATTCCGTTTTGAAAATATAGAAGTGACTTTTTTATGAATAATTGGACAACTTATTTTTCGGATATTATTTTCTGCTAGTTAACAATCGGGAAATGGACCGGCTGTTAGCGGTTTCAGAAAGGTGGCGCAATGCAGAATGTTGATTTTGAAATAACTCCTCTTGGGGGAGCTTCGGGAATCGGTGGAAGCTGTTTTTTAGTGAGAATGAACGGGACAACCATTATCTTGGATGCTGGTTTGAGACCTGATAAAACCGGATTTTCTGCGGTTCCTCTTTTTGACAGGATTCGCGATACCCCAGATGCTATTATTATCTCCCATGCACATCTTGATCATGTGGGAGCACTACCATTGCTTTGTAGCGGTTTCCCCGATACACCTGTTTATGCCACTTCTGCAACCGCTGACATCAGTAGGATTACTCTCCAAGATTCTTATATGTTGATGGAACGCTATCCTGAAAAGTCGTCACGAGGCTTTGAATCTCACTATTTTAAACCACGAATGATTCCAGAATGGAATACAGTCGATTTTTATGTAAAAAAAAGTATAAGAAAGGGGGTCTCATTCACTTTCTTTCCAGCTGGACACATAGCAGGTGCGGCGGGTATACTTCTGGAAACCGAGGATTTTCGTTTTTTCTATACAGGCGATTTTAAGATAGAAAAACAGATTTTAGTCCCTGGCGCAGATTTTCCTTCAGAAGATATAGATGTGTTGATGACGGAATCCACGTATGGCCGTGAATCTGCAATTCCATCCTTTGAGAACTCAACTAAGGATTTTCTTGCTAAGGTGGCAGCAACTGTTAATAAGGAGGGAAATGTTCTTATTCCCGCCTTTGCAGTTGGTCGAACTCAGGAAGTTTTAGCCATGCTCTTAGAAGCAAAAGAGCAAGGTCATTTACCTGAAGATACATACATTTGGTGTGGAGGCATGGGAAGAAAAATCAACACTGTTTATAAAAGAGGAGGATTCTGTTCTTTTGATGGGGTTTTCAGTGTATCTCGGGTTGACCAGTGGTGGCATCAGTTGGATCATGCTGGAAAGAACGTCATTGTTGCGACAAGTGCCAACTTAAATGAAGGGACAATGTCCGCGAGTGTTGCCAAAAAGATCATGTCTCGTAAGAATAGTAAAATTATTTTTTGTGGGCATATTTTTGAGAGCACGAATGCCAGTAGGGTTTTCAATGCGAAATCACAAGGCAAAAAGAATGTTGAGTTAACCCTTCTCAAAGGGAAGTTATCTCATGTGGATATGAACATGTTCGATGTTATCCCCTTGACTGCCCACGCCTCTTATCTTGAGCTCAAAAAAAATATTATCAATATGAAACCTAAAAATGTTGTCTTTGTACACGGGGAGCCAGATTCCCTTGTTGCAATTCAAGGTTGGGCAAAGAGACGCGGAATCCATTCAACTATCCCTGCGGATTCCATGAGGATGGTTTATGACACCAAAAAAGAGAAGATGGAGACACTTATGAGCAAAACTGCGATTATAACAACAGTAGGGACTTCATTGTTGACAAACATGAAAAAGCAAGGAACAAGTGGAAGTATGGATTCTCTCGTAGGTCTATGCGAAAAGCATCCCTATTCGGCTTCCGCGGAAACGAATAGTCTTTCAAGGATAGCGGAAAAGCGAGGTGGGTTCAGAGCCGGTATGAGAAATTCCATAATATACCTGGTCCACTCTGGAATTAAGGGTGCGGATGTTTGTGCTCGAGTAATACGGGACTGGCTTGACGATCAGTCCGTTAAGGCTGAATTGGTCAAGGTGGATGGATTAGATCCTGAAAAAGCCGATGTTTTTCAAAAAACAGGTCTGATGAATTTCATAGATTCTGTATGTGACATTGTGGAGGATCACGGGACCAACGCTCTTATCAATGCGACTGGCGGTTTCAAGGCCCAGATATCAATGGCTACTGTTTTGGGAGTTCTTTATAAGATCCCCATCTATTATATGTTTGAGGGATTTGATGATGTGGTGGAGATGCCACAGTTGCCTATCACTTTTGATGCTGAGTTAATGAAAAGATCTTATGAAAGTATCAGGGAACTTTTGGAAGGAATAGGGAAACGACAAACTTATGAGAGGTTGGATGATGCCATGAAACCGTTTATTCTTTACAACAAGCAATATAAGACATATAGCTTGTCCGCTATGGGGAAAGCTTTTATGAGGGCTTATGAATATGGGAGGTGAAAAAAAGTCTTCTCTAATTTAAAAGTAAACATTTTTTGAATATTAACTATGGAGGTTGTATGGATTCTGAAAAGTATCTGTTCGTATCCGCAGCCAAGGGCATCCAGGAATACATTTTCCGGAGTGACAGGCTGAAGGAAATGGTTGGTGCCAGTACAGTCGTACTGGAAACACCACGAGAAATTTTAGAAGGGTTATGCTTCTCTACTGGCATTACTTCTTTTGAGATCATTACAGCTACTGCCGGTGGTATTAGGGCCTTATTTACAAGCGAGGAGGATGCTAAAACCATTCTATCATTATGGCAACCAACGCTCTCATCAAAAGCTCCAGGTTTGTTTTCTGTACAGACGGTTGTACCAGTTGAAAATAACAACTGGTTTGCTGCCAATGATGAAGCTGAAAAAAAAATTGCTTTTTTGAGGAATGCGATTCCTGTTGATCTGCCCGTAGCTGGACCATGGATTGTCAGAAATAGGCAGACAGGTCAAGCGGCTGTCGGTTATCTTGAAAAAGAAGCCATATCAGAAGAAATCAGAGTAAAGTTAGATGCCAATAACGCAGCTAAGAAAGAACTTCTACATAGGATTATTCCTTCTGAATATGAGTCTCTGGTTTCAGATCGTTCGCTATGGCCGGATGATGTGTCCGATATTGAAGAGGGCGAAAATAGTTATATTGCCCTGATCCATGCGGATGCTAACAGTATGGGTGCAAAACTGCAAGCTGCTATGAAAGAGATCAAGGATGTAAAGGGGTGGGGAGCACTCTCAAAAAAAATTGATGAATCAACAGTCACAGCAGTCCAGAAAGCACTGGCGCCCATGCTGAAACATATTAAAAAGAAGATTGACTCTGGAAGTAAAAAAATCAAGATTCCTTTTCGGCCTGTTGTCTGTGCTGGAGATGATCTCACAATCATGATGAACGCACGTGATGCATTACTTTTTACCAAGACATTTCTAGAAGAATTTGAGACACAGACTGCCAAAAATCTACCAAATGGTGGCTTGACTGCTTCTGCGGGAATTGTGTTCATGAAAAGCAGTTTCCCCTTTTATCAGGCTTATGACCTTTGTGAATCTTTGTGTAACTTTGTGAAAGAAAAAACAGGACGCCAACAATCCGGATTAGCCTTCTGGAGATTGACTGCGGGGATTGGTGGCTCTTTTGAAAATATCATGAAAAGTGAATTGATGGGGCATGGAGATACTATCCTAACGATGATGCCTTATGTTGTTGGAACAAAGACGGGTCCCTATGCTCTTGTTAGTGAACTGTTAGATTTTACGAAGAGTATGGACAAATCTATTTCATCAGGACCTTTGCGCAAAATCTTTACTTTGATGTATGATAACGTTGACGAAGCTAATAGGGCTTTCGATAGGTTGCGCGAGATATATAAAGATGATAATCGTTTTGGTTGGACAGCCTTTGCTTCTCAACTTATAAACATGACCGATAGTCCAGAGTTTCCTTTATGGAAAACTATTCATGATAAAAAAACAACACCTTTGCCAGATGCCATAGAGTTAAAGTCTCTCGGCATTAGGCTTGGATGGGAGGAGTAATATGACAAAAAAGATAATTTTCAATATTCTCTCTTACTGGCATATTGGGACTGGGTTAGGAAAGGGTGGTGCAGCAGATGCCGTTATGGCACGTGATGCAGACAAACTTCCTTATATTCCAGGTAAAGCTGTTAAAGGCCTTTTCAGAGAAGCCTGTCAGACTTTGGAAGATGCAGGACATCTTGCCAAAGAGACAACAACAAGGCTTTTTGGCGAAGCAACCAAAAAAGATTCCGATACGGCTGCAGAGGGAAAACTTAGTTTCTCAAATGCTCATCTGCAACAAGCAGAAAGAAATTGGTTGATAACCCAGAGTGACTCTTATAAAGAAGCTCTTTTTACAAACATAGCCTCCACAAAACTTGATGACAACGGTTTAGCAGAAGACCATTCCCTGCGTATTCTTGAGGTTTGCATCCCTTTGACTCTTGAAGCCAATATTGATTTTGTTGATGATCATGACCTGGACTCTTTGAAAAAAGCAATGCCTTTGATCAGGTCTTTGGGAGCTCATAGACATAGGGGTTTGGGGCGTTGCCAAGTGGGAGTACAATCATGAAAAAAACAGATATTCTCTTAAAACTTGAATCTGATATTGTCATCAGTAGTATTGGCGCCACAGAAGGGTCTCATGAAACTTTGGATTATATTCCAGGTTCAGTAATCCTTGGTACTGTAGCTTCCAGACTCGGAAACAGTTTTGATCCTAAAAAACTTTTATCTGGGGCTATAAGGTTTTCAAATGCTTTGCCATTTGTAAAAGAGAGTGTCGCTTATCCTATACCACTATCATGGCATAAGCCGAAGATTGTTCATACGGAAAAAATTCTGAATGGGGTTTCAAATTCAGGTTTAAAAATACAGAGCGAGGCCTTAGGCGACTCTCAGTTTAAACAGATGCGTTCCAGATATTTTTACGATGATCAGTCGTCTTTCGTATCCTTTGAACCAAGAAAGAACAGAAAAACCATGTCCTCCATTGACAGGACCCAGTTTGGAAGAACAGTTGACGGGAATCTTTTTTCCTATGAGTCTTTACGTGCAGGAACAGAATTTGTAGCAACCATAACAGCGGATGACTCTTTCCCTGAAGATTTATGGAAGTCTATCCTTGGTATCTTGCAAGGACGACTCAAGATGGGAAAATCAAGGAGTGCGGAATTCGGAGCTGTGGATGTTAAACCTTTGTCGAGTGGTATAAAAAAAATAGCATCTCAGAAAAATGACAAGTTCGTTTCTTTTTATTTGGCATCAGATTTGTGGCTCGTCCATGATAGTATTCCAACCTTATTGCCAGAAGCAAAAGATTTTGGTTTGGGTGAAGGAAAGCTTGACCTCACTCGCACATATATCCGGACAAGATCTTATTCCCCTTGGAATGCCTATTTTAAAGGGCGGCAAGAAGAGCGGAATGTGATTGTCAAAGGAAGTGTAATCACTTTTATATGCTCAACCCCGCCAGATTTATCTCTTCTTCAAGCAGAATTGGATAAAGGGATTGGATTGCATGTTGAAGAAGGTTTAGGACAGGTTCTTGTGAATCCTGATTTTTTAATAACGCCAAAGAATTTAAAGGAATCAGAAGATAAAAAACCTATGAGCCAAGAAGCTTTCTTGCCAGGTTCTACATTGGCACTATATCTCAAGCGCAAGGTTAAGGCTGCAGAAATGGATGAAGAGGCTTATTCCCTTTCTACTGACTGGACACAACAGCTTTCTAGGTTTATAAAAAAATTAAAAGATGATAAGAAACTTTATCCGTCAAAGACGCAGTGGTCAAATGTTAGAGCCATGTGCCTTGATGCTGCTGATTCCAGTTCTCTCAAAAATCTCGTGAACAATTGGATCGGTAGCAGTACAAGAAAAAAACAATGGACTGAGGTTTGGCAAAAGGTAGATAGCCTCCTTCATGAAAATCATAAAGAACAAGTCAAGTTAAAAGCGTTGGCTATCACTTGTCATAAACTTAGAGCGCATGATGTGTATAAAGGCAAAGGAGGGAATAAATAATGGCACTCAATTTCAGACATTTAGCTCGTGTGACCATAGAGTTCACGACACCGTTCAAGATAGGCGCAGGCAGAGGCGATGAATCAAAAGATGAATTGGTTGTCACGGATGCGAACGGACTGGCCACTATTCCAGGTTCCAGTCTGGCTGGTGTGATCAGGTCAGCATTCAAATCTATTGCTGGTGAGCGATCCTGCAACGATGTCTTTGGTTTTCAAGAGAAACGTGATGGCAGAGGTTCTCGCATTACTTTTTCTTGGGCCAATGTGCATGACAAGAATAACAAAATTGTTGAAGGAATTATTGATTCGAGTCTGATAAGCTCTGATCCGATTCTGTCATCAGCAAAATCAAAAACAACTCGCGACAGGGTTCGTATCAACCATCAGGGCGTTGTGGACGATCATGGTAAATTTGATGAAGAAGTTGTCTGTGCGGGTCATCGTTTCACCTTTGAAATGGAACTTGTTTCAGATAGAAATGATCCAGTATGGAAACAGCTTTTAGATCTGTTGCACGATCCAATGGTACGCTTTGGTGGAGGCACTCGCCATGGTTTTGGGGCTTTCAAGGTTATTAATATTAAAGAAAGAGTGTTTGATCTTCAGAATGCGAAAGACTTTGCTGATTACTCGCAATTGTCTGTTTCTTTGAAAGTTGATCCGCAAGTTTTACAACAGAAGTCAATAGGCCTCAAAGCCTCCTCAGCATCTGTTGCCAATATATCAATTCAACCTGAAGGTTATTGGATGTGGGGCGGGGGCGTGGATGTAGAGAAGGAAAACAGGCAAGAATACAAGGATGATGCGGATATGGCTCCAGTTCGTGATGATAGGATTGTCTGGAATGGCGATGTGGGGCAGGTTCAAGAGAATGTGGTTCTTATTCCTGCTGCTTCTGTCAAGGGGGCGATTGCGCATCGCGTGGCTTTTCACTATAATGCACTGAAGGGTAGGTTTGCGGATCACATGACGCCTGAAGAGATTAAAGCGCATTCCACTGCGGAAAAGAATGAAGCGGTGCGTGAGCTTTTTGGTTCCATCAAGGATTCAGATGGGAAACTGGAAGGTCAGAGGGGACGCGTTCTTATTGATGACATGTATGTGGCGAATCCCCCTGAATCCCGGTTGCTTCACCATGTGGCAATCGATCGGTTTACAGGTGGAGCTCGGGAAGGAATGCTCTTCTCTGAAAGGCCTTTTTGGCAAGGCTCTCCCTTCGCAGAAGGTTTGTCCGTCACTCTTCTTGGGAAAGAGGCAGTTGAAAAAATAGATAAAGATATTCTTGTGGCTTTAGAAAAGAGTTTTGATGATCTTGCGCAAGGACGTCTCCAGATGGGAGCCGGGTCTGGTCGGGGTCATGGATATTTCAAAGGTACTTGGAAATGGGAGGCACAATCATGAGTATGGACAAAGAGATAAAAGCGTTAAAGGATGTAACAGGAAAGGAATTCCGTAAAGGTGTTATAGATGTGAAAGAAGAGACAGTGGTTGACGCAAAACGAGTGATGGAGCAATTCAACAGTTTCGGTGGCGAAGGTTGGCTGCAGGTTGTGGATTCTCCAGATATCAAATTATTAGGAAAAGATGATAAGGCAGAAGCAACATGGTGGCCCTTACTTGGTGAGAGAGTCAATGATAAAAAGAGTCTTCATCTGAGAAGAACGCAGGCCGGTTGGTCTCTTTCCATATTGACAGAAGTGGGGGAGAAGGAAGGGTTGCTCGTGGAGAAAAGCCTTCTTGCAAAAGATGGGTCTTTTCATAAGTATGTTGTTGGTTATAGTATTCAAGAGATAATGGAACAGAAGGAATGGCGACCTATGGTTAGCCGTTTCGCTGGAATTTCCAAAGGAGGAAAATAATGGGACAGTATCATCCTCAAAGACATAATGGTGGAGGTAATTATCATGGTGGTTATAGGAATCCCCCTGCTATTAATAAAGTAAATTCGCCTTATAATTTTGTAAAATTAGGCACATCTGTCTTTTTCCCAGATTGGGCAGACAAGGTTTCGCATGATGTTCCGTTTAAGGATTCTTTTTCTGGAACAATAGATATTAAGATTACTGCGAAAACCCCTATTTATATAAGAAATGGAGGGGCACATCCTGATCAAAACCGGAATAACGATCAGGAATATAAGGATTTCTTCAAGACAACAAAAGCAGGAGAATATGCAATTCCTGGATCCTCCTTGAAGGGGTTAATACGGAATGTGCTTCAAGTGATAAGCTTTGGTAAAATGAATCAGGTAGATAATCATAGATATTCCATTAGAGACTTGACTAATAAACAGGATTATATCAATAAAATTACAAAACAGGAATCTAATGCTTATGCGCCAAAAGCGAAAGCTGGTTGGATCAAAAAAAATGAGAAGGGGGATTGGATCCTTTCTTCTTGTGATTTCTATCGTGTTGAACATTCAATCTTGGAAAAAGGGTTGGGTATTCGAGACCTTGGTAGAAAACAATCTGCGAAAGATAAATATAGGAGGTATGGAGATAGTAGAACAATTTATTACCAGGTCGACCCTCCTTGCGTACACAAACATAGTCGTGTTTCTCTGTACTATTCAAAAGTGACCAAGGTTAGTCGTTCTTATTCCCCGGAAACTCCACTAAAGGGTTCAATCGTTTTTACAGGACAACCTTTAAATTATGTACCTGGAAAATCAGGAAAACATATGGAATTTATTTTCCCTCATAAGGTAAACCCGGCTATCCAACTTCCAATACAATTGGTAAAAGATTTTACATTTATCCATTCCACCCCCAGTGGTGACCCTAACGATGAATTGAAATATTGGAAATCTGTAATGGCAGAAAACAGGGCTATGCCTGTTTTTTTTCTGGAAGAAGGGGGCAAAATTAAATCTTTAGGCTTGGCTCTTATGTACAGATTAGCTTATGATCATACCATACATGAGGTCATTTCGCATTCTTCATCAAGTCATTTTGAATCTAAACCAGATTTGGCTGAAGTGTTGTTTGGAAAAGTTGATGAAAATGAAAAAAATCATTCCTTAAAAGGGAGGGTCTCATTTGGCACATGTTTGGCCTCTCAAATTCCTTCACATGCAAGAAACGCTGTCCGGACAGTTCTGGGTTCACCAAAACCGACATTTTATCCTAATTATATCGAACAGGCAACTCCTCGACCAGGTGAGTTAGCTTCACCTGAATCCAATTATGTAACAATGATGAGTGCACAGTCAAAAGTGAGAGGCTGGAAACGTTATCCAGTAAGGCCATCTTCTATGATAAAGCCCTTACAAGCACCTACATCCAATGTAGAAGTCCAATTTATTCCTTTGCCTGAAGGGTCGGTTTTTGAAGGAACAGTTCGCTTTCATAATCTGACGCGTTTTGAACTAGAATCATTGGTATGGTCTTTGACATGGGGTGAAAATCGCAATTTGTCTCATTCTATAGGTATGGCTAAACCCTACGGTTTCGGTTCAGTTCAGATTGAAATTTCAGCTATAAAAACGGATAAAGGGTTGTTAGATCATAAGGATCCCAGTTTTTATGCACAACTGATTTCCACTTTAGATGCTTGGTGCAAAAAAAACTACAGCAATCAGACTTGGTTGAATACAACACAGATGAAAAATATTTTGGCAATGGCAGATCCTCAAGTAGCAACACAAAAATGGAATGGAAAACTAGGGTATCCTAATCTGAATGACAAGGATTTTGCAAATATAAAAAAAGCAAAAAAGGTTCTCGAATCTTATGTCTAACCCCATGCCCTCCCTCATCCTCTCAACAACAGGCACCTCCCTGCTCATGCATAAAGTCTCTCAGGTTATGCGGGATTTCCTCAACTCCGTCTCCAACCTCAAGGAGGCGGAGTTGGATCCAGCCTCAAAACAAGGGATTGTTCAGCATTTCCAGAAAGTCCGTTCGGATTTTCTCGCCTCCCCTCTGGACGTTCAATGCTCTGGATCAGCCGAAATGAAGGCTCTTGCAGCCTATTATAAAAAACATCTTCCCACGGGCGCCCAGGATCTTCACATGCTCCTTCATACGGATACTTATGTCGGAACTCTGGCTGCCAGTGTCATTGCGGAAGCATTGCGAGTACATGGCATTACCAATGTCCAGCTTCTCCCTATGCCTAAGATGAATACGGCCAATTCAGAAGATTTTCATTTTGCGTCCTTGGGCATTCTCAAAGCGGTTCTTGGTGACAGTGATGCTGATTTCAATCTTCAGTCCTATAAACGTGCTGGTTACAGGATTGTCTTCAACCTCACTGGTGGTTTCAAATCTGTCAGCGGATTTCTTCAAGCCATTGGTATGGCGTATGCGGATGATATCTTTTACATCTTTGAAACCGCAGATCATCTTGTCCATATACCTATACTCCCTTTTTCACTCGAATCTCAGCTGCTCCATTCCTTGGAACCGCATCTGCCGAAGTTACGCCGCATCCTTCTCCAGGATGACTTTTTGCCTCTTAAGGAATTTGACGACCTGCCCAAACATCTGTATGAACCTGATGGTCAACAGGCATCCTTCAGCGCTTTGGGTTTTGTGCTTGTCAAAAAATTGCAGGATGACCTTTATTCTAAATCGCTTCTTGCTTCTCCTCATCCTAAGATTAAATTCTCCCAGAAATTTCTGGATTCTTGTAAAGGGTTGGAAAGTCGCCAGTTTCAGATGTTAAATGAAAAAATTGATAATTTTGTCATTTACCTTCTCAAAGGTCAGATTTTGAAAAGATTCAATCTCAAAGATATTTCAAGTGGCAGTCCGGTTCCTGGCTCCACCCATGAGTTTTACGCCTGGTCTGACGGCAATGCTGGCCGTGTTTTTCTCCACAAAGATTCACAAGGAAATTGGATTCTCGATCAACTGGATAAACATCTATAAACCATATTAAAGGAGGAATTTTATGGGCCTTTTCGGTTCTATTGTCGGTGGTATCATTGGCGGTATGGTCGGAGGGCCTCTCGGTGCCATTGTCGGTGCTGGAATCGGGGGAGCTGCCACTTCGGATCATTCATCCTCTGGTTATAATCCAGATATTTTACAAGGAAATTGTCCTAATTGTAATGCTCCCATCTCCATGTATGCTTCCCAAACAGGGGTGAAGTGTAATTCCTGCGGAAACGTGTTTTTCCTCGCAACTTGTCCCAGTTGTCATGATAAGAGTCTCGTGCCAGGACCAGGACGCTACAAATGCCAATGCGGAAAATCTTATACGCTCACTTTCTGTCCAGATTGCGTTAAAACATTCATTAACCCTACTGGACGATTTTGCCCTTACTGCTCCAAACCCTTGATACGGACTATGTTCCAGTCAGAGGATGATAGGCTCGTTTTTATTGTTTCTGCGGAAATCGCACTCAGCGTGATTGTTGCCAAGGCGGACGGACATTTTGATTCAGTGGAGCGTCAGGCTATCATAGATAGATACGTGAAGTTCGGTATGAATCAGAAAGGGTTGAAATATATCCGTCAGATGATTGATGAGACAGAACGCACAGGTATGACTCTGGAAGTAGTGTGTGACGATCTGTTGGATGTCCTTGAACCTGCGGAAATCCGGGACGTGATTAACTATCTTTTCTCTGTTGCTATTGCAGATGGGGAAATCCATGAGAATGAAATTTCGCTTCTGTGGAGAATGGCTTCCCGGCTTGGCGTTTCACAATCTGAGTTTCAGCGGATGCAGGACGCTGCTCGGACACTTCTTGAAGGCAAAATCGGGGGGGTGGCGAGACTTTATGCATTATTAGGTGTGGATCAGAATGCTACGGATGAGACTGTCAAGGAAGCCTATAGGAGAATGGCTATGAAGTATCATCCAGACAGGGGGGTGCGCACAGGGCTTTCAGCAGATGTGGCTACTGCCAAATTCATGGAAATCCAGGATGCGTATGAAAAAATCATGGAAGAACGTAAGTCTGCATGAGGTGAAAAATGGAGAACGGAGTTGAACAAAAACAGGTTTCAGTCTCACTCGATGAGGATGATAAGGTCCTCTATATTGATGAGAAATATGCCTCTGTACGTAAGAAGGATAAGAGGATTGCCGTATTCAAGGAGGATGAGCTCCTTTTTGAAGTCCCTGTATTCAAAATCTCTGAAATCTGGTGCATGGGACGTGTGGGATTTACGGCAGATGTGATGGATCTTATTTTCGATGAGGAAATCCGTGTCAACTATTTCAATTGGCGCGGGGAGTTCATCTGCGATCTTGAACCAGCCCTTTCCAAAAACTCCCTGCTTAGGGAGAAACAGGTTATCGCTTCTGTGAATAATAAAGAACTCTCCTTGACCCTTGCGAAGGCTTTCATCATGGGCAAAATCCTGAACATGCGTGCCATGCTCATGAGACATTCCCGAAACCATGCTGAAATTGGAGAGAAATCCATCCAGGAATTGGCGAATTATGTGGAGAAAGTGAATTCTTGCGCTGAGGAAGAGAGCCTCTTGGGAATTGAAGGTATGGCAACGCGCATCTACTTTGAGAACTTTTCTGTCATGATCCGTAATGACGATCCCGCTTTCAAGTTTACAAAGAGGACCAAAAGACCTCCTGAAGACCCTGTCAATGCGCTCCTCAGTTTTGGGTACACCTGCCTTGCTGGAACCGAGGTCGCCATCTGTCATGCCGTGGGATTGGATCCTTACATGGGATTTCTCCACAAAGAGCGATATTCAAAACCTTGTCTGGCACTTGACTTGATGGAAGAGTTCAGGTCCGCTGTGATTGACGCTGTCGTGCTTACATTGATTAATAAGCAGATCATCAAGCCTGATGATTTTTGTCCTGGAGATGAGGGTGGCATCTGGTTGACCAAGGAAGGAAAGCGGAAATTTTTTGCTGAATACGAGAGGAAGAAACGTTCTCCTACGACATCACCAGGGGAACAAGGCGCAATCTCCTATTGGCGTGCCATGGAGGTGCAAGCACGGACGATTGCAAAAGTGTTGACAGGGGAATGGTCAAAATACGAGCCATGGGTGTTGAAATGATCTGGACCATCTTGCTTTTTGATTTTTAGGATAGTATCTTTATTCAGTTTGTTTGAAAAGGAGTATGATTGATATGCCAGTAATTTCAATGTTTTATGGGATTATCATCAGGATTTTTTTCAGGGATAATCAGAAGCACCATAAACCGCATATTCAGCCGAATTCCAAAATTGATGGATTAAAATGAGGTTGATATGAAAAGAATCAAAGAATTATCATGGGTATCTGACTACAAATTATCAGTCACATTTGAGTCTGGTGAGAAAAGACTTGTTGATTTCTCAGGGTTTAAGAAAGATGGTGTTTTTCAGGAATTTGAGAATCCAAGTTATTTTAAGCAGGTCACGAACAAGGGGTATTTTGTTGAATGGCCCCATGAACAGGATTTGAGTGCGGATACTCTTTATGAAATGAGTAGAGAGATAAGGGGTTAGGGAATTGATTGATGAATCTCCTTGTAGCCTATGACATAGCTGATCCGAAACGTCTGGTACGAGTGGCCAAGTTCCTGAAAAGGTACGGCGACAGACTTCAGAAGAGCCTTTTTTTTCTCTTTATTGAGCAAGGACAATTGGATGAGATTCGTGAAGGGATTGATGGGGTTATCAGTAAGGAAGAGG
>DYKD01000030.1 GCA_020722765.1 Brevinema andersonii | reverse complement strand
GGAGTTTTTTAAAAAATTCAATATGCCAGGCTGAAGGGTCTAAAAGTCGTTTTTAGGCATGGTTCAGGGGAGAGAAAAAGGATTCTTTATTGCTGGACAGACCGGTATCATCCATTTCCCAGAAAAAACGCCAGGTTATCTCGATACAATTTCACCTTCGGTAAAATTACTCGATAACCTGGGAAGGAACGTGATACGCCCTTCGGGCTACTGCTCGTCAGCAATCCTCGTCAGGATCCCTCGACAGGGCTCGTGAGCCTTGCGAACACTTGATTTCGTTTAGTTTTGATACGAAATCAGAGTGCAAGGCTCGTCATAAGATTCGTCCTCGTTGGGTGTATAAGAAAAAACTTGACTTTCAAATCAATTTGTATTACATTGTATATATGATAAAAATACATGAAGATGTGCTTAAGGCTCTCAAAAAAGGCAAAATCCCAAAAAGCATCTTCAAACTTTTTTATGATGCATTTGCAGCTATTGATTTGACAAAAAACATGAATTTGTTTGATATAAAGCAAATCCACACTGAAAAGGATCAAATATTTTATAGACTTAGAAAAAATAAATATAGAGCTATTTTTTTCATTGAAAACAATGATTATATAATCGTTCAAATCGCTAAACGCGTGGAGGTATACAAACCATGGGATTAGTTTCAATCCGTTTTACAGAACCAGAAGAACTCATTGTAAATAAACTCAGCAAACATTACCATGAGGATCGTTCTAAAATCTTAAAAAGATCCATAATTGAATTATATGAAGATCTTGTAGATAAAATGGAAGTGGAAGCTTTTGTTAAAAAAGAAACCACAAAAAAAGGAAAACTATATTCTGCAGATGAAGTTTTAAAAGAGTTAGATTCAGCTTCCGCCCAATGCGTTAAGAAAAAGAAGAAGAACGCCGGCAACTGACCTACATTCCGAGTCTTTTCAAAGCCTCATAAACAGCACCAGAGGGCGCACACTTGTGAATCTCTTGTGACATAATCAGACCTCCTAAAAATTCGACTAACTGTTTTTGGAAATCACATTGTCATGTCCTGATGAGCCTGTATTTCCTGCTTTTCAACAAGGATACAAAAAACCGAAGTTCCATCCCCAAAAATACATTTATACCCGAACGCTCTCCTTCTTCCTTGGCGAGCCTGTATCCCACAAGAAAATCGTCAACAGCATTCTTATAGGACTTCATGGATCTGGAATGAAAAAAATCGCCATAAAAATGATCAGTAATGACAACACCTGACTATCCTGCCTCAGCGTAAAGCCTTACAAGTTCCTGGGCTTCCACATTACTGCATCCACTGACTTCTGAAGTATGTGCATGTGTCTCATACTTATACATCAGGAAACCAGCCACTCCTTAGCTTGATCAACAGTATCAAAAATGACAAGTTTGGCTTTTGAGAACATGTTGATCGTATTTACAAATATCTTCTGCAGGGGACTGATTCCCACCACACATTCTTTGTCCACTTTTCCGTTTGAGTTGCAGAACGCAGCAAATTCCTTGAGTCGTGCCATGATGTCATTATCCGCAGAAGAGTTGGCTACATAGGAAAGAAACCGGATCTTTTCATTCTGCTGGCCTACAACGTCATAAGCTTGCCTGATCACATCCAGAAGCTGCTGTTTCTCGTCAACCTTCCCTGCTTTCAGACCAGAGTAATCAAGCACAAGGATTTTTTTCCCCTTATGCTCTTCCCATCTTACACGTTCCATGGAATCCCTCCCATAACTGTCTCAAATTTAAACTTATTTTAATAGGGCTAACAACTCTTGTTCCATCAGCTTTGCATATTCCGAAGTCTTCCATTTCCTGGAATTGGCAAGCGCTTCTTTTGATTTTCTTGCATAAAGTTTCTTGTCCCTCAGAAGCTTCAAGCACAGATCCGCAATCTCCTTGGGATTCCTTTCTTTTGCAAGAAAACCGCCTACATCATTCTTCATGATCATCTTGACACCCATCTGTCCTACTCCGACAACCGGAGTCTCGAATGCCTGTGCTTCCAGAACAACAAGCCCTTGTGTCTCTGAGACTGAAGGAAACACGAAAATTTCAGCAGCTTCGTAATGCGCATAAAGGTCAGGCCTGTTGAGATAACCTTTCACTACGACCCGGTCTTCCAGCCTTAGCCTCTTCACAAGCCTGATGATATCCTTTGTCATTGGGCCATCACCAGTCATGACCAGCATGGTATCCGGTTCCTCCGATGCGATGATGGAAAATGCTTTCACGACAACATCAGCGGACTTTTCAACACACATGCGGGAAGCAAAAAGAAGGATACGCTTGTCTTTGGGAAGCCCAAGATTCCGTGCTACAAGTTTCTTGTTAGATTCCTTGCGGAAACGCTCCACGTCAATTCCTGTGGGGCATACGACAAGTTTGGTCTTCACACCGTAATCAACAAGTCCTTGCGTCATCTGGGGGGATGGGACAAAATTGACAAGGGACTGGTTGCAAAGAAGCGTATTCTGCCAGATCATGAGAGGTCTGGTTATGAATTTTGGGAATACAAAATAATGAAGGTAGTCTTCCCAAAATGTATGATAGGTCTGTGTGAGGGGAATCTTCAGTTTCCTGGCAAGTGCAGCACCATAGCTTCCAATAATAAATGGAGACTGTATATGGATAATGTCAAGATTGAGCTTCCTGATATCCACTCCAAAACCAAGCTGTGGGAACGTAAAAGCATGTTCCGGATTTGTGAAAACAGGAAAAGAAGGGCAACGATATACGGAAAAACCAGGCTTGTTGATATCCCGAATCTCGTTTTCAGACCCTTTGTACTTCGGACAGAAAATGGCCACATGATGCCCCAAGGCAGCCAGCTCTTCTGCAAAATATTCAGTAGAAGCGGAAACACCGTTGATGGTCGGATAATAGGTATCTGTAAAAAATCCTATCCGCATCATCCGTTTCTGATTTTTCTTGACCATTGAACACTCCTCAATATGATATTCATGTTGAAAAAGGGAAATGCAAGATACTAAAGAGTTTTCAGGATGTCAAAACAAAAAGAGAAAATTTGAAAAGGTAAAAAACACTTACTTTTCAGAGATACGCGCTTTGAGAGCTTTCATCTCTTTTAGATCAGCATCCTCTTCAATCCTGTTCGAGGGGCGAACTGGTTTGGAAAGAGCCTCATCCAGAACCTGAAGAGCTTCCTTGTTGTTCTTTTTTGCAACCAGAATTTCTGCCAGATAAAGGGCGTTCTTCTTGTTCAAAGGGGCAATCTGGTAAGCTCTCCGCAAATATTGTTCTGATTTTTCCTTGTCTCCGATACTGAGTGGCGCACCAGGAGCCTTGAAATAGAGACGCCCCAGAACCCTGTACGCAATGGCCTCATCATAATCGGGATTCGTGGTAAGAACCTCATTCATGTTCCGCTCAATCTCTGGCACTGCCTTGAGACTGTTCAAGATACCGTTCGCTTCTCCCCAAGTACCCCAGTTCACACCAAGCCAGACATGGCCTTCAACACCATTGGGGTTTATCTGAGTAGAAAGCATGGCTGCATCCTTCGCTTTCAGGAAAATCTCTTTCTTGGTCTTGTTGTCAGTGGCCATATTCATTCCATACCAGTTGAGCGCACGTGAATATTTCCAGTACGCCTCATAACTCTGCGGATTCGCATCAACAACTTCCTTGTATTTCAAATAGACCTGCTTCGCTGTTTCCCCTGAAAAACCATTACGCTTTTCCCATAAGCGATCCGCATCTTTTAATGTTGTTGCAAACAGGACTGTTCCCATCAATAGACTCAGAAGAGAAAAAAAACGCACACTCTTTCTCATGGTTTCCCCCATGTTTAAAACATCCGGATCAAAGCGACCTTATTTCTTCTATTGTTATAGATGATTCCACCGTTCCAATACTCAATCGCTGCGAGAAGAGCATTGCCCCCATCCATCTCAGTTGAATTCAATGTCCTATAGTTGATCAGCTTGATCATATTGTCATAATCCTGTTTTTCTATATAATACGTCCGTTTCAGATAAAAGTTATTCCAGTCTTCCAGATTCTTAAATCCCTCTCCCTCATCCTCAACAACCACTTGGATAATCCGCTTTTTCGTGTCAAACCTGTACCAAACCTTCACTTTCTTCACAGGATTATTCTTGTTACCATGACGGACAGCATTCTTAATCACTTCACTTAACTGCTGTTCCAAGAGATTTTTTTCCTTGAACTGTTCCGGAGCATCCTTGATGATTTCCATTGTGAATTCACGTACACGTGACATGACACTTGGAAAAGTCTTGTGCGCCATCCCTAATGTGTTAAAATACTTGCTCTTCTCATCGACCTTTAATTCCTTGAGTTCAGCACCCATACATACACCTCTCGACTCGTTTACTGTCATATCAACTTGATATAATATACCCTATAGGAAAAGAAAAATCAACTTGTCTTTTTAAACAATTCCTTGATTTTAACAATTTTCCATGTTAGATTTTCCAAACAACCCATTCCATCCGACTAGTCTTGAGTATTATTAATAGAAGGATAACTCATGCCATCAACGTCTCCTTGGGAAAAATCAGAGTTGATCATAGAAAACAAGCTTACAAAGACTACAGCTCCTGTCATCCTTTCTGCAAGCCGTAGGACAGATATTCCAGCCTGGGGTGCTGAGGAATTCATGAACCAATGGCAAAAAGGCTATTTTTGGGTTAAAAATCCGTATAATCCCCTGATCAGAGAAGCTGTCCTCACGAAAAATGTAAGAGTGATTGTTTTTTGGACAAAAGATCCAGAAAAGATGCTCCCCCACCTCAAGTATTTTGAAGAATCTGGAATAGGGACATATTTCCTCTACACTTTGAATGATTATGAAAAGGAGGGATTAGAGCCAGGGTTAGCCTCACTCCCAAAAAGGATAGACACGTTCAAAAGGCTTTCAGGGCTATTGGGGAGCGAAAGAAACATCTGGCGGTTTGACCCAGTCATCCTAACATCTGACAACGAAAATCTGATCCTTGAAAGACTGCAAAACATAGCCAGAAACATTGCAGGGTTCACAAACAGATGTATCTTCAGTTTCCTTGACATCGGAATGTATGCCTCTGTAAGAAACCGCATGGAAAGACAAGGCTTCAACATCCCCCTCTTGACAGAAGAGCAACAATTCAATTTTGCAGAAAAGATGAAACGAATATGCGATTCCTCTGGGATGACGCTCTCCTCCTGTGCGGAAGAACTTGATTTCACAAACCTTGGTATTCCTCCCAGTAGCTGCATAGATGCAGCATTGATGAGAAAAGCATTTGCCCACGATAAGAAGCTGATGGCATTTCTGGACAAACCTCAAGGCAAACTCAAAGACCAGAACCAGCGAAAAGAATGCAAATGTATCTGGAGCAAGGATATAGGCGCTTACAACACATGCAGATTCAACTGTACATATTGTTACGCTAAGAGATGATGGATATCCGTTTTTCTTAAATGGGAACTAATCCAGCCAACGCATTCTGTTGAACGGAAAATAGATCGCCATAGGCTTTCCAATAATAAATGATTTCTCTACGACTCCCCAGAACCGGCTGTCTGAACTGTTGTCCCGATTATCACCCATGACAAAATAGGAATTCGCAGGAATCCGAACAGGTCCGAAGTTATCCCGAGGACTGATCACTGCAGGAAGGGTATTTCCAAAATCCGAAAAATATTCTTTCTGGGGAAAAACCTTAAGCCACAATTCATCCAGCGCTTTTCCATCTATATAGACAACCTTGTTGCGAATTTCAAGAGTTTCCCCAGGAAGACCAATGATACGTTTCACAAACTGGAGTTCAGGATCAACAGGATAGTTAAAAACAACGATTTCACCACGGTTGATGACTCGCCTGTCACGCAAATTCACAACAAGATGGTCACCCAGCGCATGGTCCTGTCCACCAAAAAGTGTTGGCTGCATGGAACCTGTGGGAATCTTGAAAGCTTTGACGCTTGTCTCTCTGAATCTGAGAGAGAGCGTCATATCAACAACATTAAAAAAAAGGATGACAAGAACAGTGAACCAGATGATTTTCGGCGTTTTCTTCTTAAGTTTGATTCCGTACTCTTCATCCATACGCTTCCCTGCAGTATTCATAGCATCAACAAGGAGAATGATTTCCACACATAAAAAAAGGGCCAACCCCAAAATGGCAGAATCCTCTTCAGAGAACTTGAGAATTCCAGAAAGACTGAACAGGATTCCAAACAGAAGATAGACAAGGAAAGTTTTCCAGATCTGCTTATTATAAACCTGTCCAGCACCAGGTATGATGATACTGAGAAGACCAGCTATGAAAGGGTTTTTCCTTTTCTGTAAATCATCGAAAACAAGATCAGTGCCTGCAGGGAAAAGACATGCATTCACAAGATTATAAAGATATGCCAGGAAAGCAAGAACAGAGGAGATAAGAACAACAAGAACAAAAACCTTGCTCGTGCTATGATCAAGGAAGAAACCACCGAAAAGCAGGTAAAAATATTTTAGGGAAGCGTAGGATAAAAAGAGAAAAAACGGGAAAAGACGTTGACCTTTATAAAATTGGCCTGCTCCTGGAATCAGGGCACTTAGAAAAACAGCGAACCATCTGCTTCGTTCAACCATCTCTAAGGGACAGGCTTGTCGTCAGGATTGGATTTTGTAAAATAGGCGTGCTCTTTGGCAAGCTCTTCCAGCCATTCCTGCACAGTCCACTTGAGAGATGTTTCTGTGACAGAAGCAAAAACAGCGTCTTTGCCAACTGCAGGATGGGTCTTGATGAATGAAACCAGGGAAGAAAGATCTTTATCTTCAAAACCATCAAGCAGGATGGTCTTCTGTTTTTTGGGGGTGTCCATGGATAGAAATCCTATTTATTGGCAGACTTGTAGTCAAAAACATTAAGAAGGGATAACGAGAAAGCATAAGAAGTCTTATTCAAGACAGGCACAGCCACTTCAAAATTAAGAGCCGGACTAATCCTGGTTAGTGACCATTTAAATTTCACTTTTGTGCCTATCAAAAAGTTCATTCTTATTTCGGTTCCTGCTGGTGCGAAATAGATTGAATCATCCAATCCTGTGTAGAACTGGAGAACTTTCCAGCTTGTGGTCAACAAAAGAGAACTATAAAGACTGAAATACTTATGGTATTGGGGACCAAATTGCACTGAAACGCTGTCCATCTTCTGAAAAAAACGAGTAATCAGGATCTTATAGTAAAGACCAGAGTAAACTGAATTCGTATTTTTAGCATAATCAAGATATCCGACACGAAGGCGAAGATCAGACCATTCATTGATTCCCAATCCTGCAGACACATAGGTTTGAGGTCCTGGAGTTGTGGACACACCAAGATGGATACCTCCGAAAAAATTGTTTGCTGGAATGATTTCAGAAGAGTCATTATGCACAGCAAGAAGGGGGAAAGCCAGGCAGAGAATAGAGAGAATGACTATTTTCTTCATTAATTACCACCTACTCCATTATAGCATTCTTTATGGATTCTGTCAAAAAAAAACACTAAGTTGCTTGATCTGGACTTTTCTGTTTTGACTAACCTTCAATCTTAACCTTCACAATAACTGATATTAAGAAATACATGCCAAATATGGCTAAAAAAAGCTTTAAAAAAACTTGAAATATCAGAACGGACCTATTATCTTAAGACCTCTGGATGGGAATCCAGAAAGATATATACATCACTCACAAGTGAATCTGCCAATGATCATATATCTCTCTATTCTAACTGAAAAAAGATTAGAATCTTAGTCCGAAGGGAGGTGACACCATGAAAAGATATGAGCTTGCTTGCATTTTTAAGAAAAATGCTGATTCCACAACAATGAAAGAGAAGGTCAATGCCCTGCTTAAAGGGATAGAGGCCAATATCGTGACTACAGACGATTGGGGAAACAGAAGACTTGCCTATGAGATAAACAAGGAGACAGAGGGATATTACTACTTCGTCAAATTCTCAGCTGATTCTCTCCGCATCCACGAACTCAAGAAAGAACTCAAACTGGTAGAGTCAATTCTCCGTTACATGATCATCGTTGATGAACACCAGCACGTCTTCAGAAAAGAAGAAGCCGTTGCTACAAAGCCTGCAGTTGTACAACCAGCTGTTTAACAAGAAGTCAGTACAAAAAATATAAAGGAAAAAAAGGAGAAAAAAGATGGCATCGGATATAAACGTAGTTGCATTGACAGGTCGGCTTGTCGCTGATGCTGAATTGAAACAGACGAACAGTGGTCTTTCCATCTCCACAATCCGTCTGGCCAACAACCAGTCAAAGAAAAATAGCCAGTCAGGACAGTGGGAAGAACAGGCTCATTTTTTCAACATCAAACTTTTTGGCAAACAGGCAGAAGTGCTCCAGCAGTATCTGACCAAAGGAAAAATGATCGCAGTCAGTGGAAGGATCACGCAACACAGTTACAAGCCACAGAATGAAGAAAAGAACCGGAGTGTGATTGAAATCATAGCAGACTCCATCAAGCTACTCAGCTCTGGTGGTGGCCAAGGAAATTCAGGTGGTGGCAACCAGTATAATTCCAACAAACAAAGCAGTCCGGCTGCTGAACAGAATTACGAGCAGCCTGCAAACATGCCAGAACCAGGATATCCGGACAACACACCTGCAGATGACTTAGGCGGACCGATGCCTGATGACGAGATTCCCTTCTAAACAGTTCCATTAACACAAAACAGGAGACTACAATGAGTGAAATGAACGATCGCCAGTCTGGCGGTTCAGATTTCGGTGGTGGAGACCAGCAAGTAAAACGCTTCAATCCCCGCTTCCAGAAATTCAAGAAGAAAGTATGCCGGTTCTGTGCGAAGCAGATCGGAGAAATCTCCTACAAAGAGATTGACAAACTTGCACGTTTCACGACTGAACGGGGTAAGATTATGCCTCGCAGACTGTCTGGAAACTGTGCAAAGCACCAGCGCTTGCTCGCACGCGAAATAAAAATTGCGCGCCAGCTAGCACTCATGCCTTTCGTCAGGGACTAATGATGCCAACGACGAAAGCGATGTTGGGAGATACCCAAGGTGGGACGAACATGTCCTTACGGAATGACCTCATCACGACAAACTACCTTATTTTCCTTGCTTTAGTGATCGCCATACCAGGACCCTTCATGTTCTTCGCCATGACACCCCTAGTCATCCTATTCCAGAGGATGACGGACTGGAGAAAGACCGCTTTCTCTTTTCTCACATGGTTCGGGATCATCTTCCTCGTCGCAACAGTCAACAGGTACAGTCTTGTGATGGCCTACTTAGGCATTTTTGCAATGTTCACCCTGCTCATGGGAATCCTCTTATGGCTTTTCCTGAGCGGAAAAATGACTGTGAATAAACTTCTCCTGTCCCTTTCCATCTATTCCCTTACTATAATCATTTTCCTCATAGTGGCAAAACCACTCATGGGAATTGACATCATAGGAGGGCTCATCAACCAGATGAAAATGACAGGAGACTCTGCTTCAGCCATATTTCAAAAAATGAACATGACAGAAAAGAACATCCAGAACTACCTGGTATTCCAGGATTTCGCGATTGATCTCGTCAGGAACGCTTATGCAGCACTTGTTTTCATTTTTGTGCTTACATCTGTTTTTCTGAACGCTTTCCTTGCGCGGCTTTTCCTACACAGACAGATCATACCTGATGAAAAAGCTGTTTCCCCTGTCCTGAAAAAAACAAAGGGCAGGGCTAACAAGAATAGGAACATTCCAAAGCCAGTCCCCCTGTTCAAACCAATTGAACAACCAGCCAAAGGATCCTTGGAAAGCCTCCAGCTTGATTTCAGTCTCACATGGTTTTTCATCGTATCGTGGGCAGGTCTTCTCATTGCAAGTATGACAGGACATTTGCTTTTGAAGAATATTTTCATGAACGCTTTCCTGATCTGTGGTGCCTTCTATGCACTGCAAGGAGTGATGGTGTTCACTTCATTCTTCAGCAGGCTCAGGGCAAACATCGTGGTCAAGATCGCATTACTTGTCCTGATATCCCTCATACTTCCGCCATTCATGTTCTTGCTTGGGATATTCGGGCTGGGATTATTTGATGCGTGGTTCAATATTCGAAAACTCAAATCCGACGGAGGATAATGAATGAAAGTCATTCTTAAAGATGATATCAAAACACTCGGCAAGATGGGCGAAATAAAAGATGTGAAGAATGGGTATGCCAACAACTACCTATTCCCTAACAAATTAGCCATGCTTGCCACAGACTCAAACATGAAAGTGTTCGAGGACTACAAACGGACAGCTATGAAGCAGGCTGAAAAGACAGTGATCCAGATGAAGGATCTCGCTGAAAAGCTGGCTGCCACATCCGTGAACATCACTGTCCAGGCAGGAGCTGACGACAAGCTCCATGGTTCAGTGACGAACGCAGACATCTCAGACGCCCTACAAAAACAGGGCATCGAACTGGACAAGAGGAAAATCATATTGGAGGAACCGATCAAACAGATCGGAATATTCCCTGTGAAAGTCCACCTTGCTCCAGAAATCGAAGCTGAATTGAAAGTCTGGGTCATCAAACAGTAAAAGGCGCCATGAACGAAGAACGAAAAGGTCCGATGAGGACTGAACCCAAGGATGTGGAATCCGAGGCAGCATGCCTTGGTGCCATGTTGCTTGACAAAAACACCATTGACCAGGCACAGGAACACATTACAGAGGGAGACTTCTATCTTGAAAGGAACAAGCTTCTTTTCCATGCCATCTGTGAACTGAACAGGACTGGGGTCGCTGACATACGTACACTCACAAGTTACCTTCGCGACCACAAAATCCTGGACAAATGTGGTGGCGTGGACTATCTGAACGAGATACTGGACATCGTACCTACAGCTACGAATATCGAGTACTACGCGCGGATCGTCAAGGAAAAATCACAGCTGAGGAGCCTGATTGCCACAGCAAAAGGGATCATCAACAAGAGCCTTGACGAGACCCTCGAGACTAAAAAAATCATAGAGGAAGCAGAGCACTCGATATTCCAGATTTCGCAACGCGAAGTGTCAGGTGATTTTGTCACAGCCCGTGATGTCATCATGCAGAACATGGAAAAAATCATCAAGATGATGGATCAGGACAAGAAGATAACCGGGCTTCCCACTGGCTATCCCCAGATAGACATTCACACGGACGGTTTCCACGAATCCGAATTCATCATCATAGCAGCAAGACCTTCCATGGGAAAGACCGCGTTTGCCATGAACATCGCAGAACACATGGCCATCAAAGAAAAACTGGGAGTTGCCATATTCTCACTTGAAATGCCTGCGGACCTTCTCACAATGCGAATGATGAGCTCCCTGTCTGGACTCAACAACAATAAGATCAGGAGAGCGCAGATCAACCAGGATGAGATCGCGATGCTCTACGATGCAGGAGACAAGATCGGCAGCGCAGAAATCTACATCATGGACAGCACGGCCATGACCATATTTGACATGCGTTCCCGCCTCAGGAAGCTGATCGCAGACACGAACAAAAAAGTCAACATCGTGATTGTCGATTATCTCCAGCTCATGAAGCATCCTTCTTTCCAGGACAACAGACAGCAGGAGATTGCAGAAATTTCAAGGTCACTCAAAGCCATAGCCCGTGACCTGAAAATCCCTGTTGTGGCCATATCCCAGCTCAATAGAAAAGTGGATGACAGGAAAGAACGCGAACCACAGCTTTCGGATTTAAGGGAATCTGGGGCCATTGAACAGGACGCAGACCTTGTCTTATTCATAGACAGAAAAGAATATTATTTAAAGGAGAAGACTCCTGACGAAGAAAAAGGGAAAGCAGACATCTTGATCATGAAAAACAGGAACGGCCCTTCTGGATACAAGATCAAGCTTGGATTCAAAGGCGATCTGACAAAATTCGTATCTCTAGAAAACGAATCGGACAGGTAACAATGCTCTCATTCCTTGGACGGCCCATACTCGTTTTTTTTGAAGGACTAGGCTCCTTCTTCCTTTTGTTCAAAGAAACCATCAAGTGGACATTCAAACCTCCCTTTGACAAAAAAAACCTTATCCAACAAATGATCCAGATTGGAATCCGATCACTTCCTATTGCATTGATTACGACCTTCTTTACAGGAATGGTGATGAGCCTTCAAACGGCCATTGCGATTGAGACAAAAATCAAAGGAGCTTCCACATTCATTGGTAGTATCATTGGTCTGGCCATGGTGAGAGAATTAGGACCTGTGCTTTCCTCCGTATTCATTGCAGGTCGTATAGGCTCTTCCATAACGGCCGAAATCGGCACAATGAAAGTGACAGACCAGATTGATGCGTTGTACACGCTCTCCACCTCGCCTGTCCAATATCTTGTGGTTCCCCGCTTCCTGGCGCTTCTCATCACATTACCCATGATTACAGTCTTTTCCGATTACATAGGGATCCTTGGCGGTGCTTTCATTTCCTATTTCAGATTGCAGATTCCCATTGAAACATATCTCAACGCACTTCGTGTCGCAGTCCATTTCGGGGACATCATGCATGGGTTGATCAAGACCATCTTCTTTGCCATCATCATCGTCATCATTGCCTGTAGCCAAGGCTTCAAGACAACAGGCGGAGCTGAAGGTGTGGGAGAAGCGACAACCAAGACTGTTGTCTATTCGTCCATCGCCATCCTTGTATCAGATTATTTCCTCACACTGTTCATCAGCTACACGCTGGGGATATGAGATGATCAAAATCAACGGATTAAAAAAAAGTTATGACGGACGCGACGTGCTCAGAAACATAAACCTGGAAATTCCGGACAAACAGAAGCTTGTCATACTGGGAAGAAGCGGTTGTGGGAAAAGCGTACTATTAAAACATCTTGCAGGCATATACAAACCTGATTCTGGAAACATAGAAGTGGATGGCAAAGACATCTCAAAAATAGAACGTCTTGCATTTCTCCAGAATGGAATCCGGATTTCCATATTGTTCCAGAACTCAGCACTGTTCGATTCACTCACAATCCGTGAAAATGTAGGATTCTTTTTAGACAGGTATTCAGAACTGGGTGAAGAAGAAAAAAACAGTCTTGTAAAAGCGAAACTGGAAACCGTAGATTTAAGGAACATTGAAGCTCTGAAACCATACCAGCTTTCGGGCGGAATGCAGAAACGCGTCGCCTTGGCCAGGTCGCTGATCATGGATCCCTGCATCATGCTCTATGACGAACCGACAACAGGTCTTGACCCCATCACAGCAGACTCGATCAACAACCTGATCATAGACCTCAACGAAAAACTTGGCATCACATCCATCATTGTCACACATGACATGCAGTCAGCCTTCAAGATTGCAGACAAGCTGGCCATGCTCCACCAAGGCGAAATCATCTTTTACGGCAGCAAAGAAGAGATACAGGCATCTGAGAATCCGATAGTCATGCACTTCCTTAAAGGAAACCTTGATGAGTCATTCTAGAAAAATCATTTTGATAAAAGAATAAAAGAGAGGGAAACCATGGTTCTTTCAAAAGAAGCCAAAGTCGGCATTTTCTCCTTCCTGGCAATCATATTTTTCCTTATTGCTTTGGTCTTGACCAACAATATCCAGGTCATCCTGCGTGGTTACAACGTCAATATCATTTATAAGTTTGTAGGAGACCTGAAGGCTGGATCACAGGTAAAGATGGCAGGAGGCCTTAAGATCGGATATGTGAAAGGGCTGAAACGCGCAGGGAACCAGATGAATGCCATACTCTGGATCGATGACAAATATCCTATAGACAGCAAAGCACGTTTTATCATAGGCTCAACCTCACTGATGGGTGACAGGTACGTAGATGTGGAAGTGGAATCACCGAGCGGTACTTTTCTCACGAACAATTCCATTATCACAGGGATCAGCCCCATCTCTCTGGATAACCTTTCCATAAAAGTGGGGAATGCTGTTAACTCGCTTTTTGGCGAGTCCATGAATACAGAAGACATACAACGTTCATTCCAGTCACTATTCAACAACACATCAGACCTGATGTACCAGCTCAACAAGACCGTATCAACAAGCGAACCCGAGGTGCAACGCGCGATCAAGACAACAGCAGACGCACTTCTGGTTTTCAACATACAGATGAAAGAGATCCTCACATCACTTGACCACTCAGCAAAAAACCTGGACAAGCTGACATCAGTGAATTCAGACAAATTGACACAGAGCATCTCTGATCTACAAATTACAGCCAGGTCTTTACAGAAAGCCGCAAAGGACCTTGAAGAGGTGACTGCAAACAGCAAGCACATCACCGCTGCGATCCGCAACCAGGAAGGCGTTGTAGGAAGGCTTATCTACGACAAGAAACTTGGCAAGAGACTTGATAAGATAATAGAAAACACGGAAGTGCTTACAGAAAAAGTAAAAAGGAACCCGAAAAGCCTGATATGGTAACAAAGACAAAAACAAGATTTGCCTGCCAGACTTGCGGTTATACATCATCCAAGTGGCTTGGCAAATGTCCTGAATGTTCAGCATGGAATTCGTTTGTTGAAGAGATCGTGCGTGAAGAGAGCAGGAAAAAATCTAGTTCAACAGACATCCGCATAAAAAAACCTGTTGCTCTTTCTGCGATCGGGGGTTCAGACAAAGTCATCCGCCTTTCATCAGGAATCAGCGAACTTGACAGGGTGCTGGGTGGTGGCGCTGTGCACGGTGAAGTGGTTCTCATAGCAGGAGAGCCGGGCATTGGAAAATCAACATTACTCCTTCAGATGGCGGACAGCATGGCCTCCAAAAACAAGGTTCTCTATGTTTCTGGAGAGGAATCCTGCGGTCAAATCAAGTTACGTGCTGACAGGCTGGGAGTGAAAAGTCAGCATCTGCCTTTGCTAAACGAGACGGACATCATCCGCATTAAGGAAACAGTGGAGCTGGAAAAACCAGAGATACTTATCATTGATTCAGTACAGACCATGACGCATCCAGAGATGAGCAGCTCAGCAGGAAGCGCAGGACAGATCAGGGAATCTACAGCTATCCTTATCAACCTTGCAAAAGAGAACGGCATTCCTGTATTTCTGATCGGCCACATTACCAAAGAAGGAAGCATTGCAGGTCCCAAGGTTCTGGAACACATGGTGGACTGCGTCCTCTATTTTGAAGGCGAACGGCATGGGGCGTTCCGAATTCTTCGCACAGTAAAGAACAGATTTGGGTCAACTGAAGAAATCGGAGTTTTCGAAATGAGGGATACAGGGCTGGTTGAAATCAACAATCCATCTGACTATTTCCTTGAAGCAGGAGACAAGAACACGATTGGCACTTCCCTCTCCGTGATCATGGAAGGTTCAAGATGCCTGATCATAGAGGTGCAGGCCCTCAGCGTCTTTTCACCTATGGTCATGCCACGGAGGGTGGCCGCAGGGATAGACCTGAACAAGCTTTCTCTTCTTGCTGCAGTCATGGAAAAATCAGGTGGATTGAACATGCGAAACCAGGAAATCTATGTGAAACTTGCAGGCGGAATCAAAGTGACAGAACCAGCAGTGGACCTTGCATGTGCCATGGCCATAGCAGGGAGTTTCAAGAACAAACCAATTCCTGCCGATACTATCATGATAGGAGAAGTCGGTCTGAACGGCAACATCCGGCCTGTTTCAAGGATCGGGCAACGGATCCGAGAAGCGAAAAAGCTTGGTTTCACAAGGGTCATTGTACCACAGACACAACTCACAAAACAGGACCGTGAAGGCATAACGATAATGGAAGTCAACAGTATCAACGAAGCAATCAATAAAATTTTCGAATAAGAACATTATAGGAGTCATAAATGTTGAAAATAAAGAAACTAGCTGTATATCCTGGAAATGGGATTGGCATGATTGAAAAAATCGAATCAAAAGATGTACAAGGCATCAAACAGAAATACTACGTCCTTCATATGGAAGAAAAGAAGATGAATGTCCTCATCCCTGTGAAAAACGCCGAAGATATGGGCTTACGCCCCTTGATGTCTCCAGCCACACTTACGAAAGTCTTCAAGATTTTCAAGGAACGCGCAAAAAAGAAGACAGAAAAGGACTGGAAACTCCGTTATCAGAACAACCTGGACAAGCTGAAATCCGGAAACTACAGGGATCTTGCAGAGATGATCAGGGACCTTCATAAGAGATACAAAAAGGACGAACTTTCCATCATGGAAAAGAAACTCTATGACAATGCCATAAACTCCCTGACAACGGAAATTTCCATCGTCAAAAAGACAGAAAAAGAGAAAGCTCTTGAGCTCATCATGAAATCACTTAAATAAAGGATCATAAGAGGTATTATGTTCAAATTTATTTTTATCATCATCATTTCTGTCCTTTCCTATTTTCTTCTTAGGGCAGAACCCGCTGTCACGCGGATCATCATCTCGCTTGTCGCATTCATCTTGATGTTCTCATTCTCTTGGTACACGACGCACATCCGGAAAGACCACGCGTGGGGAGTCCTTTTCGGTTCTTTTGGTGCTGCCTTAGGACTGGGTGCAGGATATCTTGTAGCACATACGACAGCATTTATCATCACGCCTGGACATTCCCTACTCCCCTACACTGCCAGTGTCATGCTTCTTTTTGTTTACATAGGATTCGTACTCTTCCATGACAACGCACATAGGATCAACTTCGGTGCAGGACGGGTTGGCGAAGTGAAAGAGGACAACGTCAACTTCTTCAAGTACAAGATACTGGACACAAGCGCCATCATTGATGCACGTATTCTTGACGTAAGCCCTTCAGGTTTCCTGGAAGGTATCTTCATAATCCCCAAATTCGTATTGCGGGAACTGCAGCTGATTTCAGACAGCGCAGACGGGATGAAACGCCAACGTGGCCGCAGGGGCATGGAAGTCGTCAACAAGATGCAGAAAAGCAAGGACCTGATTGTCCAGATCATGGAAAAGGACTACCCTGAAATCCGTGGCGTAGACATGAAGCTCATCGCACTCGCCAAAGAGATCAACGGCGCAGTCGTGACTACGGATTTCAACCTACACAAGATCGCTGAAATCGACAATGTGAAAATCTTCAACATCAACAAGCTGGCAGAGATGCTCAAACCCATTGTCCATCCAGGAGAGCAATTTGAAATCCAGATCATGAAACCCGGCAAGGATCCCAACCAAGGTATTGGATATCTTGAAGATGGGACCATGGTTGTTGTCGAGAATGGAAGCAAATTCATGAACAAGAAAAAGCGCATAGAAGTGACGAGCATCATACAGACTGAATCGGGCAGGATGATCTTTGCCAAGTAAGAAAGTCATAGCCTTGATTCCTGCAGCAGGGACAGGGAAGAGAATGGCAACATCAACACACAAGGCTTTCCTTTCATGGAAAGGAAAGCCGATCCTGGAATGGACGCTGGACGCTTTCCAGAAATGTCCGGTTGTTGATGAGATTGTCATCATGCTCCATCAGGATGACATGAGGAAAGCTTCCAGACTCATGACAAAATATCTGAAAGTGACAGCCTGCCTTGCTGGTGGAAAAGAAAGACAGGAGTCCGTGCTGATCGGTTTACGCCACATTGCCATGGAAAATCCTAAAAGCATAACACTTATCCATGACGCAGCAAGGCCTTTCATAACCACAGAACTCATAAAAAAACTTATCCAACATGTGAAACCCGGGCTGGGAGCTGTTCCTGGAGTGAGGGAATCTAACACACTCAAGAAAGTAAAAAACGGAAAAATCACAACAACAGTCGATAGAAAGGACGTGTGGGAAGTGCAGACACCCCAATGTTTTTTCACAGAAGACATTTTGAAAGCATCAGAAAAAAACACGGGTAAAAACCTCACAGATGACGCTCAGGCCATGGAACTATCAGGGGAAAGGGTGGTCATGGTGGAAAGCACGCCATTCAATTTCAAGATCACATATCCTGCAGATTTGGAACTTTTCAAACTAATGGCAGGGAGGAAAAGATGAGGATAGGATACGGAACGGATTTTCACAGGTTTAAGAAAGGCAGAAAGCTTGTCCTTGGCGGAGTGAACATCCCTTCCCCATTAGGACTTGATGGGCATTCGGATGCGGATGTGCTTGTGCATTCAGTCTGTGACGCACTGCTGGGAGCCGCAGCGCTTGGAGATATTGGGGAACATTTTCCAGACACAGACAAGAAATATAAGGGGATATCCAGTATCCTGCTGTTAAAACAAGTGGTTGGATTACTGAAAAAAAATGATTTCAAAATAGACAACATAGACATCACACTTCTCATGCAGAAACCTAAGATATTTCCCTACAAGGGAAAAATGAAAAAGAATATCATGGAAGCTACAGGATTAAAAGCTGACCAGGTAAACATAAAAGCTACAACAACAGAAAAGCTCGGTTTCATTGGACGAAGGGAAGGTGCAGAGTGCAGGGCTGTGGCATTGCTTACTTAGTTCTTGGTGAATAAGTCATCATAATCAAACCCTATCCCCGCCAAACATCGTTTGGCGACCCTTTCCCTTGAAAGGGAAAGGTTTTACCCCCCGACCAAGCGCTCCAAAAGGATCTTCACTCCTATACCAATCAATATCACTCCTCCCACAATCTCTACCTTGTTCTCAAAAAAATGTCCTACTGTCTTCCCTATATAATATCCTGAAAATGAAACAACTGCAGTAATGCCACCAATGATCAAAACAGGTGCGACAATGGACATGTTCAGAAGCGCGAAACTGAGACCGACTGCAAAAGCATCAATACTCGTTGCCACCGCAAGAAGGGATAGGGTACTTAGCCGTGAACAATCCACAGATGAACATTCCTTTTTCTCTTCATCTTTTGACGATTTAACAGCCTCCCAAATCATCCTGCAGCCAATGAAAGATAGTATAGCGAAAGCAACCCAGTGATCCCATTCAGATATGAACCTGTTGAGTTTAACACCTAAAAACCATCCCAGCGCAGGCATCAAGGCCTGAAAACCTCCAAAAAAAAGGCTCATCCTCAACGTGTGGGGAATTCCCATATTCCGCACAACAATCCCGTTTGCAACTGAAACAGCAAAAGAATCCATGGAAAGCCCAAAAGCAATTATAATTATACTGACAATACCCAAAACAATCTCCTAACAGGCACTTTATCTGAATAAAAATAGCTATAAATCCACTCCTAATCCAAATAAATATTTTTTTCTTGACAATTCCCCCTCCAAGATTATACTTTAATATATCAGTCATTTGAAACAACATAACAGGTAAAGTCTTTGATGATAAAGAAAACATTTCTCTTTATGGTGCTTGCGTTTTCTACGGTCAATCTCCTGCACGCAGATGCCCCTTATAACTTGAAAGCCCGTTTTATTGGTACAAATGTAGAATTGTCATGGTCGAATGGTACATATACAAATGTTGAAAAACTAAGGATTTATAAGAAGACACAGCATTCATCATTCTTCATCCTTACAAACCTCACAAAAAACTCAACTAATTACACAGACATAGATGTCCAACCATATACTTATTACAGATATAAATTAGTAACTGTAAGCAGCAATGGCACGGAAATCGATTCGTCCGCTGAAGTTGAAATCTCCACAATACAAAACCAATACAAGAACCTCATAAGGTTTGAAAACAATTCCGCTTCTGCTGGTGAAACAATAAAAATCTGGTATTCCCTTCCTGACGAGGCTGAAGCCGAAATTTCAATACTGAACTCCGCAAAAGACATCGTTGCTACTTATCCACAGGGGCAAAAACCAGAAGGCACTCACTCCTTCTCATGGGATCTGAAGAATCTCAACGGAACCCTGGTCCAACCTGGTATTTATATATTGGTTCTGAATGCAGGCAAAGCCCGTGAAGCGCGCAAAGTGGTGGTGAAGCCATGAGAAAAAATCTCATCGTCCTTCTCCTTCTCCTACTCCTTCCTGTTCTTGTCTCTGCTGAATACTTTATCAACAACTGTGCAGGATTCCCTATCCTATCACAATCACTTGGTGTCAGGCCTTCTGCCATGGGTGGTGCTTTCACTGGGCTGGCAAATGACATCAATGCCATCCAGTATAACCCTGCTGGTCTTGGAACACTCTATAACAGACAGTTCATCCTCATGCATGATCCAGGTCTGGCTGCCATCAATACTGAATATTTGGCATACACTGCCCCAGCCTGGGGCGGAAACATAGCCTATTCTTTCCTTTATCATCACACAGAAGATATCAAAGAGATTGTCAATGGAGCAGAGACTTCAACTTCCTGGAATTTGGAAGACATGGCTGTCTCCCTTTCCTATGGAAGACATATATGGAAATGGTTTTATTATGGAATGAATTTAAGGCATGCTTATCTAAGGGAGATGAACAGCACATCCCATGCAGCTACAATGGATATTGGAATCCTCTTCATCTATGACCTGGAAAAATACATTTCGGACCTTCACTACAGCGGTCTTGGCATTTCCATCATGAACATATTTCCCGGCTTTGATTATCCGCTCAAAGCTGCAAGTGTTGACATGAAGTTCAGGATTGGAACCGGATTCAGTTACAAAAACATCATGTCATTATCCATGGATATTGAGAATACGGCTGATAAAAGCCATACATTCAGGCTTGGATATGAGATTTTCCCCCTTTACTTCCTTGCTCTCCGTGCTGGTTATGTTGGAAATGATTTCAAGGAATCGAACTGGGATAATTTCACATTTGGAGCAGGATTAGGCAACAGGCTAAGATATGGGACTTTATCCATAGATGTTTCTGCGAAAATGAAACAGGCTTATGGGATGCTTTATGAACTGAGCTTTCACTGGATTTTCAACAGACCTTACCTTTTCACTTCTTTTGAAGACAAGATGGCCCGCGAAAAAAGCATCCAGACAGAATTGGAAAACAATAAAAAGAACCGGCAGGATGCCAAGGAACGCAGGATACGAGAGGCCGAAGAGAAACTACGTTTGAAAGAAGAAGCACGTCTAAAAAAACTGGAAGAGGCTGAAAATCAAAACATAGAAGAGCTTCCTGCTGTTGAAACAAAAATTGAAGAGACGACTGAAGAAACACAGATAGAAACAATCGAATCTGCAACAAATGCTGAACAACCTAAACCTGAAATAGACAGCCAAGAGGTTGAAACCAATGAATAAGAGATTCCTGACCATATCGCTTTTCCTGATAATCCTGTTCGCAGGTCCGGTTCTCCATGCCACCCCTGAACATTTCGGTTTCAGGATGGAATTCATGAACATGAAGCTTATCAACCTCTACGGTATCGGTGGTTATACGCATACTGAACGTTTTGATGCTGAATTCCTCGTCTATCTCAGCACACAGTTCTATGATGTCTTCCTTCTCTCAGAAAACAAGGATTACATCAGCTTCTTCTCCACGTTCGCATTCAAATACAGGCCTCTTATAACTGAAAAAATCAACGTCTATGTGGGAGCAGGATCTTTCCCATTCATACTCCGTGGATATATGTTCCATACGACCATCGGCATTGAACTGATGCAGACAGACAATGTGGGTATTGACTTGAATTTGAAATATATTTACAACAAGGAGAGTGCCCTATTCGAATGGCTTCCAAAAGGATGGGCTCTCTGCTTAGGAATCCGCACATGAAGCAGTTCATTCTCATTTCACTTTTCATCTCACTTGCTGTTTCCAGCACCCAAAGCTTCGCAGCGCTAAAAGGCGAGTTCGGGTCAAAATATCATAACAAGATGATTTTCTTCCTGTATGGTTCACTCAATACCCGGGACAATCCTGTCAACCGACTTCAGTTCAAACCTGCATTCGGATCAGGATTCGCCCTTTATTTCAGGCTGACCCAGGATAACATAGGATATACACCTAATAAACTCCTCTATTTCTCTTTCGACAACGATTTGAGTGGATTCCTCAATAAGAATTTTGTTTACCAAGTCTATCCAGGACTGCTGATGCGCACTTATATCCCCTTTCTGAAACTCCAATATGGTGCAGGACTGAATTTTAAGTTTGGCAATCAGGCTTATCCTGTAGCAGGATACTATGCCATGGCTGGAATAGATTTTCATAAGATTGTGCTTAACTCACGAGCCCTGTTCCATTTCAATTCAAGGGTGATTGTCGGCGAAATCCAACTCGGCATTCTCTTTTCAGGGAAGTACAGGTGATGATAAAAAAACTGGTTGTCATATCACTTTTCCTGCTTGTGCCATTCACCCATGCATATGAATTCACTATCAAACGTGTGGTCATTGTAGAAGAGACCGGATATAGCGCGAATAATGATCCTGTAGAAGCGCTTGAAATGGCCATCATGCAAGCGAAAAAAAATGGCGCAGGTCTGATTGCAGGACAGATCAAAGGTGGTTCAACAACCATCAACGGAGTCCTTTCCAGTGACTGGGTAGAGAAAAAAGCGAACATACAGGTTTTTGATGTCAAGATCCTGGAAAAGGATTTCATTTCCCCTGGCGAAGTGAAAGTAAAAATCCGGCTTACTGGGGGGTATCTTGACCTTCCAAAATTCTGGAAAGAATATGACAAGACTGTGCGTGGATCTTCCTTACGGACCATGGTGATGCCAGGCTTAGGACAATTCTACAACAGGGAATATTTCAGCGCAGGTCTTTATGGTGTCTTTTATTGGGCGTTCTACCTCACATACATCAGCCAGATGAATAAGGCCGTTTCAGAGGATGATGTGAATACTGCCTTTGTGACATATCAGATCCCATCCCTTATATTCTGGACACTTGCGGTTTCAGATGCAGGAATTTCCAGACTGATGCTGAATTTCGGATTGGAACAGATCAAGGAATCATATAGAGCCCAGAACAATATGCCAATGATATATCATTATGCATTCAAGTTTGAATTAATGAAGGAGAGATTCTGATATGGCAAGAAAAGCTGTCATCATCATCCTTTCCCTTCTGACAATCGGAATTTCTGCACAGGCAGGCAATGAAGCCGAGTTCCTCACAGTGAAACGGACAATCCGGATTACAGACGGAATTGCCCGTGGTTCAAGCGAAATAGACGCACGTGAAAAAGCCATTGCCAATGCCAGGGTGAAAGCCTTAGAGAGAGTGGCCACATCCTTTGTACATTCTTATGAGAAAGTTGAAAATGCTGTTATCACAGAAGACAAGATCATGCAGGACATTCATGCTGAGATCATCCGAACAAAAATACGGAAAGTGGAATACCCGTTCGAAAATGTCGCTTTGGTAACAGTCGACTTCACTGTAAAATATTTTGACCTTGATTTTTTTGTACGTGAACTGCGGAAAACCGCAGAATCTTCAATGATGCGCTCCCTCGTCATTTCCGGATGGGGACAGCTTTACAACCAGAACTATTTCAATGCTACTTGTTTTTTCATAGCTACCTATGGAAGTCTCTACAAAGGGCTTGTCTTCGATAAGGAAGCGACTGCACTAAAACAGGATTATGACAGGGCTCCCCCTTCTCGTGCTGCACTGGCTTATGAGGACTACAAAAATGCAGACCTTCAGTCAAAGGTCTGGTTTACTATCGGATTCTCCTCCTGGTTATACTCAATGTGGGAAGCCTTTGAGAACAGGGAAATCACAAACCTGAAACTTGATGAAGTCCATAAACAGTATTTCCCAAGCTTCTGGTATGTCCGCCAGAAATCATTTGTACAGAACACAATGGACAACTGGGCGCCAAAATGGTAAAACAAAAAATACAACTTGTCATCCTACCTGTTCTCATGCTCACAATGACAGCCTGTTTCTTTTTCCCTGCACCAGAACATACAAATCCTTTTGATCCGGCTTTTTCTGACCAACTGTGTTCTGTCTCGCTTGTCTCCAACAAGTTCCAGCTTATCTGGAGTACATCCACATTGGACTCAGGGACAGTGTCCTATAAAGTCATAACTTCTGCTGTAGCTGAAGACATGATGACTGCAGTGAAAAACTACATGACTTCGTCAAACCTGAAATCCATCTTGACAATGACAAACATAAAAGACATGAACATCAATACTGTCAGAAAGCAGACAAATGGTTTCAACATGACAATCCCAAACTATTTTGCTGTTATTTACAGGACAGCAACAGCAGCAAAAGGAAGCACCATTGCGACATACAAACCTTAAAAACATACTCATTACCCTGTTGTTTCTTTGCGCCATAGCAGCTCCCCTCTCAGCAAACGGTTTTTTCGATATCCGTGCGGGATACTCGACACATACCGTGAAACTGTCAAACACATTGAAACAGTCCAATGTAACACATCTCTATATAGCGCCAAGTGTTGATATTAATATCGGATACAAGTCAGACATATTCCTTTCCATCTTCAATCTCAGCTTATGGGTTGCTGACACAAATTCAAAACATTTCATCAATGGCACCATAACGAATACGGAACTGACAAACAGACTGTTCTATGCACGTGCATGGAGTTTCTCATTCACAGAATATGTGCCTATCACAATCAAAGACAGAATAAGAGTCATGCCTGGTATTGATGTTAAATTCGCACATTATAACGATATCAGCGCTGGCACAGAATTCACCGAACCGACAACTGACTATATGTATACGTTCCTCAGACTGGCACTTCGTACAGACATGAAAATATCGGATTTTAAGGTTGGTCTGGAATACAAATATCCTCTTCTTGGCAAATTGACAGACAAACTTTGGAATGAAAACCGATCAGAAACATACTTCCATGCTTTCGGGGAATACCACTATTCTAACTTCTACGCACGCATAGGATATGACAGATCCGGCTTCACTTATTCAAACAAGGTGACAACAGGTGAAGGGTGGCCTTATAAATATCGCGTACTTAACACCATCTATCTTGCCGTCGGAGGAAGCTTCTGAAATCACTTCGGGAAGCCTTTCCCTTCTTCCTGATTCTTCTTTTTACAAGTTGTAACTTCAGCCTTCATGCAGATCCCAATAATTTTTCTGATCGGCTTCTCTATGCAGACTCCTTATATGAAGAAGGCGATTATTTCAGGGCCTATTCCGAATATAAGTACATCACCTATTTCTTTCCGGAAAAGTCAGCTTCTCCAGAACTTCGTATTCGCTTGGCCAGGACATTGCTTATGGCAGGCCAGTATCCGCAGCTCAAAATGATGTTCCTCAAACAACCAGCAGACTCACGAGAACTGTATTTCATAGCTGGAGCAGCGGCTTTGAAAGAAAATGACTGGGTGACAAGCAAACGCTACATGGAAATGTTCATGAAAGCTGAAACCAATGATTCCAAGACTGATGCAGGCAAAATATTTCTTGCCATTTCATACCAACAACTCGGAATCTATCCCGCATCTAAAGAACTGCTACAAGCCACCTCATATTCATCCGATCCCCTTATACTAGAAACCACAGTACAAGTGAAAAAAATACTAGATACATGGACAAAAACAAAATATAGAAATCCAAATATTGCACTTGGGTTATCTATCATACCAGGCATCGGGATCTTGTATGCAGGGAAGCCATTGGAAGGCACAGCCACTTTCATAGCAGGAGCTGCAAGCGTATATACAGGTTATCAATGGATTGAGAAAAAGGATTACCTGGACGCAGGACTTTGGTCCTTGGCATTCCTGTATTTCTATATTCGGAATTTCCAAACAGCCTATGAAACAGCCATTTCCCTTAATGGCAGAAGGGATTCTCTCATTCCTGGATTTATAAAAGACAGCCTTCAAATCAAGACCCTTATAGAACGCCATGCATCAGCATCTTCAGTTGATTGCAGATTATCCTTAAAATATTGAACCTCTCTCTTTTTTTAGGTTAATAGAGTTTGACTTTCCATAAAATTTCCATTATTTTCCTATTGAATGATATTGAATTAATCCTATAAAAGATTCATTTGAAAAATAGCAGGGGTTAAATGGCAGAAATGAACATCCGAGAAGCGTTGCTAATGGCAACCGAAATAGAAAAAGCAGTCAAAGAATTTTATGTTCGCAGTTCGTTGTCTGTTGCCTCCCAGGAATTGAGAATTCTTTTCCATGAGATATCAAAAGACGAGACCAGTCATATTTTACAGTTCACGGGACTTTATGAGGAAACACCCCAAAACATGAATCCTAACGCATCAGGCTATTCATCTGATTTCCTTATCCATCTTATTGATCTGGAACCTATCCTCAAAAAACTTGAACACATGCCCACAACAGTTGATGGTCTTTTGGAAGCTGCCATTGAAACTGAAAAAAACTCCATCCTGTTTTATACTGAACTGAAAAACCATCTTCTTGAAAGACACTCTCATGATGCAATAGAAAAAATACTTCATGACGAAAAACGACACTTCGTCAGTCTTTCAGAAAAATTGAAAGACATGGCAGGTCTGCAATGAATGAGTCCATTATAACCCGTGGAACAAAAGTTTTAGAAGTCAAGAACCAGGCGTATGATTCCCTCAGCAGGTTCATCAGGTCTGAAATCAGACTTGATGAGGCTTTAAACAACATATTGGATCTGATTGTCGATTTTTTCAATATCAGAGCCGGATCTATTTTTCTGCTTGATTCTTCTCATGATGTTCTGGATTTCAACGTCGTCCGAGGAGACCGGACAGAACCCCTCAAAAATCTCCGCATCAGGAAAGGTGAAGGCATTGCTGGCAAAGTGGCACAAACAGGTGAACCTGTCATAATCAATGACACATCAACAAGCCCCTTCTTCAACGAAAGCATTGGCAACAGGTTGCAATATATACCTTCCAGGATACTTTGTGTCCCCTTAAAAACAAAGCAGGTCATCTACGGTGTCATAGAGATCATGGACAAACATTCCGAAGCTGAATTCACTGTTGATGACATGGAGCTTCTGCAGAACATGGCTGATCCTATAACCATTATGATTGACAATATCACTCTCTTCCAGTCAAAAGAAGATGACATCAAAAGACTTTCAACCTTTGTCCTCATCAACAAACAGATAAACACAGCCATCAATTTCCAAGACCTCCTATCCTATATCATGGCTTCCGCAAAAGAAGTCCTAGCAACTGAAGGGAGTTCCCTTCTCCTGACTGATAAAAAAACCGATGAGCTCTATTTCAATGTTGTTGAAAACAGCAGTGGAAAAGGTGAAATACTGAAAGAAATCCGCGTTCCCATGGGTGTAGGGATTGCAGGAATCGTAGCACAATCAGGGGAACCGCTCATAATCAATGACGCCCAAAACGACAGCAGAGTCTTCAGAAAAGCTGATGAGCTTACGTCTTTGAAAACCAAAAACATACTTGCCGTACCGATCAGAGTGCAAGGGGACATCATCGGCGTTCTCGAAGTGATCAACTCATTGAACCATCAGGAATTTTCCGCGACAGACCTTCATGTCCTTCAATCCATGGCAGACCAGGCTGGCATTGCTATAACAAACAGGAATCTGATTGAAAGCTTACGCGCCTCAAACCAGTCCCTCGCAAAACGGATCAAAGAGCTGACTGCCATCAACAAAGTATCCCTTCTTATTGGAAGGAATATGGATTATGACATCAACACTATTTTTTCCAGAACCATTGATATCATAGCTGAATCCTTGGGAATTGAACGCGTCTCACTTTTCATAAAAGATGAAAAAACAGGTCAACTCCGCATTGTTGATGCCCGAGGAATCAGCAAAGACAGTTTTGATGAGCTTCACCCAAGCGGTAAGATTATGGGGCATATTTTCCTTTCAGGCAACCCTATTTTAGTTGAAGACATGACAGCCACAAAAAAATACGGCGCTTATAAAAGATTCAGGTACAAAACCAAATCCTTTTTATGTGTTCCCTTACGCGTCAAACAGAAGATTATCGGAATCATCAATCTTGCAGACAAGAAAAACGGTTTGCCGTTTGATAATGAAGACCTCCAGACTATTGAAACCATAGCCATGCAGATCAGTGAAACTTATGAAAATGCCCTGTTTTATGAAGAACTCATTGACAAACAACGCATTGAAAGAGAATTGGAAGTTGCCAACAAAATCCAACAAAGCATCCTGCCATCATCATTCCCAACAGACCATGGACTAGACATCGCAGCAACAAGCATTCCTGCTTTGGAAATTGGCGGCGATTTCTATGACATTACTGACTGTGGGGATGGAAAATATGCGGCTTATATCGCTGATGTTTCAGGTAAAGGCATACCAGCAGCCCTCTTCATGGCCTTGTCACATTCTGCCATGCGCATAGTCTCAGAAACCCAGAGGAATCCAGCCTTGGTCCTGGATAAAGCCAATAATTTCATAATTTCCAACTCCAGAAAAGGGATGTTTGTCACCCTATTCTACCTGCTTATAGACACTTCAAACAGCTCCTTTTCCTATGGCTGCGCAGGACACAATGAACAGCTATACTATGACAGTGCAACTGATAAGATCAATCTCATAAAATCAAAAGGGATTCCACTTGGCATTTTACCTGACAGGGAATACCAACAGGTATCACAATCCTACAAACCAGGAGATTTCATTGTCCTTTATACGGATGGAGTCTTAGATGCCATAAACAAGGAAAACGAGGATTTCACGTTGGAACGGCTGATAGAGACTGTCAAGAGATCACGATCCTTGCCAGCAGAACAGATCATCAAAAACATCAAGGATGATGTTGAATCGTTCTGTGGCGACGTCCACCAATTTGACGATCTGACTTTGATGATTATAAAATTCCATTGAGAGGAATAATGGAAAAAAAGATTGTTTTTGACATGACAAGTGATACATCCAAGCTCAAGGATCTGAGTGACTTTGTACAGAACAACATGTCTCCCTATGTGAAAGACAAAGCGATCATGGATGACATCATCATTTCCATTGATGAAGTGGCTACAAACATCATCTTACATGCCTATAATAAGAAAGGCGGAATGCCTATCCGTCTTGAAATCAGCACATCAGATTCTATCGCTCATATTGTTTTCCATCACAAAGGAGTCACATTCAATCCATCAGATGTGGACAAACCGATCCTGTCAAAAGAGATGGCTACCCGTGAAATAAACGGCATGGGTCTATACATTGTCAATAAGTTCATGGATCATGTTGAATATCGATTCAAGAATAAGGACTGTGAAGAGAACATCATCATACTTACAAAAAAACTGAAAAAATGAATAAGGAGAATACAATGCAGTTACAGACACAAATTCCTGAAAAAGCCCCTCACGTTACCATCATCTCGCTGACGGGAAGGCTCGACATCCACTATTCCCTGGAAATCGAGGAAGAAATCAACAAGCTTATTGAACAGGGTCGCATCAATCTGATTATCAACCTTAAAAACGTCGAATATCTCAGCAGCTCTGGGCTTCGCATCTTCATCGCCACGGCACGCCAATTGAAAGCAAAAAATGGGAAAGTCAAACTCGTAAAAATGCCTGAATCCGTAAAAAAGGTATTTATGGTAGTGGAACTGTTGGACATGTTCGAAATCTATGACACGGATGATGAAGCGATCAATACATTCTAAGAAAAGACCGGAAAAGCACTAAAATTCTGTCTTTTGGATAGTATGACCGCATTAACGTCCTGATTGCCCTTTGGAGAAAGAGGATAAAAATCCATAAAGGACGATACCTCCTGTAACCGTCACATTCAATGAATTCTTCATGCCCATCATGGGCAAAGAAACAATATCATCAGCCATTTCTAGAACAGCATGACTGATACCAAATTCCTCATTTCCAAATACCATAACTGTTTCAGGAGACTTTGAAAAACATACTTCCTGGAAAGGGATACTGCCTTTTACTGTTTCAATACAAAAAATCTTATATCCTTTCCCCTTCAAACTGCTGACACAATCTTCTGTCAATCTGGCATGTTCCCAGGGAATCAAAGTATCAGCTCCCATGGCAGAACGTTTTACCCTGATATTATCAGGTGTCGGTGTCATCCCACAGAGATGGATTTTTTTTACACGGACAGCGTCTCCTGTCCTGAAAAAACCTCCTACATTGAAAGGCGACCTGATATTGTCCAGGACAACTTGAAGGTCATAAGACACAGGAGCGAGCTGATCCCGGCTTCTGTCATCTGTCATTATCTCAAAATCATTCTCTGACTCTCCTTGTCCTGTAAGGAGTGAAAGCCTTATCCTTGCATCAGAAGACAGTCTGGCCAATCCTTGAAAATCAGATACAGAAATGGCAGCATCACAGTCCTTAACCACTTGCCTCAGGAAATCGTATTGGGTCAAATCCGATGTTAGACGCTTTGTAGAAAAAAGGTCTTCCACATCTCTTTTAAAAAGAGAAAAATATTCAGATAATTCTTTTTTTGCTATTGATCCCTTATAATTGAACATGGCGCATCTGAAGAGGACACGTAAGGATCTTATGACGTTAAGAGTTTTTTTTCTGGTTGTCATCAGAAAAAATCAGTTCCGCAATCTTCCATATCCAGTAACAAGCACGGGTTCTTCTTTCAAATGTTTGTCTCCTTCAGGACATAAGCACTGTCATTCCTTCATATCAGAATCATCATCAATTGAAAATGAATGCAGTTTCAACTTTATTATATTCCAATTGATTCCAAAAAACCTGTAACGTTCTATGTTGATAGCATCAGGAACACGCCATCCTGACAAAAGAACATAATGGATAAGAAAAATGTATTGGTCATTGACCTCTTTGATTCTCCAATATCCATTTTCTGGTCCTATAACCTTGAACTGGTCATTTTGTTCCCTAATAAAGATTATATGATCAAGTGCGGCATCAGGAAACAAACGCACAAAACGATCCAAAAGGACAAACAATGAGAGGGACTTGCCAGGTTTCCATCGGTTCGTAAAAACCATGGGCGGAGCATTCATGGTCCTGTTTGTCCGTATAAAATCCCCTCCTGTCTGGGAATAATCAAACAAGTTCGTCTTCCCATTAATAATCTCAATTATGTTTTCCCTATAAGAGACTCGGTTCTTATCCAAAAGACATTCAATTGTATAGTCATAATTGAAGAAAGGAACAGGAGCAACCCTGAATTTGACAAGCAAGGAATCATCATGAGAGTAGAGATACGCGTTGCCTGTCTTAAATCCTGCGGTATACAGGTCATAAACAAGAGTGTAAGAGTAAAGACATCCTGAAAAAGCGAGTAATAAAACAACAAGAAGCCGCATCAAAAACCACCAGAAAGGGTTGATGAACCTTCGGGGGAGAAATCCACTAATTGCAAATTGACTATGCTCCAATTGATCCCATAAAGCCTATATCGGACAATCCTTATTTTTTGAGGAAGAAGATGACCATCCAACTGTTTATAATCAATTTCAAAGATAAACCGTTCATCCACATCTGAAAGCTGGTAGGTTCCCGGTCTGACAGCTTTGGTTTTGACTTCATCAATCAACTCTCTCATCAACATCACATTTTCAGAAGTGTAGGGTTTTCTGTCACGGATAAACCTATCAATAACCACAAAAACCGAAACAGGCTTTCTCGGAGCCCATCTATTCTTAATATCCCTGACAAACTCCTTGGATGGTGGAATCACATTGGTCCGGATGGCTTTCCCTCCATTTATCAGGATCGTATACGAGTTGGACCTTGTATTTCGTATATTCAGAATATCCTCACGGTAGGCAGTCCCATCCTTGTCCAGATAAGCCAGAACCTTATACCTGACGGAATAAAAAGGTACTGGTGAAATATGAAAAGATACAAAGGTCTTATCAGCCCATCCTTGAAGCATAGCTGAACCAACACTGTATTTTCCAACTTTCAAATCAAAGACGGCCTTATAGGCATCTGCGCTATAAGATAAAAAAAAAATCAATCCAAAAAACAGGATAAAAAACAGCCTTGCCATGATCCAATTCCTCAACCTGATAATCAGGTCTTAATTGACAATATCCTTATCATATAGTATATTCCTTTTCATACTTATTTCAAATTTTTCATTATCAGAAAAGAGACCAAAGCCTTGGAAAAAACGAACCAATGATCCTCAAGGTCATATTGGTCCTGTACAACATCCTATTCATCAATTCCTTGACCTATCTTCTGATCCCATCAGCGCCTATCAAGATAATGTCCATTGTGCTCTCTGCCCTGTTTTTAATACTGACTGGGTTATGCCTGTTTATCCATTCAAAAGATAAAAACAAGGCTAATCCCGATAGTGGCAGTCCAGCTGTCTCAATAGCCTTAAAACTGGCTTCTGAAATCAAAGCTGAACCGCTTCGAAATATAGACATAAAAACAGTATTCACTACAGGGTTATGGAGACTTTGTGATGGAGTCCATGAATATATCAGAAAAAAACAGGAGAATTATAGATAAAAAAGGGATTTTCTTGGTCATCGATGCTTGCAATAGAGGGACTCCCGGGTTCATCCATTCTGAAGGGATCCTAAAAAAACATATATTAGAAGGTGACTTATACTTTCATGCTGAACATCTTTCAAGAAACCTTCCTGCACATCCACAACCGATTGATTTGACTCATGGGTATACTGAATCCCAAATAATCAGAAATTACGGGTATAAAGCCATTACCATTGGCGCTTTTTCAGATGAAACCGCCCTTGACAGTTATCCTAATGATGGGGAAAATAT